>PLXO01000210.1 GCA_003151425.1 Acetobacteraceae bacterium
AGCAGTCTCGATCTCGGCCTCCGACGGATCGGTGTGACGACCGATCGAGACGTGCCCGCCGCCCGGAGTCAGGATGATCCAACGCTTTTCAACCGACATGTGGTGCCTCGGCGTCCGGCCGGTTGCCGACAGCGTCATGGTTCGGCGTCCCTTCCGGCGGTCGCGCCGTCTCGGCGAGCACGCGATGCAGCGCGTCCAGCGACAGCTTCCTGCCGTGCTGCGCCTCTAGCACTGCCTGGATCGCGCGGAGGGTGGCGCCGTCCGCACGTAGAGCGCGGGCATGGGCAATCAGCACCTGTTCCGCGGCGGCAGGCACAAGGCTGCCGTCCTCGCCGACCCGGAAGCCGAATGGGACGAGACCGCCGAGGTAGCGGTTGCGCTGGCGCTGGTCCCGCTTCACCTGGGTGACGCGCTCCCGGATGCGATCCCGTTCGGCTTCGGCGACTGCGGACAGGATGGTGAAAACCAGCTTGGAGATGCCGTTGCCGGTCACGTCACCGCCGAGGTCGATCATGTGCAGGCTGACTTGGCGGGCCTTCAGCTTGGCGAGTACGTCGAGCGCGTCCAGGGCAGACCGGAACATACGATCCAGCTTCGGGGTGATCAGCACGTCGCCGGACTTCAGGGTCGCCAGCAGCGCGGTACCTTCCGCCCGCTCCGAGAGGGGAACCGAACCGGACACGCCCCGCTCGATGAACATCCGGTCCACGGTCAGGCCGAGCATGAGCGCATAGCCCGCGACGGTCCGCTGTTGCACGTCCAGGCTCTCACCTTCCTCGGCTTGCCTGGAGGTGCTGACCCGCGCGTATCCGTAGACTGCCATGGCGGTAACCCGTTCGCTTGTTCGCGTGCGAATGCAGTTATATTCTTGTCCGCGTGCTAAAGCAAGCGAACAATGTGCGCGGTGAAAGATTCTTTTGGAGGCAGCTTGGCCGGTGCTTCGTCCGGGCAGTCTCCGTTCGGTCCGGATGCCGGTGCCGAGCAAATACGGCAGCGGGCCGCGGGGCGCCCGGAATGGGGCCGGCGCACACGCGCAAGACGAACGGGGTGGCGGCACAGAGGCGTTGCGTATACGCGATGGGGCGGCATTGTGCCCTTGGCCGAGGAGGCGCCGGGTCATCGGCCCCTTGCGTTGATCGGTCGGCCCGAGAGAGATTGCCGCAATTCGCCGACTTGCGATCAGTGGGTGCCGATAAGCCTCTGATGGTGCTTTCGCTGGGTGGAGTTGCCGAACGGGGAGGGCGCTATGGCGCAAACAGTGATGGCCGCGGCGACAAGCAGCTTGTCGCTCGATCGCCTAAGCAAGCCGAGGCAAACGGTCTATTCAGCGACGCAGAGCGATACCGTCGCGGAGCTTTCCGATCTCCCGACGCTCGACGCACAGGCGTTCTTTGCCGAAACGCATTTGACGGAGGGAATGATTGTCCTGCTGCGGCAGGTTTTTGAACGTCTCATGGGACGAAGCGACCAGGGGCTGTTCCGTCTGAAGCAAGCCATGGGCGGCGGCAAGACCCACAATCTGATCGCGGCAGGGCTGCTCGCTCGTGAACCTTCGGAGAGACGCGGCATCCTTGGCCGCATCGGAGTCGCAGCAGATGATCGCCCGGTCCGAGTCGCTGCGTTCAGCGGCCGGGAGACCGACTCCCCCGACTACCTTTGGGTCACACTGTTCCGGCTGCTGGGCTGTGAGCACCGTTGGCAGCGATCCGCGGAGGTACCCGGCCCGACCACTTGGGCAAGAGTGATAGGCGATGAGCCCGCGCTGATTCTGCTCGACGAATTGCCCCCATTTTTCGTCAACCTGGGTTCCAAAGCTGCGGGTCCGGGCACTACCGAGGCCGACCGTCTTGCACTCGCGTTAGCCAACTTGATGAATGCGATCGTTAGTGGCCGCCTTCCCAACACCTGTCTCGTGATCAGTGATCTGGCAGGCGCGTGGGGCGATGGCAGCGTGCGCATCCAGCAAGCCATCGACAACGCCACACAAGAGATCTCTCGTGGCGCACTCGACATCATACCCGTCCGCCTAGACAGCACCGAACTCTACGCCATCCTTCGCGCCAGGCTGTTCAAGACCATTCCGGACGAACCCGACCGCCGCGCCGTCGGCCAAGCCTACGCAGCCGCATATCGCACCGCCGTCCAGCAGGGCGTGATGCCCGGCTCATTCGAGCGGTGGGCGCACGAGGTGCCGGACAGCTACCCATTTCACCCGGGCCTGCATGAGCTATTTGCGCGCTTTCGGGAGAACCAGGGCTTCCAGCAGACGCGTGAGATGTTGCGCCTTGGCCGTCGAATGGTCGCCGATCTATGGACCACGGGAGGCGCGCAGCGAGCAATGCTGATCCACCCTCATGCCCTGGCGCTCGCCGATCCAGACGTTGCCGCGACGCTGGAACGCATCAACCCATCACTGACCAACGCCCGGAGCCGCGACGTTGCGGACGCCCAGCACAACGCAATAGCGGAGGTGCTTGCCCGTGAACCGGGCGCCGAAACAGCGAGCGACTCTGCCAAGCTTCTCTATCTTGCATCACTCGCCATCGGTCCCCACGCGCTCCAGGGTCTGACGCCGGAAGAAATCGCCGCATACCTCTGCGCGCCGGATCGTGACGTCTCATCTGCGAACATAGGTCTCGTCACACGGCTTGAAGAGGCAAGCTGGTATTTGCACCGCCGCACTGATGGTCGCTGGCATTATCGCAACGTCAAGAATGTCAGCTCGGCGATCCGCGATCGCGCGGAGCTGATGAACCCTGACGCGCGCCGAAAAGAGGTGGAAGCCTACCTGCGCAAAACCTTTGACCCTAACGCCACGACGCCGCAGAGGTCCGCAGATCGGCGGACCGCGTATCAGAAGCTTCTTGTGTTCCCTACGATTGAAGACATTCGGTCCGCGCTGGGACCCAATGAAGTCCTCCTTGTAGTGAGCCAACCAACGCACGCGGGACTCAGTTCCGACCTCAAGGCGTTTTGGGATAACGAGACCTGGCGCAATCGATTGATGTTTTTGTCCGGATCGGAAACCTTTACTCAGGCTTCCACGACCGCCGCCTACCTCAAGGCAGCGGAGGACCAGCTTGCCGAGTTTGTCGCGCAGAGGATGGGCGAGACCCAGCCAGAGATGCAGCAGGCAAAGGCTGCTGTCGACTCCTACAGGGGGCGGTTTCACTCCGCTCTGCGTGAGACTTTCACGCAGCTCTACTTCCCAGACATAAGCTCGGGGCGACTTGAGGGTACCGGCCTGAAGCTTGATTTCGCGGAGAACGCATTCGTCGGCCAGCTCGCCATTCTGGATACGCTGACGGACCAACGGAAGTTGCGCACCGACGTGGAGAGCGACGGGCTGCGCACCGAATTCGAGACGTTCGTCTTCACAGCACAGGAGGCAACCTGGCGCGATCTTCTGGAAACGGCGGCGCGCAAGCCGGAGTGGTACTTCCTACCGCCCGGCGGGCATGAAAACATGAAGACCGCCGCGTTTCGCAAAGATGTGTGGCGCGATCAAGGTGCTGGTTACATCCGCAAGGGACCATTTCCGAGGGATAAGACCAGCGTCCTCGTGACCCGCATCGCCCGCGACGAAGCGACCGGACGCGTCACCTTCTCTGTCAGCGCCAAACACGGTGACCGAGTGCACTTTGAGGAAGGGGGAAGCCCTGCCACGATCAATTCGCCTGTCGTTCATAACGGCAGGCATGAGACGACCGCGCTTCTGGTGTCGTTCCTGGCCGTGGACTCAACCGGTGAACATGAAACCGGCGACCCTCGCGCCGAAGCCAACTCTATCACACTGAAGTATGACACCATGTACCGCGATGGGGCGCGCCGTGTCACTCTCAAGGCGATTCCAACGGGCACGATCCGATATACCCTCGACGGCTCCAATCCGCGCAATGGGGGCGTGTGCCACGGCGGCGAAATCGTGGTGCCGGCCGGACCCAAACTGCTGCTGGCGATTGCGGAGGCCGAGGGCATCTGGTCAGAGCAACTGCGCGTTCCCCTGCCGGAGGCTGGCGGCGGAGACAACAATCAACCATTCAGGCCCGATTTGCACCGCGCTGCGACGTGGCGTCACCCGCTTAGCACGAGCGACCGTGGTCGCGCATTCCGAATCCTGGAATGTTTGAAGCGACATCGGGGCACGGCGTTGGGAGGTGATATCACCGTCACGCGGCAGGATGACGCCGATGCATACCTCTCAGTCGCCTTCGGCCCCAGTATCCAGCGATCGGCTGATGAGCTTGAAACCATGGCGACCGATCTCATCAACCAGATCATTGGCGCTGGCGCCGCAGTCGATCTTTCTCTCCGAATCGACGGCACCCGCTTCGAGAGCGGCACCGCGTTGGTCGAGGCGGCTAAGGAACTGGAAGAGCCATTGGAAGCAAGCGAGGTCCGGCAATGACAGCCGCCGCTCTTGCCACCGCCAGCCCGGCCGCCGCCAAGACACTCGGCTTTGGGCACGCCCCCGAGCACGAGCGACATCATTTTGTTGTCGCCATGCCGCGCGCTCAATCCGCCGACATCATGATCTACGAAGTATTTGAGCGTGACCTTGTCGGCCCGGAGCTGATCGCGGCCAATCTGCGATGCAAGCTCGATCGCGGGCGCTGGCTGAAAATCGTGGACGCGCTGGAGGAAGAGCTTAATCGGCGGCTTCGTGCCGCCGGCATGAAGCCGAGCCGATTCAAGGTCGGCGACAATCCGCTTGCTCGGCTGCTCGGAAAAGAACTGGTGCTGCTGGCCTGGGCGATCGAGGACGCCGACCCGGCGCTCATCCCGAATGCGATCCAGAACTGGCGTGGCTTGGCGATGGAGGAGCGGTGGTGGCTCTACACCATGACCGCGGCACAGACCGGCCACTACAGCAAGAGCAATGTCGGCTGGCGCAAGGCGGTCCGCTACGCCCTGACCGAGAACCCAGTGGTCGCCGCGACGGTACCGCTTACCTCGGCCGAACACCGGCGGCGCGAACGGCTGCCGGAGCGTGAGACACGCAGCCAGGGCGCGCTGTTCCGCGGCATGAGCGATCCACAAGCTCCGCTTGTCGGCGCCCCGGGTATCTGGGACGAGCGATGAGCGAGGCGGTCGATCTTTTCTCTGTAGCGTGCGCACGTGAAGCGGCGGACGCGGCGAGCTTCATCGAAGTCCAACTGCCGATCTCGAAATTGTCGAAGGAATGCTATAAGGAACGCAAGGCCAATGCAGGCCAAACTCTGACCGCGCTCGGAAGCTATTGGAAAGGGCGTAAACCGCTCATTCTGGTCCGCGCCGCCGTTCTTGGCCTGCTGCTGCCTTCCAGCAACGATCCCGACCGAGACCGCGCGGTCTTTCTCAAGCTCATGCTGATGGACGTCGAAGGGCTGCTGAAACGCCGAAAGCGCTTCGACGGCAAGATGGCCGCCCGAGTCACTGCACTCCTCCCTGAAGCATCATGGTCGCGAGCTGTATCGCGCACGAGTGGCAGCTTTGCGTGGACGCGTCGGGTCGCCCCAGACGTACGCGAAGCGGTGGAGGTTGAGGCATTTCTGGCGATGGGGCTGGACGAGCGGCTCCGTCACTGTCTGCGGCCAGAAGAGCTGCCAGACTCCGCCCTGGACGATGTTTGGGACGAGGTCAACGCGCATCTCGGCACGCGGGCGTGGTCCCTTCCGGCGCTGGTTGAAGAACTCGGCACGCGCCGCTTCGGCCAACGGCCTCGTATTGGAGACCCCTTCTGCGGTGGTGGCTCCATACCGTTTGAGGCTGCGAGGATTGGCTGCGATGTATACGCTTCCGACCTGAACCCGATCGCCTGCCTGCTGACCTGGGGCGCGCTCAATATTGTGGGCGGCACCGAAGAGACCCGTCAGCAGATGGCGGCGACTCAGAAGGCCATCGCGCGGAAGGTCGACTGCGAAATCACCAGGCTCGGTATCGAGCACGATGGCAATAATGGAGATCTGCGACTACCGGCCGACGCCCCGACCCGATGGCCGCATGGCTGGCGGGTGACCCGTGACGGGCAACCGGTCGCCCCGGCGCAGCCACCGTACGCCGTGACGTGCCCGCGCACGGGATGGCGCATACCAATGATCGAATCCCGACGGGTGAGCGAGCGGCATGGCGTGGTGCTGATACTGGTTCCCGATACCACAGCACACGAATACCGGATCGAGCCGCTTGTCGGGGTGGATGTTGGTACCTGGGAAGCTGCGGCCGTGGGCACGGTGGTGCGAGAGGATGAAACCCTCCTTCTCGTCCATAACCCCGAGCCGGATGTGGCCGATGCGCAGATACGCGTGCGCATCGCCAACCGAGCGAAAGCCTACCTCTATTGCGTAGAGGTGCTTGATCCGAACACGGGTTGGCGGGTTCCGCTGGCACCGGGTTGGGTCGTTAGCCGTAACTATCGCACTGTCGCTCGCCTGGTCCCCGATCCGAGCCAGAGACGCTTCGATATAGACGTAATAATGGAGGCCGACGACGCAGCGCTGGTCGAGGCAGCAAACGGAACGGTCGAAGGCGGCGATCTGCGCGTGCTGTTGGATGGGCGTGAGCATCGCACCTCGATGGAGCGGCTGCGTGGCGAAGTCCGACTCAAAGCGCGCTATCGCGACCCAGCCGAAGCAGCAAGGGACCGTGCGCGGTTCGAGGCTTGCCGCAACCGGTATGCAGACACGACAGCAAATGACCTGCGTCCCTGGGAGTTAGACGACATCGCACCACGAGCCGAGGACGCCTTTCAGGAGCGCCTATACGCCATCCAATGGCTGACACCGGACGGCAATCTGTTCTTCACCGCCGCTCGCGCCGAAGACTTGGCCCGCGAACAGCAGGTCGAAGCCATAGTGCGCAAACACCTGGCCGACTGGCAAACCCGCGGGCTGGTGCCGGAAAGTCGCATTGAGCCTGGCGATGAAACGTCACGCCTGATGCGCGAGCGCGGCTGGACGCATTGGCACCATCTTTTCACGCCGCGGCATCTGTTGACGGGAGCACTGTTTGCGTCGGAATTTTCGTTGGCGCCAAACGAGAACAGTGGATTAGCCCTTGCTCGGCTGTGCGATCGGATGTCGAGACTATGCCGTTGGTACGTTGGCAGCCCTGCACGGCCTGGCGTAGCCCCAGCGGGTGATTTTGCTATGCAGGTATTTTCTAATCAGGCTCTGAACACATTCTTCAATTTCGCTAGCCGAAGTATTATCGATTTGGCTGCCTCTATTACGATAACGATCTCGCCCGCACCGATCCGGGTGCGGTCACAAGTGGCCTGCCTACCGGCGCGCGAATTGTCAGTGCAATCTGATATTTGGATCACCGACCCCCCTTATGCGGACGCGATCCAGTACCATGAGATCACAGAATATTTCATCGCATGGCTAGCCAAAAATCAGCCCCGCCCCGACTGGACGTGGGACAGCCGGCGCGAATTGGCGATCCGCGGCGAAAGTCGTGCATTTCGCCGCGCGATGGTCGAGGCCTACGCCGCGATGGCGTCACACATGCCCGACAACGGCTTTCAAGTGGTGATGTTCACTCACCAGGACGTCACTGTCTGGGCGGATTTGGCGGAAATCCTCTGGGCAGCAGGGCTGCATGTCACCGCTGGCTGGTGCATTGCCACCGAAACCGAGAGTGCGACCCGGGCCGGCAACTACGTGCAAGGCACCGTCCTACTTGTACTGCGCAAGCGCGTGGGGAACGCCGCGGGATTCATCGCACGGCTGCAACGGCCGGTGGAAGACGCTGTGATCACGAAACTTCACTCTATGCGTGCGCTGGATGATGGCGAGGAACCAAACTTCGGCGACGCCGATTACCAGCTCGCGGCATATGCCGCGGCTCTAGAAGTACTAACACGCTACGCCACGATCGACGGGCGGCCCGTCGCCGCAGAGGTGTTGCGCGAGCGGCGGCAGGGCGATGTCTCCGAGGTCGAACGGCTGCTTCGCCGTGCTGTGCGCATCGCCTCGGACTTTCTCATCCCTGCCGACCTTGCCCGGGCGGTGTGGGACGAACTGGGACCGGAGGAGCGGTTCTATCTCAAGGGCCTCGATCTGGAGCGGGCCGGCGAGAACCGCTCGTCCGCATACCAGGAGATGGCGCGTGGCTTCGGCGTGGACCATCGGGCGATGCTCGGCAACACCGAGGCGAACAAGGTGCGGCTGAAGACCGCGCGTGAGTTCGGCCGTCGCGACCTCAGGCGCGCCGGCACCGCCGATCAGGCCGAGGATCGCGCCCTGGAAGGGTTTTCCGGCGGCTTGGTGCGGCACGTGTTGTATGCGATTTACACCGCTCGCGAGACTCAGGAACTGCGCCCGGCGCTCGACTGGTTCGCCGCCAACCTGCCGGAATACTGGACCCGGCAGCGGCGGGTGATCGAACTGCTGGATTATGTCGCTATGATCCGCACTGCCGCGCGCGCCGAAGAGGCCACGACTGCACGCGACTTGCGCGGTGCCGTCGATAATCACCGGCTCTGATGATGCTGCGCCGTTTCTCCTCGCGTTTGGAACGGCACACCCGCTTCCTGGACGCCCGTCTACGCGGAGCCGTCGCCTACGACAGAATCGCTGGCTACTTCCGCAGCTCGGTGTTCGAAATCGCGGGAGAAGCCTTCGAACAAATCGAGGGACCCATCCGTATCGTCTGCAATTCTGGCTTGGATGTCCGCGACGTGGACGTAGCCCGCGCAATTTTCACTGAATGGACCGAAGCCACGCCGGAGGCGATGAGCAATCGGCAACGGCCTCGATATGAGCGGTTGGCTGCGCTGCTGCGCGCGCGGCGGGTGGAAATACGCGTGTTGCCCGACGCGTCCTTCGGCCTGATCCATGGCAAGGCTGGCGTGATCCGCTATGCCGATGGACCCAGCACCTGTTTCATTGGCTCGATCAACGAAACCGGTGAGGGTTGGTCGCGGCATTACGAACTGTTGTGGGAGGACGAAGACGCCGAATCGGTTGCGTGGGTACAGGCCGAATTCGATGCACTGTGGACGCACCGAGATGCCCGCCCTCTGTCGGCTGTTGTGGTTGAGGATGTGGAACGCATCCTGAAGCGGCGCATCGTTCCGGTGGCTGAGTGGGATGTTGCCGCAGAGGAGCAGGCGCCATTCATCGAAGCGCCTGCGTCGCGCCAGGGGGTGGGTCTTGCACCGCACCAGCGTGCTTTCGTCGGGCGGGTAGTGCGCGACCTCGACACGTTCGGCCAGGCGCGGTTCTTGTTGGCGGACGATGTAGGTCTGGGGAAGACAGTGCAGCTCGGCATGGCAGCCGAGATTGTGGCCCTGACCCGCCCTGGCCCCGTCTTGGTCCTGGCGCCGAAAAACCTCCTCCTGCAATGGCAAGACGAGTTGTGGCGGATGCTTGCCGTGCCCACGGCACGCTGGGTCGATGGGTGCTGGATCGCAGAGGACGGTACGATATGGCCCAACGCCCCAACGGCGTGCCCACGCCGAATTGGCATTTTTCCAACAAGCCTCGTGACGGCAGGTAGCGATACGGCACAGGCGCTGCTGGATCACCGTTATGCCTGCGTCGTGTTGGATGAAGCTCACCGGGCGCGCCAGCCTCGCTCACGCGGGGTCGAAGGCGAGCCGACGAATCTGATGCGCTTCATGCTCGATCTTGCCACGCGGACAGGATCGTTGCTGCTGGGCACGGCTACTCCGATCCAGATGCACCGCATGGAGCTGTATGACCTGATGAGTATCCTGCATTGCGGTTGCGAGCGTGTACTCGGAGGTCTGGGTAGTCCATGGGTCATCCAACGCAATGACGCGATGGACATGATCGCAGGTGTCTCGGAGCCGCCATCGAGCATCGCGCAGATTTGGGCTTGGCTACGCGATCCGCTTGTCCCCAAGGGCGAGCACCCCGTGGCTACCCAGGTTCGTGCTGAACTCGGTGTGTCCGATGGTCAGACCGCGGTGCCACCCGAAGCCCTCGACCGGCTTGGCACCCCGCTCAAGCTCCGGCTGCGAGCCGCAGGCAGAGAACTCGTGCTCCACCATAATCCGTTCGTCCGTCACGTTATCAAGCGGCGCCGCAGGGACCTTCGGAACCCCGACGGGTCGCCGGTTTTTCGCGAGGTGCCGGTTCGGCTGCATGGGGATGGGGACGATGACGCACTTGAGATGTCTGATGCAATGGCGGCCGCGTACGGCGACGCTCGGGCTTACTGCGAGCAAATCGCGAAGGTTCGACCGGCGGCGGGCATTCTCAAGACGTTGCTGCTGCGTCGCATTGGAAGTTCATTGCGGGCCGGACTGCTGACAGCGCGCAAATTACGTGCCGGTGATGAAACGTCGCTCTTTACCGAGGAAGAAGCCAATGGGACAGGCGCCCCAGCCTTAGACCCAGGCCAGGAGGCCAGGGACAAACTCGACAGCGCGATTCGTCACATGGAAGCGGCCGGCGATGACGATCCGAAGTTTTCGGTCATTTTGCAGCGGCTTCGATCTGGTTGGGCGGAGCGCGGGTGCATCCTGTTCAGTCAATATCTCGACACAGTCCTCTGGCTCGCCGGGCACTTAGCACTGGCATTTCCGCAAGAGCCGGTGGGTATATATGGTGGGCAGGACAATACCTATCTGTTCGAAGAGGGCCGGCGGCGGGGCGCCACCCGCGATGAAATCCAGGGGCGGGTACGTGACCGTTCGTTGCGCATCCTGGTCGCTACGGACGCGGCATCGGAAGGTCTGAACCTTCAGCGACTTGAAACGCTCATCAACATCGACTTGCCCTGGAATCCCGCACGCCTTGAACAGCGTAAGGGACGCATCGACCGACTCGGCCAACTCGCTTCGGAAATAGACATCCTCAACTTGCGTTATCGCAATTCGGTTGAGGACGAAGTGCACCATGCGCTTTCGACACGCCTGNNGGCAGATTCGCGACGTTTTCGGTACGATCCCTGATACGTTGGAGGACGTCTGGGTCGATACGGCGTTGGGCGACGTCGAAGCAGCCAAGCGGCGGATCGACGAAGTTCCCGCACGGCACCCTTTCGATGTTCGGTATGCGCACGATCTGCCGACGAGTGCATGGGAGCGCTGCACACAGGTGCTGGATCGGGTGGACGTGCAGCGTGTCCTGAAATCTGGATGGGTCTGAGTTGTTGATTGTGGATTGCCGGAGAGAGCGGGGACGCGAAACCGGCGCCCTCAGATGGCGGACAAGGTCCGACCAGGCGACGTCTGATGCCTTCGCGGGCAAATGCCTTGCCGATCGTGCGCCAAATCGAGGCGGCCGGCGCCACGACGCATCGGGCCATCGCCGCGGCGCTGAATGCGCGGGGTATCCGCACGGCGCGGGGTGGGGCTTGGCACGACTCGACGGTGCGGAATCTGCTGGCGTCGGGGTAGCGGTTGATGGTGGGGCGCAAGCCGAAGCTGACGCCGGAGCCACGGGCGGATCGCGCGAGCCATATCGAGGCTTGGTTGCGCATGCTCAGGAACGACAAGAGGGCGATCTTCGCCTCCTCCTCCCTGGAAGGGTTGCACCAGCAGGCGAAGACAGCAGCCGAACCGGAGTCCGACGCCCACAGGACCGCAACTTTGGCGGTCCTGATCGGCGCATGGGCCTTTACCACGCGCGAAGTCTGGCCGGGGACATCTCCGGTTGATATGCTGCACTGGGCCGTGGGATGGCGCAGCTGTGTCGTTAGAGGGCAGGATCATAGAGCTTCTGAGCAGGCGCAGGGGAAAGCTGTTCTGCGATGATTGCTTGAGGCGGGAGCTTCACCTCACTCAAAACGCGCGGGTTGAGAGAGCAACGGAAGAGATTGGTGCGTCCGTCGGTTTCCGTCAGGCAACGGAAACATGTGCGGGTTGCGGTGGGGTCCGAATTGGAATCAAAGCCGGTTGATCGACATCTGACTTCAAACGCTTCACACTGGCTGGTGCTCTTTCTTGGAGACCGACGCTCGTGCTTCCTCGCAAACCACCCCCATAGCCGGAGGCGCAACGTGAAAATCGCGACGATCCTCGATCACGTCGATAGCGGACATATGCCGCTGCCCGAGTTCCAGCGCGGCTATGTCTGGAATCGCGACCAAGTCCGCGGGCTGTTCGACTCCCTCTATCGGCGGCACCCGATCGGCGGTTTGCTGGTCTGGGCGACCGAAGCGAAGACGGCGGCGCACCGCGGCGAAGGCCCGCTAGCGGCCGGCATCGTGAAGCTGCTCCTCGACGGCCAGCAGCGGATCACCTCGCTGTACGGCGTCGCCCGTGGTGCACCACCGAAATTCTTCGACGGCAACCCACTGACATTCACCGGCCTCCGGTTCCATCTGGGGAGCGAGACCTTTGCTTTCTACCAGCCCGTGAAGATGCAGGACGATCCGCTTTGGATCGATGTCACGGTGCTCATGAAAGCCGGCAACGACGGTCTGGCCGGCTTCGTCACCACGCTCACCGCGCATCCTGAGCATGCGCCGAAAATCGGCGAGTATGTTGGGCGGGCAAGTCGCCTTCTCGGGGTTCTTGAAGTGGACCTGCATGTGGAGGAAGTGACCGGCCCAGACAAGACCCTAGATGTTGTCGTCGATATCTTCAACCGCGTGAACAGTGGTGGTACCAAGCTGTCGAAGGGCGATCTGGCTCTTGCCAAGATCTGCGCAGAGTGGCCCGAAGCCCGGGCCTCGATGAAGGCGAAGCTCAAGGAATGGGCCAACGCCGAATACTACTTCACGCTCGACTGGCTGTTGCGGTCGGTCAATACCGTTCTCACCGGCGAGGCCAAGTTCAGCTACCTCGATGACAAGAGCGCGCTCGACATCCAGGACGGGCTGAAGCGCGCCATCAAGCACATCGAGACCAGCCTCAACTTCATCGCTGGCCGGCTCGGGATCGATCACGACCGCGTCTTCTTCGGCCGTTTCGCCGTGCCGGTTATGGTCCGATATCTCGATCTGAATCAGGGCACGTTGAACGCCAAGGAGCGGGACAAGCTGCTCTTCTGGTTTGCCCAGGCCGGCATGTGGGGCGATTTTCAGGGTCCACTGAGACGATCATCGACCAGGACCTCGCGGCGCTGGAACCCCCGGGTGGCAGCCTCGACGCATTACTTGAGCAGCTCCGTCTTTGGCATAGTGGGCTGCGGGTCGAACCCGGCCATTTCACGGGCTCCAGCCTCGCGGCGCGCTTCTATCCGGTGCTCTACATGCTCACCCGGATGGGAGAGGCCCGGGACTGGGGCAGCGGATTGCCACTCAAGGCCAGCCTGCTTGGCAAAATGAACCGGCTGGAGGTTCACCACATCTTCCCGAAGTCGCAACTCTACAACGTTGGGCACGCGCGCGGCACAGTGAACGCCCTCGCGAATTTCTGCTTTCTCACCAAGGACACGAACCTGAACATCCGTGACCGGTTGCCGGAAGCGTATTTCCCAGAGATCGAGGCCAGCCACCCCGGCGCGCTGGCCTCCCAGTGGGTCCCGATCGATCCGGCACTTTGGAAGGCAAACCGATATCTGGACTTTCTGGAAGCCCGGCAGGGGCTTCTCGCTGCCGAGGCCAATCGACGCTTCCAAGACCTGTTGCACGACGACACACGCTGGATGGGCACGGCGGCACCGGTCGTGGCGGCGGGGCCGCAGGCAGCGGGCGGGATCACGAGCGAGACGGAGGAAGCCGAACTCGAAACCTTCAACGCCTGGGTGGCGGCGCAGGGGCTGCCGCGCGGCGAGATCGCCTTCGACTATGCCGATGCCGCGACGGGAGCACAGAAGGCCGTGTTTGACCTCGCATGGCCAGATGGACTGCAATCGGGCCTCAGCGGTCCGGTTGCCGTGGTGCTGAACGAGCCGAGCGACGTTCTCGCCCTGGCAAGCGCGGCGGGGTATCGCTGTTTCACCTCGTTGCGGGACCTGCGCGCCTATATCACAAACGACATCCTTCAGCTTGAGGGCACCTGAGCGCAGAGGGCGGCCTCGACGAGATGGAGAGGATCAGGGTGTGGTGGTTTGCGGCTCGACTTCCAGATCGGCAACCTAGCTAGCGTAGGCGGGACACTTACCCACAGCTCCACCACTACGCCCAGGGACACGACGGATAGAAACAAGCAAAATCCGCGCTAGATATCCAGGAATGGCTTGGCTCTGCGCGACCTGCTGAGCCTCACCCACGAAACACGGAGATGCGCCTTGCCGACACACCCGCGAACGCCCGACGTTCTTGTTATCGGCGGGGGCGCCATTGGCGTTGCCACCGCGTATGAGCTTGCGTCGGCCGGCGCAAGCGTGACGCTGCTCGAGCGCGGCGACACGCTCGCGAGTGGCTGCTCCTATGGCAACACCGGACTGATCCGCACGAGCCACACCTCACCCTTGGCAACGCCCGCCGCCGTTCGCCAGGCGCTCCGCTGGTCGTTGTCCAAGAGCAGTCCGTTCTATGTGCATCCGAGGCCGGCAGTGCTTCCGTGGTTGCTGCGCTTCGTGGCGGCCACCCATGGGAAACGCGTGGCCGCCGCGACCGAGACCCTCCGCGCGCTCAGCATGACCGGGTTGCGCCTGCACGCCGAATACGCGCGCGCCGGCATCGACACCGGTTTTCACGCCCACGGCATCCTCGATGTCTATGCGACGGAGCACGCCTTCCACCAGGGGATCGCGGAGGGTCAACACCACGCTGCCGCCGGGCAACGCAACCAGGTGCTGAATGCCGACGAACTGCGGCAAACCGCGCCCGCGCTCAGCCGCGACCTCGTCGGCGGGATCTACTATCCCGGTGACGCGAATTGCGATCCGCTGCGCTTCGTCACGAATGTCGGTGCCGCCGCGCAACAGCGCGGCGTCGTCGTCCAGACACGAACCGAGGTGCTCCGGTTCGAGCGCACCGGAAGCTGCATCGCAACGGTGCAGACGAGCCAAGGCGATCTGCATCCGGGAAACGTCATTCTCGCGGCAGGCGCATGGACACCCCGGCTCTCGCGGCAGATCGGCGTGTTCGTTCCACTGGAAGCCGCCAAGGGCTACCACGTCGACCTACAGCGCTCCGCCGGTGACCCGGAGCTGCCGATCTCCATCAGGGAGGCCCGGGTCATCGCCACGCCGCTGGATGCGGCGCTGCGCTTTGGCGGCACGCTGGAACTCGATGGCCTCGATCTGCGCATCAATCCCGCCCGTGTCGAAGCGATCAAACTTGCAGCTTACCGCACCTTCGAGCACACACGGAACACGCCGATCACCGAGATCTGGAGTGGTCTGCGTCCCTGCACGCCGGACGGGCTGCCCATGATCGGTTGGGCCGCCGGCTTCGACAACCTGATCGTCGCGACCGGCCACGGCATGTCGGGGCTGCAACTTGCGCCGGTGACCGGCCGACTGGTTGCCGAGCTCGTATTCCATCAGGCACCAAGCCATGATCTGCAGCCGGTGCGGCCGGACCGCTTCACACCGTTTCTCGGCCGCGTCTGAACAGCACGTACCCTGTCACGGTTTCCCGGGCACGTGCACCCGCCCCGCCGGATCGGCTGCAACGAGCAGATCCGGCCGTCTGCCCGCGTGCATCCACGTTGCCAGCAACCGGCCTGCCATTGGTGCTTCGCCGAAGCCCGATGATGCCATGCCGCCGATGAGCCACAGGGCAGGCTCGCCGGGAACCGGCCCGACCAGGGGATGTCCGTCCCGCGAGAACGCCATCAGGCCCGCCCAGCTCCGCTGCACCGGCAGCGCCGCCAGCAACGGCAGAAGCTCGCTGGCGTGCCGATGATTGCTGGCGATCCCGTCAGGGTCGACCACGGCATGATCGCCGAGCAGTTCGCGATCGCCGCCAAAGATGATTTCACCTGCGCGCGTCTGCCGGCCATACAGATGCCGCGTCACGCGCCGGCCGGCACGATGCGTCAGATGCGATGGTAGCTCTGGCTCGGCGCTTGCTTGATGCCAGTAGAGCGATGATTCCATTGAGGAAAGATTGTGCTGCAGCCGCGGCGGCAAGGCCTCGGTCGCCCACATCTGACCGCGCACGGTGACAACGGGGATCTCGATCCCGAGCAACGCACCGATTGCCGGCGCCCAAGGCCCTGCCGCGATCACGAGCCGCACCGCCGAGACGGTCATATCGCCCGCGCGTATGAGGTATGATCCGTCGGCGCGGCGCGCCACGTCGGTCACCGCGCAGCGTGTGACGATCCGCGCGCCCTGGCGCTCGGCCGCCTGCGCGAGTGCCCGCGTCGCCTTCACCGGATTGGCTTGCGCATTGCGCGGGAACAGCAGCGCCCCCAGCAGGTTCGGGCTCAGCTCCGGCTCGATCGATCGCGCCTCGCCGACCGACAGCAGCCTGACGGATGTCGCGTCCGCCGCAGCTTCCACCACCTGGCTCGCCAGCTCCGCCTCCGCTTCGCTGCAGATGGCACGCAGCGTGCCCGATTGCCGGAACTCGATATCGGCATGCTGATCGAGCTGCAGCGAACGGTAGATCTCGAGGCTGCCGGCGGTGAGCAGCGCCTCGAGATCGGGCACGCCGCGCTGTGGCGTACTGCTGATCAGGCTGCTGTTGAGGCCGGAGGCGTGCGCGGCGATCGCATCGCGCTCCAGCAACAGGACGCGGTGGCCCAGTTCGCTAAGATGATACGCCGCAGACACCCCGGCGATGCCGCCGCCGATGATCACGATCTCCGCCTCGTTCATTTCGCCCCTCAGTCGGTCCGGCAGGCCCCGCGCGGATCGGTCAGCCAGGCACGACCTCCACACTCGCGTCGCCCAGTTGGTTGGCGACGGTGTCATGCAAAATGCGGATCGCGTCGTCCACCGAGGTTGCCGGATGCTGTGCCAGCTCCCCGGTGGCCTGGCCGAGGCCACGGGCATAAACTGGGAAGTCGCCATTGTAGGGCAGCGGCTTCGCGATCGTGATGTACTGCGCGAACGCTTGGGTGAATGGCGGCGCATAGTTGACGAATTCGGGGCTGGTCGCCGCGTTGCGGCCCGGTGGCGTGAAGCCGCCGCCAATCGCCATGCCGATACTGTTTTTGGTATCCTCCAGGATGTTCATCAGACCCCAGGCCAGATCGGGGTGCTTCGTGGCGCGAGCGACGGCATAGGACCAGCCGCCGAGCGTGCCGGCCATGCCCGGAGCCTGACCCTTCGAGGTCGGAATCGGGGCAGCGGCCGCCTCGTCCTTGGCGGTCGGCCAGTAGCGGGAGCCCTTCACCCGCGTCCATGTGAAACCGTACCAATTGGACCCGAGCGCGATGGCCAGCCGCTTATCCCGCATCATCGCCGGCGGCAGACCGACTGCCTTGGGCGAAAACAGGTCGGAGGTTCCGGCTCCGAGTCCCTCGGAATAGACGGTGTGGTAGAGTTCCAGGACCTCGCGCAAACCGGGGCTGTCGACGACCCATTTCTGCTTGCCCGCATCGTACATCATCGGCGTCGCCGACCCGTAGACCAGCGCGCCGCTGCCTTGCAGGATGCCGGTGGTGCCGGCGCTGATGCCGGCGGCCGCCCATAACGGGATAACACCGGGATTGGCGGACTTCACTTTGCGCGCGGCATCCAGAATTTCCGCCCAGTTTTTCGGGGACCATGGCATCGCGATGCCGGCCTTCCGCAGGATCTCGATGTTGTAGAGGATTCCGGAATTATTCTCGCCGCAAACCAGAGCATAGACCTGGCCGTCCACCCGGCCTTCGTCGCGAATGTTGTCCGGGAACGAACTCCAGAACGGCACATCCGTTTTGATGTACTTGTCGAGCGGCAGCAGATAGTTCGACGAGGCGAATTGGCCGACATATGTCGTCGGCAGTTGGATCACATCGGGTGTCGTGGCGGGCGACCTGAACTGCAGCGAAAACTTCGTCATCATGTCGACGTCGGTGCCATCCATCGGCAGCAGCTTGAGCGTCGCGCCCGGGAATTTGGCATCGAATTGCTGCTTGATGCTGCCCCACCATTGGACGGCGTCGGCATCGACGCCAAACACGTACGACGCGGAATAGGCGACGCTGATCTCACCTTTCTGGTCCTCGGCGCGGGCATGGGAATGCAAACCAGCGGCTGCCGCTCCCACCAGCAGGCCACCACCAAGCAGCCCCCGCCGGCCAATCGATCCATGTGTCATGCAGCGTCTCCCCTTTTGGTTAGGCCCGCACACGGCACCGCGCCTGGCGGGTGGATGGTTGCCATCACTGGCTTGGCGCCAAGGCAGAAGCCGGTAGTCGCGGGACAGCCTGTTCCGTCTCGGCATCGAAGACGTGGATGCGCGTCTGATCGAGTGCGAGCTCGACCTGCTCGCCAGGTCGCAAGCCGGTGCGCGGCGGAAACCGTGCGAGCAGGCGAGCGTATTCCACCTGAACGGTGACATAGGTCTCGGCGCCGACCGGCTCGATGATCTCGACCACACCGCGCAGGCGTGGCCAGGACGGCGGCGGGGCCTCGCGGCTCCACCTGACATCCTCGGGTCGGATGCCGAGCACGACGCGTTCAGAGCGCAATGAGGCGGAGTCGAGCGCCACGCCGGTGACGTCGAGCCGAATCGACAGAACGTCCAGGCAGGGCCGACCATCCGTGACCGTCACACGGGCGGGCAGGAAGTTCATTCGGGGCGCACCGATGAAGCCGGCGACGAACATGTTGACCGGCTCGTCATACAAGGTCTCAGGAGACGCCACCTGCTGCAGACGGCCGGCCCGCATGACGGCGATTCGATCGCCGAGCGTCATCGCCTCGATCTGATCATGCGTGACATAGAATGTGGTGGTGCCAACCCGGGCGTGCAGCCGGCTCAGTTCGCCGCGCATGTGGACGCGCAGGGTGGCGTCCAGGTTCGACAATGGCTCGTCCATCAAGAACACCTGCGGCCGCCGCAGCAGCGCCCGGCCGACGGCGACGCGCTGGCGTTCGCCACCGGACAGCGCTGCCGGCTTGCGATCGAGCAGCGCCGACAGGCCAAGCTGCTGCGCGACGTCCGCGACCTGCCGGCGGATATGCTCGCGCGGTTCGTGACGAATCCGCATGCCGAATGACAGATTGTCGTAGACCGTCATATGTGGATAGAGCGCGTAGTTCTGGAACACCACGGCGACATCCCGCGACTTCGGTGACACCAGATTGACCACCCGATCGCCGATGCTGATCAGCCCATTGCTGGGCCGTTCTAGCCCGGCGAGCATCCGTAGCGTCGTCGACTTGCCGCAGCCGGACGGCCCGACCACGACCAAGAACTCGCCGTCGTCAATCTCCAGATCAAGCTCTTCCACGGCGGACACGAGGCCGAAACGTTTATGCACTCCGCGGAACCGCACCGCCGCCATGGTCAGCCCTTCAGCCCGCCGCCGAAGGCGAAGGCGCCGCTGAATTGCCGGGACAGCGCAAAGTAAAGAATGATGACCGGGGCGGAGAACATCAACGAATAGGCGGCAAGCTCGCCGAACAGGAACTCGCCATGGTTCCCCATGAAGTGAAAAATCGCGATCGGCGCCGGTTCGTCATCCGGATTGCCGTCCAGGATCAGTGGCGCGATGAACGCACCCCACGCGGCGATGAAGGTGTAGATGCCGGTCACCGACAGCCCAGGCAGCGTCAGCGGCACGGTCACGCGCAGCAAGGTCTGCCAAGTGCCGGCGCCCTCTACCACCGCGGCCTCCTCGAGTTCGAGCGGCACCGCATCGATGAAATTCTTCAGCATCCAGATCGCAAAAGGCAACGCCCCGGCGGCGAGGAACAACGATGTGGTGAACAACGAATCGAGCCATCCGAAGGCCACATACATCTGGTAGGTCGGAACGAGCAGCAAGCTGACCGGCAGGCCGCTCGCGAACAGGATCGTCAGCATGATACCACGCTTCAGGGGAACGTGGCGGCGCGACAGCGCATACGCGGCGAGATAACCGAGCCCGGTCGCGATCACGCTGGTGACAAAGGCCAGATAGCAACTGTTCTTGAGAGCGGCCAGGCCGCGCTGCGAGAGCACCGCCCGGTAATTGTCCAAGGTGAGGTCCGGCAACCGGATGCCCCAACCGGCATGCGCATCAACCGAGGCCAGAACCAGCCAGGCGAAAGGGCTGAGAAAAGCGATGCCGACCGCGATGAGGATCGAATGCCGTACCACGCCGCCCAGGGTGAAAATTGGATGCTCAGGGGCCGGCGGGGCCGGGCTTTGCGGTGCGATGGAGGTCGTCTGCACGGGCTCAGTCCGTGACCCGGGCATTGCGCACGAACAGCAGCGAAAACGCCGCGCCAAGCAGTACCAGCAACAGGGCGACCGCGGTTCCGTAGCCCAGTTGATTGAAACTGAAAGCCTGGAGATAGACGTAGATCGCAAGCGTCGCGGTATCCATCCCCGGCCCACCCTGAGTCATGACATAGATGAGGGTGAAGCTCGATAAATTGGCGATCGTGACCAGCAGCAGATTGGTGACGATCGTCGGACGCATGATCGGCAGGGTGACCGAGACCACGCGGCGCCATGCCGACGCGCCTTCGATTTCTGCGGCCTCCAGCACATCCGGCGACACGTTCCGCAGGGCGGCCGAGAACATCAGCATCGAAAACGCCACATGGCGCCAGAGATTGGCAATCGAGACGATCAACAGCGGATGCGCCGCCAGGAAATCGTTGTCGGGACGGCCAAGCAGCAGGCCAAGCGTTCCACCGCTTTGGGTGAAAGCGTACCACATGAGTGCGGCGGCGACCTCCGGCATCACCCAGGCGACGATGATGACTGCGCCCACCGAAAGCCGAACCAACCGCAGCGCGGGCTGCATCAGCAGTGCCAGCGCCATGCCAAGGACCGATTGTCCGATAATCGCCGATCCCAGGAGAAAGATGATCGTCAATACAAGTGACTTGTGCAACGAACTATCATGCATCATCCGCAGGATATTGGCGGTGCCGGTAAAACTATAGTGCTGGGACCGTGGCCCGATGAGTTCCATGTTGGTGAAACCAAGATAGAACGCATAGGCGAGTGGGCCGATGAAAAGTAGGAGCAGGAGCACTGTGCTGGGCGTCAGGAGCAGCAGGCTCGACCAACGAAAGTGCTCGCGGTCCTGCCCGACATCCGGCACCGCCGATCGACGTTCGTGTTGTCCGATCCCCCCCGCCGTACCCGCAGGCGCCTGCACCAGCGTGAGCCCCCGTTTTCTTGGAACGTTCCAGATGCTAGTGTGCGGCAACATTGCCTGTCAAGCCGACGCGACACAGCGTCCGCCGCCATGGACAAGGCGCCCGATGTTGATGGCGGCGTGAAGCAGTTCTGCCTGGTGGGCGTGCGACGTTGCCCATCGGAGGGGGATGAAGGCTGGTGAGATCGGACGGTCAATACGTGTTGCAGGTCGAGGCACTCACGATCAATCTCGCTACCGCCGCGGGTCCGGTCACGATCGTCGACAAAGTCTCCTTCGCGGTCGAACGCCAGCGCACCCTGTGCGTCGTGGGTGAGTCGGGGTCCGGCAAGACGCTCACCGCGCGCTCTATCATGCGCCTGCTTGATGCTCCACTGCACATCGATCCAGCAGCACGCATCATGCTCGATGGGCGCAACCTTATGACGCTCGACGACACGGCGATGCGTCGCATTCGTGGCGCCGAGATCGCAATGATCTTCCAGGAGCCGATGAGCTTCCTCAACCCCGTCTACACCGTGGGGATCAGGTCGCGGAACCGCTGGTCAACCATGCCGGGCTGTCTTGGCGCGCGGCAAAGGCGCGCACCGAAGACTTGTTCCGCCTGGCTGGCATTCCCGCGCCGGCGCGGCGGATGCTGGCGATCGCGGTCATCAGCGTGCCGACCTTCGTGCGGCTGGCCTATGCGGTGATGCTGGCGCAGCGCCATCAGCAATATGTCGAGGCGGCCGAGGCATTCGGCGCATCGAGCCGCTACATCATCTTTCGTGCGGTGCTGCCGAACGCGCTCGGCCCGCTTGCCGTGCAGACCGCGTTTACCGTCGCCAACGTGGTGCTGCTGGAGGCCGGCCTGAGTTTCCTGGGCCTTGGCCTGCAGCCGCCGATGCCATCGCTCGGCCTGATGCTGCAGGAGGCGCGGGCCTATATCCGCAGCGATGCCTGGTGCGGTATCTGCCCGGGGGTGGCGATCTTGTTGGTGGTGTTGGCGCTGAACGCGGTGGCCGACAGCATTACCAGGCGCGTCGATCCACGCGGCGCCACCCGGCGCCTGCTGCAGACCGTCCCGTGAGAAGCCACAGACCTGGAGCCAACCCGATGCAGATCACCCGCGTGCACAGCCGCGTCGTCGAACTGAAGCTGCCGGCGCCGTTCCATCCGGCCTGGGCACGCGGCCGCAACCAGGCCACGATCCTGCTCGTGCTGGTCGCGGTCGAGACGGATGCGGGCATCGTCGGCCACACCGCGGCGCATGCCGGGCCTGAAGCGGCGATCGCGATCGAGCGCTTCGTCGCGCCATATTTCATCGGCCAGGATCCGACACGGATCGAGCTGCTTGCCGCGGTGCTGCGCGACGCGGAAATCCTGGGTCCGCCCGCCTATTTCATGGAAATCGCGCTGTGGGACATCGTCGGCAAGCGCGCCGGCATGCCGGTCTACAAGCTGTGGGGCGGCGCGCAGGATCGCGTGACCGCCTATTGCGCGACCGCCGAATTGCGCACGCCGGAACAGCGCGTCGAGGATGTCGAGCGCATGCTCGCCGCGGGATATCGCGGGGTGAAGCTGCGCTTCCACCACGACGAGGTGCGCGACGACCTGAAGGTGGTCGAAGCGGTTCGCAAGGCGGTGGGCAACCGGATGGAGATCATGATCGATGCCAACCAGGCCGGCGTCGAACCGGGCCTGACCGGGCATCGCATCTGGGGTTTCCATCGCAGCCTCGCCGTCGCGCGCGAACTGGAGCAGTTCGACGTGCTGTGGCTGGAGGAGCCGTTGCCGCGCGACGATTACGACGGTCTCGCGCGGCTGCGCGATCGGCTCGACCGGATCAAGATCGCCGGCGGCGAGGACAATCACGGGCTGCACGAATTCAAGCTGCTGATCGATCGCGGCTGCTTCGACATCCTGCAGCCGGATGCGCTGCTGTCGGACGGCATATTCCAGTTGCGAAAGGTCGCCGCCATGGCGGAGGCCGCGCATCTGGAACTGGTGCCGCATACCTGGGGCAACGGCATGGGGCTGCTCGCCAACCTGCACCTGGCCGCGGCTGCGCCAAATTGCCCCTGGCTGGAGTTTCCGCACGATCCGCCCAGCGGCTTCACCGCCGCCAGCCGTGATCAGATGCTGCGGGAAACCCTGTCGATCGACGCCGATGGCAAGCTGCGGGTGCCGGACCGTCCGGGGTTCGGGTTCATCCTCGACGAAGACCGCATCGCCCATCACACCATCGCGGAATACGGCTGAACCACGCCGGTTCGCTTGACACGGCAGCGTGCGCGGCGATAACTAGCGGCCGCTTGGAACGATCCAAAAGGCGCCTGCATGTACCACGGCCCGGTGATCGACTGCGATGTGCATCACGCGCGCGCAGATGATGCGGAATTGCTGCCCTACCTGTCGCGCGGCTGGCGTGATTTCATTACGGACCGCGGGCCGGCGGGGAACATGCCGCTCACGGTGCAGGACGGGTTGCCCAATCCGCACGGCTTCATGCGGGCCGACACGTTTCCGCCGGGCGGCGGCCCACCTGGATCCGATTACGAAACGTTGTGCCGGCAGGTGCTGCAACGCGGCGATGTCCGGCGCGCCATCCTCACCTTCGGGGACGACAGCCACGTCGCCGGGCTGCACAATCCCTATCTCGCCACCGAACTCGCGCGCGCGTTGAACGATTGGTCGATCGATCGCTGGTTGAGCCGCGATCCGCGCCTGGTATCCTCG
This sequence comes from Acetobacteraceae bacterium, assembly GCA_003151425.1. Lineage (GTDB taxonomy): Bacteria > Pseudomonadota > Alphaproteobacteria > Acetobacterales > Acetobacteraceae > Palsa-883. The sequence continues at coordinate 23,771 of PLXO01000210.1, forward strand.
ATCCTGGTCGCCAGCCAATTGCCCGACCAGGCGGCGGCCGAGATCCGCCGCCATGCCGACAACCCGCGCATGGTGCAGGTGATGCTGGTGGACAATCCGCACCACAGCCCGTTCGGGCATCCGCTGTTTCATCCGATCTATGCTGCGGCCGAGGAAACCGGCCGGCCGATCGCCATCCACGGCGGCGCCGCCGGCTGGGCCAATCCGGCAAGCACCGGCGGCGGCAACATCAGTCTTTATTTCGAAGCCCATACGCTCTGGCCGCAGGTGGTCATGACGCATCTCGTCTCTTTCATCAGCCATGGGGTGTTCGAGAAGTATCCGCGCCTGCGGCTGCTGCTGATCGAGGCCGGTGCCGCCTGGCTGCCAAGCCTGTTGTGGCGTTTCGATACCGAATATAAAGGCCTGCGGCGCGAGGTGCCCTGGCTGCGCAAGCTGCCGAGCGAGTACGTCGCCGAGCATGTCTGGTTGACCACGCAGCCGTTGGAAATCTCGCCGCAGCGCGAGCAGGTGGCCGAGCTGCTCGGCTGGATCAATGGCGCCGAGCGGCTGTGCTATTCGTCGGACTATCCGCACTGGGATGCCGACGAATCGGACTACATCGCGGCCCGTCTGCCGGCGTCCTGGCACCGCCGCGTGTTTTTCGAGAACGCCTTGGAATTCTACGGCTGGCAGGCGGCCGATCTGGCCCCTGCCGGCGAGGCCGCGCTGGCATGACCATCGATGTCGGATCGATCGAGGAATTTCCTGAGGGACGCGCCTTGGTGGTGATGGCGGGCCGCACCGAGGTCGGCATCGTGCGCTGGTCCGGTGCAGTCTACGCCATCAGCGCCATCTGCACGCACCAGGGCGGCCCGTTGTGCCAGGGCGTCCTCGCCGCGCGGTTGACTGCCGGGCGACCCGGCGAGATGCTGATCGATGACGCCGCACCGGTGATCGCCTGTCCCTGGCATGGCTGGGAATTCGACGTGGCGAGCGGCGAGGCCATCTGGGACCCGACGGTTCGCATCCGAACCTTTCCGGTGCGGGTGGCCAATGGTCGTGTGATGGTCGAAACCGAAACCAGGCGGGGGCGCTGAGACGGCATGGGTGAAGCGCTGCGTATCGGCGTGGTATTGGAGCCGCTGGTCGCGCGCCCGTTGCCGGAGCTGCTGGATTGGCTGGCGCGCGACGTGCCGGAGGTGACCGACCTTGAAATCGGCAGTGGCGGCTACGCGCCGCATCCGCATTGCGACCGCACCCGGCTGCTGCGCGAGGCCGGCACCCGTGCCGCGTGGCAGCGGGAAATCGCGGCCCGCGGTCTGCGCATCGCCGCGCTGAACGTCTGGGGCAATCCGCTGCATCCGGATGCGGCGTTGGCATGTCGGCACGATGGTGACTTGCGCGAAACGATCCGCTTGGCCGCCGAGCTCGGCTTGCGGCGCGTGACGGCCATGGCGGGCTGCCCCGGCGGGGCGGACGGAGACGCCACGCCACATTTCGCCGCCGGCGGCTATCTGCCCTATCTGGAGGACGTGCATCGCCGGCAGGCCGATCGTGTGCTGGGCTACTGGGCCGGCGTCGACGACTTCGTGCGGCAGACCTGCCCGGGCCTGCTGGTTTGCTTGGAACTGCATCCGGGCACTGTGGCCTACAATGTCGAAAGCTTTACCGCGCTGGCGCAGGTCGGGCCGTCGATCGCAGCCAATATCGATCCGAGCCATTTTTTCTGGCTCGGCATGGATGCCAACCGGGTGGTCAGGCATCTCGGCGCCCGGGTCGGCCATGCGCACGCCAAGGACGTGGTGTTCAAGCCGGACAATCTCGCCCTCAACGGCCTGCTCGACAGGCGCTGGCCGACGCCGCCCGAGGCGATGCCATGGAATTTTGCCACCGTCGGCCAGGGCCATGACGCAGCCTGGTGGCAGGGTCTGCTGGGCGATCTGGCGCTGACCAATGCCCGCACAGTCGCGATCGAGCACGAGGATCCGTTCGTCGCACCCGAAATCGGCATTCCCGCGGCCGCGCGATTACTGGCGGCGGCACTGCGCGGGACCGAGACACCGGCTGGAGTAACCGAATGAGCTCTGTGCGCGCGGCCGTCACTGAACGGCCAGGCCGCATCACCGTCCAACGTTTCTCGCGCCCGGAACCGGAACCGGGCGCCGTGGTGATGCAAGTCCACTTTTCCGGGATCTGCGGCACCGACAAGCACACGTTCCGCGGTGAGAACAAGCAGTATGCCGGTACGCCGCATGAGCGCGACCTTACCTATCCATTGATCTGCGGCCACGAGAACGTTGGCATCGTGCTGGCGACTGGCGGCGACGTGTTCGACAGCGAGGGCCGCGTCCTGCACCCCGGCGACCGCATCGTGCCAGGTGCCAACGTCCCGTGCGGCACCTGCCATTTTTGCCGAAACAACTTCCCTTATTATTTCTGCAGCAAGATGGAGGATTACGGCAATAGCCTGCACTGCGGCCGGGCACCGCATCTGTTCGGCGGGTGGGCAGAATGCATGTATCTCTTGCCCGGGACGCCGATCTTTCGGGTGCCGGACGACTTACCTGACGAAGTTGCGGTGCTCACCGAAATCATGGCGGTCACGCATGGCGTGGAAACCGCACTGAGCCTGCTCGGGCTGATGGGCGGCAGCCGTTTCGGTGGCAGCATTGCGGTGCTCGGCGTCGGGCCTCTGGGCCTGTGTCATCTGATCAAGGCGCGCTTGCTTGGCGCTGGCCAGTTGATAGCCACCGACAAGTTCCCCTCGCGTCTGCGCATGGCGGAAGCGTTCGGCGCCACCCTCACGCTGGATGTCGATCAGACCGAGGCCAACGAACGACTGGCGCGCGTGCGCGAGGCCACCAACGGACTCGGGGCCGATGTCGTACTGTCCTGTAGTGGTGTGCCGCAGGGCTTTGTCGAGGCCCTACGCATGGTGCGCGTCGGCGGCGTGGTGGTGGAGGCCGGTACGTTCGTCGATATGGGGCCCGTCAGCATCAATCCGAATTCGGACATCTGTACGCGCAATGTCAGCATCATCGGCATTGGCGGCGAGACGGCGACCTCCTATCTGCCGGCGATGCGGCTGATGGCAGCCAACCTGGGTCGGCTGCCGTTCGACCGCGTCGTCAGTCATCGCATGCCGCTGAGCCGAGCGCAGGAAGGGGTAGAACTGGCGCAAACCGACGCGGCTATGAAAGTCGTGATCGAGCCACAAGCGGAATGAAGCCAAATTCGCCGAAGATATCCAGGTCGCCGACGATCCTGGACGTGGCGCGCCGCGCCGGCGTGTCGAAATCAACCGTGTCCAACGTGATACGCGATGCCGACTGTGTCGCAGCGCCGATGCGCGCACGCGTGAAGGACGCCATATCCTTGCTCAGCTACCGGCCGAACGCGCTGGCGCGGCAGTTGGTACAGCAACGGACCACGATGTTCGGCGTGGTTGTTGGCGACCTGGCAAATCCGTTCCACGGCGAAATGGCAAAACAGGTCGAACTGCATGCGGCAGCCCAGGGTTATCGCACGATGTTCGTCAACACCCAGGCCGACGAAGCCGAGGCGGCCGGCCTGGAAAGCCTGCTGCAATATCGCGTGGCCGGCATCCTGTTCCTGGCCCACGCCGAGACCACCAAGCGGGCACGCCAGTTGGTTGCCGGGAAGGTGCCGGCGGTGTTTGTCACCTGCAGCACCGATTGGGGCGATGTCGTGTGTGGCGATGACCGCCGCGGCGCGGAGGAGGCGACACGGCACCTGCTTTCGCTGGGCCATCGCCGGATCGCCTATTTTGCCGACCCGATCGTCGAGGATGCCGCCGACCGTGCGCGACAGACCGGCTACCGCGAGGTGATGGCGGAAGCCGGACTGACGCCGACCGTGTTCCGCTGGCGCCGTTCGCCGTCGCGACTGTTCCGGAATGATCGCGAGGTCACGCCGGAGGACGTGCTGCGTGGCAAGAGGCGCATGACGGCAGTGTTCTCCTCGAACGACCTTGGCGCGATCGAGGTGCTGGATTGCGCCGACCGCCTGGGCATCCGCGTGCCGGAGGATCTGTCCGTCGTCGGTTTTGACGATGTGGTGATGGCCCGGTTGGCGCGCATCAATCTGACGACGGTTGCGCAGCCGCAGGAAGACCTGGCACGGCTCGCGATCGATACGATGACGGCACGCTTGCAGGGCAGCCTGCAAGGCCGGCCGGTGCGGCGCACCGTCGAGCTGCGGCTGATCGTCCGCGGCTCGACCGCGCCGCCCGGCGCTGGTTGATCGCGGGCCCTGGTTGATCGCCGGCCCATGTTGATCGAAGGTGATCGCTGCTGCCTGGGCAGGAAGGTACGGGCGTCGTGCGTCATGGCTGGCCTGCGCCGACCATGCGGGACAGGGCATCGCGGCCAAGTTCGACTGGCTGGCCGTTTCCCGCACCCAATTGACCGGCGCCCTGGGGTAGCGGGTATCTTTGGAACGTTCCAAAGAACATAGGGCATCGGCGCAACATGGCAACGCGACTCAAGGTGGGGATCGTGGGCTGCGGGCTGATCGCGCAGGTGATGCACTTGCATTACCTGCGGGAATTGCCGGAGCTCTACGAAATCGTTGCGCTGTGCGACGTCTCGGCTGACCTGCGCGAGGCCTGCGCCCGGGATTACGATGTCGGCACTACCTGCGGGGATTGGCACGAGCTGTTGGACCAGTCGCTGGATGCCGTGTTCATCCTGACCTCCGGCAGCCATGCGCCGATCGCGATCGCGGCGGCGCAGGCCGGGCGGCATATCCTGGTGGAGAAGCCGATGTGCTTCTCGATCGCCGAGGGCCAGGCGATGATGGCGGCGGCCGAGCGGGCCAAAGTCACGTTGATGGTCGCCTACAACAAGCGCTACGATCCGGCCTATCGCCGGTTCGCCGCGGACGCGCAGCGCCTGCAGGACATCCGCCTGGCTCGCATCACCACGCTGGAAGCACCGATGCTGCCGTATGTTGCGCATTACCGGCTGCATCCGCCGAGCAGCCTACCGGACGCAACGCGTACCGCGTTCGCCGCCGACAACGCAGCGCGCATCGCCGCCGCCCTCGGTGAGATCGATCCGCTGTCGGCGCGGGCCTATCACCTGGTGCTGCTCGACAGCTTGGTGCATGAATTCAACGCGGTGCGCGGCGTGCTCGGTGAGCCGGACCGGCTGGAGTTCGCCGACATCACGGAGCACGGCGTCACCGCCGTGCTGCGTTTCGGCGCGACGCAATGCGTGCTGAACTGGGTCGATCTGCCCGGGCTTGCGCGCTATGCGATGGAATTCGCGTTTTACGCGCCGGACGCTCGGCTCACGCTGGGCTTCCCGTCGCCGTTCCTGCGCAGCGCGCCGACAATGCTGACTCGCGAGGGTGGCGAGGCAGGCACGGCACGTTCCTGGCAGACCGAGGAAATCACGTCCTACGAGGAAAGTTTCCGCGCGGAACTGGTGCACTTCCACGCCTGCGTGACGGCAGGAACTCCGCCGCTGACCTCGGCGGCCGACGCGTTGCATGACATTGCCTTGTGCCAATCCGTGATCGAGGCGCATCGCAGCCGCACCCCGCGCGATCGGCCGAGCGCGTGGCCGGCGCAGGGCTGACCGATGGCCGTGTTCAAATTGGGTCTGGTCGGCGCCGGCCGAATGGGCCGGACGCATTTGCGGGCACTGGCCGCCAGCGAACATGTCCGCATCGCTGCCGCCGCGGACTCTGCGCGCGGATCGCGCGACGCGCTGGCACAGACCGGGCTCGCGGTGCATGCCGACCTTGATGCCATGCTGGACGCGGGCGGCCTGGACGGCGTGCTGATCGCCGCGCCGAGCGATCGTCACCTTGCGCTGGTGCGCCGCATTGCCGACGCCGGCCTGCCGATCCTGTGCGAGAAGCCGTGCGGCACCACCGCCGACGAAGCGCGCGACGCGGCAAGCCTTGCGCAACGCGCCGCGGTGCCGCTGCAGATCGCCTACTGGCGGCGCTTCGTCCCTGCGCTGCGGCAACTGCGCGAGCGGATTGCCGACGGCGCGCTTGGCGACCTCTATTTCGTTGCCTGCTACCAATGGGACGAGCATGTCCCGCCGGCGGAATTCCGTGCCCATAGCGGCGGGATTTTCGTCGACATGGGCGTGCATGAGTTCGACCAGCTTCGCTGGCTGACCGCGCAGGACGTCACCGGCATTCATGTTGCCGCCGCGTCGGTGTCCGCGGAGCCGCCGGTGCCGGGCGACAGCGAGAGCGCGCAGGTGCTTTGCGCGATGTCCGGCGGCAGCAGCGGCCTGGTCTCCCTGGGCCGGCGCTTTCCGCACGGCGATGTCTGCTGGGCGCAGGTGTTCGGCACACGTGGTGCCGAGGAATGCCGCTTCCTCTGGCCGCCCGACGGCGACAGCGTGTTTCTGACCGCATTGCGTGTGCAGGCGGAAAGCTTCGCCGCGTGGGTCGGCGGTGCTGCAGGCGATGGCGCCCGGGCCGAGGATGCGGTTGCCGCCCTGGCGGCAGCCGAACAGGCATCGCACGCGCTGCGCTGAGTCCGCACGGCACGGAACAGGAGAACATCGCAATGGCAGCGGCAATCGGCATCAATCCCATCACCTGGACGAACGACGACATGCCGGAACTCGGCGGGGACATTCCGCTTGAGACCTGCCTGGCCGAGACGCACCTGGCCGGCTATGCGGGAACCGAGCTCGGCGGCAAATTTCCCCGCCATTCGGCGGAACTGGGTCCGCTGCTCGCGGCGCATCACCTGCGCCTGGTCTCCGGCTGGTACGATGGGCGCATCCTCGATCGCGCGGTGGACGAGGAATTCGCCGCGATCACCCCGCATCTGACGCTGCTGCGCGATCTTGGCTGCAAGGTCGTGGTGTATGCCGACACCTCGCGTGGCCGGCACGACGGCATCTTCCAGCCGGTTTCGCAACGTCCTCGGCTGGACGACGGGGATTGGGCGTCGTATGGCCGCAAGCTCACCGCCCTGGCCGACCGCTTTGCGGAATTCGGCGTTCGGATGGCGTTTCATCACCATGTCGGAACCATCGTGCAGACCGACCAGGAAGTCGATCGCATGCTGCGCAACAGCGGCGACTCGGTCGGGCTGCTGTACGACACCGGGCATTGTCTGTTCGCCGGCGGCGATCCCGCCGCATTGCTGCGCCGCCACATCGGCCGCGTCGTGCATGTGCATTGCAAGGATGTGCGGCGCGAGGTGCTCGACCGCGCGCTGGCGTCCGACTTGAGCTTCATGGATGCGGTGCTGCAGGGCATCTTCACGGTGCCGGGCGATGGCTGCATCGACTTCCCGTCCCTGCTGCGGGACCTGCAGGCGCACGGTTATGCCGGATGGCTGGTTGTCGAGGCCGAGCAGGATCCGCGCATCGCCCATCCGCTGACCTATGCAAGGATGGGCTACGACAACCTGCTGGCCATGGCACGAGCGGCGGGGCTCGCGGTGGCCGCCGCCCAACCATGACGGACTGGCGCCCGCGTGTCGCGATCGTCGGCACCGGCGGCATCGCGCGCGTGCATGTGCGTCTGATCCGCGAGCTGGGCGGGGAGTTGGTCGCGGTCTGCGGCCGTACGCTTGCCACGGCGCAAGCCTTCGGCGAGGCCGCGCCCTATGGCGATCCTCCACGCATGCTGCGGGAATGCGCACCGGACATCGTGCATGTCTGCTCGCCGCATCACCTGCACGCCGAGCACAGTCTCGCCGCGCTCGGCGCCGGCGCGCACGTGCTGTGCGAAAAGCCGATGGCGACCTGCGTGGCGGACGGCCTGCGCATGGCCGAGGCGGCGGACCATGCCGGCCGCATCGGGGCGATCGCCTATACCTATCGCGGCTATCCATTGGTCGAGGTGTTGCGAAGCAGGATCGCCGGCGGTGCGCTGGGAGCGGTTCGCCGCGTTGGCGGGTGCTACCTGTCGCAGGACGTCCTGGCGGCGGACAAGTATGTGTGGATGTTTTCTCCCGGCACCAGCGGCAGATCCTACGCCATGCTGGATCTTGGCATCCATTGGCTCGATCTTGTCGAATTCGTCACCGGCGAGCGCATCGTCGAGATCACCGCGCAGTTCTCCACGCACCAGGCGGAGCGGACCTGGCGCGGCGCCGCGGGTGAAGGCGCCGAGCCGCCGGGCATCCGCACCACCGACGGCGGCGTGCAGGTACGCCACGGCCTGGAGGAGCAGGCGGATCTTTTGATCCGGCTCGGCAATGGGGCGGCGGGCAGTGTGACAGTGAGCGGCGTCTCGCCGGGCCACCCCAACACGATCGTGCTGTCGATCGATGGCGCCGAGCGTGGTGCGGATTGGCATCAGCAGGACCCGAATGTCTGGGTCGAGCGGAGTGCCGGTGGCAACACGATCCGGCAACGGTCGCGGGATGACCTGCCGGCGGATCTCGCCTGGATGTCGATGCTGCCGCCCGGGCATGCCGAGGGCTATATCGACGCGTTCCGCAACGTCGTGTTCCAGTGCTGGTCGGCGATGCAGGCCGTGTCGCGGCGCTATCCGAGCTTTGCCGACGGTCTGCGCGGCGTGCGCCTGGTGGAGGCTGCCGTCCGCAGCGCAGCCGAACGTCGGACGGTCGACGTCGAGGCGTAAACGGAGCGGCATCGCCGGGGTGACCGACGACGGCAGTCCTATCGGGCGTCCGTCGGCGTCCCGGCAGATCCGCGTGCGATACCCGGCGCAAGCGATGCTGGAAGCGTCAGCGTGCCGGGTGCCGACACCAGGCGGTGGTTGGCTTATGCCGGATCGGGCGGGTGGAACAGGATGGCGCCCTGAGCGGTCAGTGCTGCCTGGACGTCCTTTGCCTGGAGCTTCCGCGGCACTATGTCGGCGCGGGAACTCATCGCCGCGATGACGCCCGCCGCATGGCCTGTCGCCATGCACACTGCCTGCCCGCGCACCGAACCCGCTGCCTCATGCGAGGCGGAGATCGCTCGTCCCGCCATCACGATGCCATCCACGTCGGCGGGCGTCAGGGCCCGGGCGGGAATGCCATAGGCAAGCTGGATCGGGCGCAATGTCACGCCACCGCCGCCGACACGCGCGCCCAGCACCTGCGCTCCCGGATGCAGGTCATGCAGATCGACCGGATAGGCACCGCGCGCGACGGTGTCGGTGAAGGTCCGTCCGGCGAGGACGTCGTCCAGGGTCACCACGTACTCGCCGAGAATGTGGCGGGTTTCCCGCACGCCGACCTGGTACGCTGCGTCTTGCAGGTTGGCCCTGCTGAAACCGGGGACGCGGCGCTTGAGGAACTGAAAAACCTCGAACATTTGCCGTTGGGTTTCGACCTCTGCGTGGGTCAGCGAATCGGGATCGGTGCCATTGATGCCGTGCACGCGTGTCGCATTGATCGTTACGACACCGCGCGCCGGTCCTGTTTCGATACCGATCCTGTCTCGCGGCACCGTCAGTTCGCCGGCGGCGCGCGCCTCGGCCACAAGCGCCGGAAATGCGTCCATGACGATCGAGGTGGCTTCGAGGTCCTTGTCACTATACCCAGAGCCGTCGTTCCACCCATCCGGCAGGTCCATCTCTTCGGGATGCTGCCGCAGATAGGCGAACATCTCCTCGACATCGACGCCGGCAACGCGAAAGATCCGGGTAACCGGCTGCATTGCCGCGTCCCGTTCACGGCCCAGGACGAAGCGCGCACCGGCGCGGGCGGCTATGTCGCCATCCCCCGTCGCGTCGACGATTGCGCGGGCCGGCAGCATCTCCAACCCAGCCTTGTTTGCGACGACAACGCCCCTCACACGCCGGTCTTCGACGAGAGTATCGGCGCAGAAGGTGTGGAAGAGGAATTGCACATCTGCCTCGAGCAGCATCGCGAGGAGCATCTGCTGCAGGGCCAGCGGATCGGCCACGGTCACCGACCCAACCTGCTTGTCGGGGCGGTCTTCGAACGCAGCGCCGATCCGGCCCAGTCGCTCGAACAGCTCCGCGCCAATCCCGCCCAGGGCGCGTCGGCCACCTGCGTCACTAACGCCGAGAAACGACATGCCCGTCGAAGCCATTCCGCCAACGCGTCCGTACTGGTCGATGAGCATGGTGCGGGCGCCGCTACGCGCGGAGGCGATTGCCGCAACCGCGCCAGCGGTCCCGCCGCCACAGACAATGACGTCGATCTCAGGACGTGCCCGCATCAGAGTCTTCCCTCCTCAACCGATCCGCTCGTCACGGACGGCCTGCCGTCCGCACGATGTTTTGAATACGAGGCCGGCCTCGGTTTCCAATGCCCGGGCACCCATTGTCGGGAACCGCGGCGATTACATCGCCGGCGATGGACCAAGGCGGCGCAGCAGATCCAGGTCTGCCCCTAGCCCACGCAGCCTGGCCTGCACGGCATTTACGTCGACCTGGCGCGGCGACTGTCCCGCAGCGCTCGCGAGCGCGGCGGCGACCCCGGCGGCCACGCCGGTGACCATCGCACAGCCTTGGTTCCGCGTGTAAACGTCGGCGTGATGATCGACGGAGATGCATCGGCCGGCTACGAGCAGGCCCTCGACGTCCGCGGCGACCAGCGCCCGGTAGGGGATTTCGTAGACGAACATCCGTGCGATGAGCTCGCGGGCCTCGACGTCTTGCGGCCCCCCTTCCTTGCCGTCCGGCGGATGACCGCCTTGCTGGTGAGGGTTCTGTTGGTTCGCGTCGACCGCGACGACGTCGTCGTAGTGCCGCCCGGCCACGATATCATCCTCGGTAACAACGTATTCGCCGCGGATGCGGCGGGTTTCGCGCACACCGATCGTGCTTGCCGAATCGAGGATGAATGCGTGCTCGAACCCCGGAATGTACTTCGCTGCGAACGCGGCCAGTTGGATCATCTGGTGTCGGGTTTCGATCTCGGCCCGCGACAGATCCTCGGCCTTGGTGCCATCGACACCGTATACGCGCGTCGCGTTGACGGTCAGGACGCCGCGTTCCGGCAGCACGGACTCCACGCGGAAGTAGTAACAGTCCGGCCAGAGTTCGCCATTCGCCTTGGCCGTTTCGACCAGATTGAAGAACCCGAACACGCGGATCATATGGTGTTCGATGTCCAACATGCATTGGAGCGGGTCGGGCGAAAAATCCTCCGGGTGCTTTTTCACGTACTCGACGAGCCGCGGGACATCCACGCCGCCCATCCGGAAGATGAGCGTCATCGGCCGCATCTTTCCATCGGCCTCCCGCCCTTTGATATAGCGCGCGCCGGCACGCGCCGCGACGTCGGCATCGCCGCTCGCGTCAACCGTGACGCGGCTCAGAATGACCTGCCGGCCTGACTTGTTCTCGATCACGATGCCCCGGATGATCCCGTCGTCCATCACGACATCGCTGACAAGCGTGTGCAAAAGCACGTCGACCTGGGCCTCGGCCAGCATCTCAAGCGCCGTGACCTTGTACAGTTCGGGGTCGTAGACCACGAACTCCCCGGGGATCGCACCGCCGCGGGCGATCAGGCGATCGAACAATTCGCGCACCAGCCCGCGGGACATTTCATAAGGGACATAAAACAGGTTCATCATGGCGGCGGTGCCGGTTCCGCCCAATGAGCCGAACCGCTCGACGACGAGCGTGCGGGCCCCGCAGCGCCCGGCCGCCACGGCCGCGAGCAATCCGGAGATTCCCCCGCCAACGACCAGCACGTCGACCTTGCGTGCGACCGGCAATTCCCTGAGTGGTTCGCAGACGCGTCCCGCCGCGTCGATACTGGCTGTCATAACGCTGCTTCCTCCTTCGTCAGCCTTTCAGCATTCCAGCGGTCAGTCCGCGCACAAGGTGCCTGCGCAGCAACACCATGAACAGAACCACTGGAATCGTCATCGCAACACCGACCGTGCTGAGCGGCCCCCACAGCACGTTTTTTTCGCTCTCGAGGTAGTTCATCATCGCGACGGCGCCGGTCTTGGCATCGAAACTCGTGAGCACCAACGGAAAGAGGAACTCGTTCCAGTTGAAGATGAAGCTCAGGATGGCTGCCGAGAGCAGTCCGGGAGCGGCGAGCGGCAGAATGATCCTGACCGCGATCACCGGCAGCGAGGCGCCGTCCAGCGATGCGGCCTCGACCAGTTCCTTCGGCAGGGTCTGCAAGTACGTGGAGAGGATCCACATCACGAGCGGAATCTGGAAGCCGATAAAGAGCAGGACGAGCGCCGTCACCGAGTCGAGCAGCCCGAGCATCCTGACGATCAGGTAGATCGGGATCACCGTGGTCACGGCCGGAAACATCCGCGTCAACAGCACGACGAAAAACAGTGCGGATTTTCCGCGGAAATTCATCAGGGTGAACGCCAACGCTGCCATGCCACCCAGGATCACGGCCCCGAGCGTTCCTAACCCGGAGGACGCGACGCTGTTCCACATGGGTTGGCCCAACTGGTCCCATTGCAACAGTTCCTGGTATCGCGCCAGGGTCGGATGGAAGGCCAGGCTTGGGGGTCCAAGCATCATGTCTTCGGGCTTGACCGACACGACCACCAGATAGAACAGCGGCAGCAGGGTCCACAGCAGCACGGCGATCACGCCGGCGGCGAGGCCGGCACCTCGCGCCCTGGCCTTCCAGCGGATCCTGCTCCGCCTCGATGCAGTCGTGGCCTTGTTTGCGGCGACGGCACTCATCTCACCCCCGGGTCGTCTTCACGTGCACCTCAGGCCGTTGCAAGGCCACGAAGCGCCCGGAAGTAAAAGCCATAGATGACCCCAAGGAACGCGAGTGCCGTGACAACGATTGCGGCCGCGTAGCCCAACGTGAAGAATTTGAAGGCGGCTCGGTAGATATGCATGCTGAGGAAATCGGTTGCGGTGCCCGGCCCGCCGCCTGTCATGATGATGACCTTGTCCAGCTCCCGGAACGCGTCCATGAAGCGAAGACCCACAGCCACGGCCATCATGGCCGCGATCTGGGGCAGCGTGATGAAGCGGAACAGCTTGAACCCCGACGCCCCGTCCACCATCGCGGCCTCGAGCATGTCGTTCGGAATCGCCTGCAGCGCCGACAGCAGCAGCAGGGCCATCAGCGGCGTCCATTCCCAGATATCCGATATCACCAGCCCGAACAGCGCCGTCCCGGGCGTCGTCAACCACGGGACGTACGGCCCATGGGCAAGCTGCAATAGATAGGGGATCGGGCCGACGAACTGGTTGAAGAGAATGTACCAGATCGTGCCAACGACCACCGGCGGCAGCACGATAGGGATCAGGAAAATGCCCAGGACCAGGTTCCGCATCGGCATGCCACGGTTGAAGAGGAGCGCAGCCGACAGTCCCAGGCCCAACTCCGCAACGGTAACGATGATCGTAAACTCCATGGTGACGGTGAACGAGGGCAGAAATCCGCTTTCCTGCGCGAGGCGCGCATAGTTGGCGAAGCCGACCCAGTCCAGGCTGGGATCGTATGCGAGATTGTACGCCGTGAAGCTCAAATAGGCGGTGTACAGCGCAGGGACGATGCGCCAGACGGTTACGTAGAGCAGCGCCGGCAGCAGGAAGATCAGCAGCATGGACCGTCTTCCTGCCATCCTGCATCGCCCTCGCTACTTGATGTAGCCGGCGCGCTTGAACAGCGCGACGAGCTTCGTCTGTCCGTCATTCAGTGCATCCTCAACGGACTTCTGCCCTGCCATGGCCTCCGCCAGAGAGGTCGCGGCGATGTCCTGCGCCTCGTTCCACTCCTTCAACTGCGGGAGGAACGTCACGTATGGATTCTCCGACGCGACCAGGTCCAGGGCCTGGACCAGATCAGGATGCGCCTTCCGCACCTCTGGGTCGTTGATCACTGACCTGCGCACGGGCACCAGCCCGGACACTGAGGCGAGCAGTTGCTTGATGCCTCTGGTGGACACCGTCTCCGCCACGAGCTTGAAGGCCTCTGCCTTATGCTGCGTGAGCGCGTAGATGCCGATCCCATTGGAGTCCTGCACGAACGCGTGCGGCCGCGCAGGGATCTGGGTCGGCATCAGCGCGTAGCCGATCTTGCCGATGACCTTCGACGTTTTGGGATCGTTCAGGATGTCCAGCATGTCATCAAGGCTCTGGATGACCATCAAGGCTTGTCCCTGCCCCACCAGCCGGACGGCTTCGCCACCCGACATATTCAGGTTTCCCGGTGGCATGGATTTACTCAGGTCAACGTAGTACTTCGCGGCAGAGACGTTTTGCGGAGAGTTCCAGGTCGGCTCCATCGTGCTTGGGTTGAAGATCAGATCGGCCCCGAATGCCACCTCGACCATCTCAAACCGGTGGAACAGGAAACTGCCGGTCTTGTTGCCCGCAACGATCCCGTAGAAGCTGTCGCCTAGCGGCTGGCCGGCGAGCAGCTGCCCCTTGCTGCGCGTGAAAAACCTCGAAACATCCAGCAGTTGTCCGTAGGTCTGCGGTGCGGCGAGTTCATACCCGTATTTGTCCTTGAAATTCTTCTGCTCGATCGGGTCGCTGAGGAGATCGCGCCGGTAGCCAATCATGAACGGCGCAGCCAGGTACGGAAGTGCCTGCAACTTGCCATCGTACATCAGCGGCTTGGTAAGCGCAGGAATGAAATCGTCGAGATCCACAAGCGCCCTCGCTTCGGGCGTCGTCAGGAAGTCCTCAATCGGTATCAGGGCTTTCCTCGACGCGAAGGTTCCTGCCCAGGACGAGTACACGAACACCAGATCCCAGGTCCGAACCCCTGCGCTGAAATCGAGCAGAGCCTTTGTCGGGACGTCGTCAAACGAAACGAGGTCCTTGCGGACCCGCAGATCCATCGCCGCGCCGAGCGTGTCCGCTAGGTCGGCTAAACGGCTCTGCTCAATGAAATCTCCGCCGAGGAAGCTCAGGGTAACTTGTGTGGCCGCTGCCGCGGACCTCGTCGCTGTCCGAAGCCCGATAGGCATCGCCAGCAGTCCCCCCGCCGCGGCGCCGCCAGCCTTGAGAAGCGCACGTCGAGCGAGTTTCTTCGCCTTGTTGAACATGTCCACCCTCCCACCGAATCGCGTGTCAAACTTATCGCGGGGTTGCAGTATCCTGCTGCCCACACGTCCGCTCGTACGGTTTGCGGAAACTAGGATTCAGCAATGGCCCGCTTCGGTCTGGTGCCTCCCATACGTAAACCGCCGCCTTGCCGCCGTACGCCTTGGAGGCCGAAGCTACCGATTACCCAATGGCACGCTTGGAACGCTCCAAAATCCATATTATGCCCTTGCCTGCCAGGTGTCAACCGGGTTTGTCCAGCCGCAGCGGTTCGCGGCGAGCACTATGTCGGCGCGGATCGCTGCGACCGTGGGGGCACCAGACGTTCTGTTCAAAACTGCACGCTAACTGCTTCGTTCAGCGTGATTGGCTACGATTGGCACTTAAGTCTCTTTCTGTTCAGATTGCTCCAATGAATGATGATATACTGGTGGCGTTCGAATTCACGAATGGTGTGCTCTCGATTCGGTGTAATGGAAACACGTTGGTGGTGGCAGGGAAAGGGGCTTCCTGGCCACAACAGGTCACGATTGCAGCGGGAGAACTTCGAAAACTACCGAAGCGCCTTATGGATGAGGAAGTTTGTCTGTTTGTCGGGGACACTCACCTGAGCATCGGCAACAGGTCCTATGTGCGGGTCATGAACGGAACCGACAGACCGCGCGACCAAGGCAACCGTTGAAGGCGACCGGTATGATCGTACAGCCAGCGCGTCCGCCATCACGTTGCCTCCGCCAACCGAGGGACATCGCCGACTTCACCGCGGCTTATGATATTGAGGCGCAGTTTAACGAGCTGATCGACAGCCTGCGGCACCATGTGCAAGCCGCAGCATGAGCACGACGCCGGAATGGAAGGAGATCGTAGCCCATGAACGCCTCCGGCAAAGAGGTTCACGAGCGGTCAGACTGGCGTCCACCGCGCGATCCGATTTTCGGCTACCTGCTGGAGCAGGCGTGCTTGGGTGCTTTACCGGTTTACTTCGCCGCAGTACCGACCGCCCGGGTTGTTCGCCACGACCCGGCGTTTCGGCCAGAACGATCACCGGACGGGGAGAAGGTGGTTCAGCGGCTCATGGCGGATTGGCGCGAAGGCAAGTTTCACAATCTGTGGGTCTATCCGCGGGGCGACCTGTTCGTCTGCTCGGACGACTACTTCACTCTCGCGGCGGCCGAGCGCGGGCAGCCAGATTACCTGCCCTGCTGGGTGCTCGGCCGGCCGGATACCGCGATCGCGAAGGACATTCAGGGACCGATCGATCCCGTCGCCTTGAACCGGATGCTCGGCATCCAACTGTGTCCCGATCCTGCTGAACAGAACCGTGGCAAAGTCTGACATCAAGGTTACGGTTCTCACCTTGATTGTCGCGCGGCACGCAGAAGGGAGGGCGGCTCCATCGTCCTGAAAACGACACATCGCGGGCCAGCAACGCACCCTGCCCCATCAGGTGGCTTCCACCAAAAACTGTCTGACGCTAGGCTTCAGCATGCGCTATTGGTGGGTGTCCAGAACCAGACCTACCGCCATGAGGTTCAGGGCGGGTATCTCTGGTCGCCCAAGCGCAACGCCAACGGCGCGCGCAATCCCTTCTACGAGTCAATGCGCGAGGTTGCGCCCGGCGACCTGATCTTTTCCTTCATGGACACTCAGATTCTCGCCGTCGGCATTGCGCAATCCTACTGCTGGGAAAGCCCCAAGCCCCTGGAGTTCGGAACTTCTGGCCAAAATTGGGAAAATATCGGCTGGAGGGTGAAGGTCCGTTTCACAGAGCTAGCTAACAAAGTGCGCCCCAAGGATCACATCGACATCCTAAGGCCGCTGCTCCCGGACAGGTACTCGCCGCTCCAGGCAAACGGCAATGGCCTACAATCCGTCTACCTTACCGAGTTGCCCACGGGACTGGCCGAGGTTCTTATTGGTCTCATCGGTCAGGAGGTTGCCCCGATTGCTCTTTCGGCGGCTGATGTGATGCCGATTTCCGCCGATGATCTCGATTCTTGGGAGCGGAGATTAGAGCAGGTGGTGGTCGATGACCTCTCGATACCGGAGACTGACCGGTTGGCGATCATCCGTGCGCGGCGGGGGCAGGGACTATTCAAAGAGCGGGTAGGCAAGATCGAGTCAAAGTGCCGCATCACCGGCGTTGAAAATCCTGTGCATCTCGTTGCAAGCCATTGCAAACCATGGCGCGACTCCACCAATGAGGAGCGACTCAACGGTGAGAACGGATTGCTCCTGACCCCGAGCATCGATCACCTCTTCGATCGCGGGTTCCTCGGTTTCGAAGACAACGGTCGCCTTATCATCTCTCCGGTCGCGCATCGTCCGTCGCTCGAACGAATGGGCATCGATCTCACAAGGGCTGTTAACGTGGGAAGCTTCACTAGCGGCCAGAAGCAATTCCTCGATTTTCACAGGAACGCCGTTCTGCTTCAGTCTGTCCGCAGGTAGCGGCTTGAAACTCGGCCCCAAAGGCGACGTGCGGTAGGCCGGCATTCGGAGACCCGCCTTAATCACTTGGCAATCAGGTTGGCCCAAGCTCCGCCTATGCCACACGACTTCGACGCAACGATCACCCTCAACGACCACCACCACCCTGCGGCCGGGCTGACGGGCCGCAAGGCCGAAGCCGTCGCGGCGGTCCGGGGGGCCGTCGAGCGGATGGACGGTGCGCACTGGATCGGGGTTGACGCGCAGTCCTACCCGCCCGAGCTGCCCGGATGGGTTATCGTGTATCCGCGCGGATGGTGCGTCACACCCGACACCCCGGAATGGCGGGATGTGCTGCACCGGGTCGAGACGGTGGTGACTGCCGCATTGGTGGCGGCCGGCGCGCCGTTCTGACGCCGTCCATCCATGGCGCACGGGGGTAGGTCGGCTCCGCGGCCCATACTCAAGCCCTGGGACCGGGGCGAAGAGACACTGTATCATGACATTGTCGGAAAGCTGCGGCGGGCCGGCGCTGGCGGGTGGCGGCGTGAAGGCGGCGGGTTCCGCTGTCAGACATGTGAATTGGTCGGCTGCTGCGGTGGCGCCGACACCGAAATGGATGCCGTGGGGACGGCGATATGAAAAGAGGCGCGGTTGCAGTCGGCGGTTTAGCGATCCTGGCGATCACCGTGGGATGCATTGCTTCGGGTTAACCCACTCGTGCGCAGACCCCTGCTATTCACGTCGGTCCCGATTCGCTCTATCCAAACGAACGTCTCACGCCTGGCGAGGCTGCTATTAATCAGTCCAGAAGTAGGTTCATATTTTTCTTGACGCGATGAATGGGCCATGATTCTCATGCGCGCATGAGAAACGACGATGCTCGCAAGCTGGACCACGCGACCCTGGAAACACTGCGGATACGCGCGGTACGGAGTGTCCAAGAGGGCGAAAGTCCGGAGGACGTCGCACGAACATTAAGAGTCACCAGCCGGGCAATGTACAAATGGCTGGCGGATTATCGCCGTGGCGGGTGGGGCGCATTGAAGGCGAAACCACTGGCGGGCCGTCCGCCGAAGTTGGACGATAAGAAGCTGAAATGGCTTTACAACACCGTGACCCTAAAGAACCCGCTACAGCTGAAATTCCGGTTCGCGCTTTGGACGCGAGAGATGGTGGCTCAGTTGATCAAAACAAAATATGGTATTCGTCTGGCCGCCAACTCCGTCGGCCGCCTGCTGGCTCAGCTTGGAATTACACCTCAAAAGCCTCTGCATCGCGCGATGGAACGTGATGAGGCGCTGGTTCAAAAATGGCTGAAGTCGGAATACCCGAAGATCAGGAGAATGGCCAAGGTTCAAGGAGCAGACATCTATTTTGGCGATGCGGCTCATATACGTTCTGATCATCACGCGGGACGGACTTGGGGTAAGAAGGGCGAAACCCCGGTGGTCGAAGCAACCGGTGCCCGTCACAGTATGAGCCTGATTTCCGCGATCACGTCGAAGGGGCGGATGCGGTTCATGATTAAGGAAACAGGCGGGGTGAACGCGGACGTCTTTATCGAATTCCTTAAACGATTGCTGATCGGCGCGACACGTAAGATCTTCCTGATCGTTGACCGGGGTCCCGCTCACCGGGCAAAAAAGACCAAAGCCTTTGTCGAAGCGCTCGGTGGCCGTCTGCGGCTATTTTATCTGCCGCCTTATTCGCCAGACCGCAATCCTGATGAACTGGTATGGAAGCACCTCAAAGCCGACACCGTAGGTCGTATGGTGGTGACGGGAAAAGCCGACTTCAAAAGCAAGGTCGTCTCGTCCATGCGCAGTCTACAAAAGAACCCGGGGAAGATATGCTCCTTCTTCCGAAAACCCTCCCTTCAATATGCGGCTTGAGTATGAACATACTTATGGACTGATTAATACACTCGATGTTCTGACGCTGACCGCTACGTATACCGACCACTGCCCAGCAAAGAAGACATCCTGCACATATTCCGAGGACCATCGTAACGTTCCGACTGCCGTGCGCCAGCACGTCTACGACGAATACAACGTGCCTCAGAGTGCGCGGAACATCCAAAGTGGCGAGGTTGATCACTTTTACCCGCTCTGTGCCGGCGGCTCCAATTCAATCGAAAACCTATGGTATCAGTCCGCCAAGAACGCGTGGAACGACAAGAATTTTGGATACCACGAGAAAGATGACCTGGAGACCTGGGCATGCGAGAAGATAGCGGCCCGCACGCTAGATCCCGAAGTTGCTTACAAGCGCATAACCGAGGATTGGGTGGCGTATTACCTCGNNACCAGACCGGCAATCAGCCGCCCCTACCTGCGATCTATCCCGATCAGATGGCACCGGTGGCACGGATCGACCGCTCTGGTGAGCGTGTCATCGAGGCGATGTGCTGGGGCTTCCCGTCGCCACCGACCAGCCGGGAGAAGGTCACTACGAATGCGCGGCGGCTCGAAAGCCCGTGGTGGCGGCCGTGGCTGAAGCCGGAGTTTCGCTGTCTGGTGCCAGCAACCTCGTTTTGCGAGTATCTGGATGGCAGCAAGGTCCCCACCTGGTTCGCACTCGGTCCCGATCGGCCGCTGTTCGCGTTCGCGGGCATCTGGCTGTCCGGTGACAGCCGCGAGAGGCACCAAGGCCGAACGTCAGGCCCTTTCGGACCTGACCGGCAGCGAAGTGCAGGAACACCTCGTGTTCGCCTTCGTAACCACCGAACCGAACGAACTGGTAAGGCCCGTGCACGCCAAGGCCATGCCTGTGATCCTGACCGGCGACGACTGTGACACATGGCTTGAAGCGGATACGCCGATCGCGCTCCAGCTTCAGCACCCGTTCGCTGCCGATCGGATGGCTATCGTTGCCACGGGGCCACGCCAGGACGGCGCAGCCTGACGGGGCTACTCGTCCCGGTCGATCTTCCTGGCCTTTTCAATCGCGTCGGCGAGGTTGCCGGGTGCGCCATGCTGGTCCAACGGCGGCTTGTGCATGACCACGTATCCCGACCGCTCCAAGTGCTCGACCAACCGCTCGGCGGTGATTCGCGCCATCACCTCGTCCGCGTCGTGAACGCGCTTGCGGCCGTTGAAGCGGAGGGCGAAGGAAAGGGACTGGGTCAGTTCGTCGCGTGTGGCCGGGCGGAGGTTGGGCGTGTCGGGCATGGCGGGACGATAGGGGAGGGTGGGGAACGGAGCAAGAACGCAATTCAACTGTCCCCGGCTGTCCGGCCGTCGATGAAGCCCCATTGAAGCCCTAGGTCGAGCCGTTCGCCTACGCTGGCCGAACTATGTCGCTCAAGTTATTGATTTACTTGGTGCCGACGCACGGATTTGAACCGTGGCCCTACTGATTACGAATCAGTTGCTCTACCGCTGAGCTACGTCGGCGACGTTGGGTGATGAGCCGCGGGCATATACGCCCGCTTCCAGCACGTAGCAACCGGCCCCAGTCACCGGCCCCAGTCAGGCCGGCCCAGTCTCAGGTCAGCCCAGCCCAGTCAGCCCAGCCCAGTCAGCCCAGCCCAGTCATGCCAGCCCAATCCGGGCCGTCGGCGGGGTCAGTTCCAGCCGCGCCGGGGGCAGCCTGATCGCCGCGATCAGCGCGCGCACCTCGGCTCGCGCCGCGACGTGGCTCATCGACAAATGGATGCCCAGCCCCGCCTCGCGCACATCCATCAAGGTCAGCCCTTGCAGGTAGAGCTCGCGGTATATCACCCGCTCGCCGAAACCCTTCACCGTTCTGAAGCCGATGCGCTTGGCCAATGCTTCGAGCGTGGTGCCGACGTCGCGTTTGTTGCGCGCTTCGGTCGCAGCCAGGCGGTTGCGCATGATGATCCAGTCGATCCGCCCGCGATCGCGCGCGAAACGGCGCTTGCGCGCCTGCCACACCATCTCGCTGTAGACGGTCGGGTGGACGACCTGGTGGTTGTCGGGATCCACCTTGGCGAGCATGGCGAAGTCCACGTAGCTGTCGTTGATCGGCGTCACCAGCGTGTCGGCGCTGGCATGACCGAGCCGGCTGAGGAACGTATCGGCACCGGGACAGTCGAGCACGACCACGTCGCAATCGGCCATGGCGGCGATCGCCGTGGTGAATCGGCTGGTTTCCTCCGCCTCGGCGGCGGCGCGGCTGTCGAGCATGCTGCGCTCCACCGCGGCAAATCGCGGCAGCGGCAGATCGGCTCCGTGGCTGCGGGCGAAGTCCTGGCGCGCCGCGAGATACTGGCCCAGCGTCGCCTGGCGCGCGTCAAGGTCGAGCGCGCCGACCCGATAGCCGTCGCGCAGCAGGCCGACGATCAGGTGCATCGCCGCGGTGGACTTGCCGGAACCGCCCTTCTCGTTGCCAAGCACGATGACGTGCGCGCGACGCTCGATCGTCACACTCGACACGTCACACTCGACACATCACGCTTAGCACTGGGCAGCCTCATTCATTCAGGGAGGTCGGCGTTCGGGGCGGCCGGCATTCAGGAAGGCCGGATCATGCCAAGCGATCTTGCCGGCGTCCACCGCCGGCCGGGCGCTGGCCGGGCGACAGCGCGCGGACCGGTGGCGAAGCACGCCCCGAACATAGGCCGAACCGGTTCCTGGTGACCGGCCGGTCCAGAGTATTGACACCGCGTTGGCCATGCAGATCCTCGACTCGGCAAGCCGGATCGCCGCAGAATAGCACCATGTCAGAGAACCATTCGGCCCGGATGCCTCGGACCGCGCAGGCCGCCGAGTCCCCGCCGCGGCGGCCGGCCAGTCCCGCCGACCCCTGCGCCATGGTGATCTTCGGTGCCACCGGCGACCTGGCCCACCGCCTGGTGATACCGGCGCTCTACAACCTCGCGCGCACCCGGGTGCTGCCGGACAATTTCGCGTTGATCGGCGTGGCGCGGGCCGCGGGAGGCGCGCAAAGCTGGCGCGACCATCTTTACAAGACTCTGCAAAGCTTTGTCGGCAATTCCGCTTCAGCGTTCGCTGCCGACCACATCGACGAAGTTGCGTGGAAGCGGCTTGCGGACGGGATGTCGTATGTCCAGGGGGACCTGTCCAAACCTGAGCTGTACGAGGACATTCGCGGCGCGCTTGATGCGGCCGCAAATTCCCACGGCACCCAGGGCAATGCCATTTTCTATCTCGCGGTCGCCGATCGGCTCTTCGGCACCGTGGTGGAGCAGCTCGGCAACGCAAAGCTCACCGATCAGAACGCGGACCAGGACGGGAAGTGCCGGTTCTGGCGTCGCGTGGTGATCGAGAAGCCGTTCGGCCACAGCCTGGACTCGGCGCGCGCGCTGAATGCCGACATCCTGCGCACGCTGCACGAGGACCAGGTCTTCCGGATCGATCACTTTCTGGGAAAGGACGCGGTCCAGAGCATCCTGGCATTCCGTTTCGCCAATGGGCTGTTCGAACCGATCTGGACCCGCGACCGGATCGATCACGTGCAGATCACCGCGGCGGAGACGGTGGGCGTCGAGCAGCGCGGCAAGTTCTACGAGGCGACCGGGGCGCTGCGTGACATGGTTCCGAACCACATGTTCGCGCTGCTTTCGATGGTGGCCATGGAGCCGCCCACGGGATTCGATGCCGCGTCAATCCGCGCCAAGAAGGCCGAGGTCTTCGCCGCCATGCAAGCGGTCAAGCCGGATCGGGCGGTGCGTGGCCAGTATCGGGCCGGCACGGTGCTGGGCAAGACGGTGCAGGCCTATCGGCAAGAGCCCGATGTGGCGCCGGATTCGAACACCGAGACCTTTGCGGCACTGCGGCTAGAGATCGACAACTGGCGCTGGGCCGGCGTTCCATTCTACATCCGAACCGGCAAGCACATGTCGCAGCGGAATACCGAGATCGCGATCCGTTTCAAGCAGGCACCCTATGCGGCATTCCAGGACACGCCTGTCGACGGTCTGCGGCCCAACTGGCTGGTGCTGCGCATCGCGCCGGACGAGGGGATTTCGTTGCAGTTCGAAGTCAAACGCCCAGGGCCGGTGGTCGATCTTACGGCCGTGAAAATGGACTTTCGTTATCGCGACTGGTTTCCGAAGGAGCCGAATGTCGGCTACGAAACGTTGCTTTATGACGTGATGATCGGTGACCCGACGCTGTTCATGCGCGCCGACATGGTGGAGCAGGGCTGGCGCATCGTGCAGCCGGTGCTCGACGCCTGGGCGGCGGAGAAGACCGGTGTTCCCGTCTACGATTCCGGCAGCGACGGACCGCAGGTGGCGGACGAGCTGCTGGCGTACGATGGCGACCGGGCCTGGCGCCCTGTCGGTCTATCGTCGGAGCAAAAGCCATGAGCGGACAGCGGGACATCAGGCTTCTGCTGGCGGACGTGGACGGGACGCTGGTGACCGAGGACAAGGTACTGACCGAGGCGGCACAGGCAGTGGCAAGGGAGCTGCACCACGCCGGCATTGCGCTCGCCATCACCAGCGGTCGGCCGCCGCGAGGCATGCGCATGCTGATCGAGCCGCTTGCGCTGCAGACTCCGGTCGCCGGCTTCAACGGCGGCGTGTTCGTCAATCCCGACCTTTCCGTGATCCAAAGCCACACGCTCGATCCCGCGACCGCCAAGCAGGCCGTGCAACTGATCCTGGACCAGGGGCTGGACGCCTGGGTCTACACGGAGACGGAATGGCTGATCCGCGACAAGAACGCGCCGCATGTGGCGCGCGAGGCATGGACGGTCAAGTTTGACGCGAAGATCGTAGCGTCCTTTACGGATGCGCATCTGGCACACGCGGTGAAGATCGTTGGCGTCTCCGACGATCGTGACCTGGTCGCCGCCTGCGAGACGGCGGCGCAGCAAGCCCTGGGCGAGAAGGCAAGCGCGGAGCGCTCGCAGCCGTACTACCTCGACGTGACCCACCCGCAAGCCAACAAGGGGACGGTCGTGACCACTCTGTCGAAACGTTTGAACATTCCGCCCGAGCAGATCGCCACGATCGGCGACATGCCGAATGACGTTCCGATGTTCCGCAAGAGCGGCTTTTCCATCGCCATGGGCAATTCCAGCGACGCGGTCAAGGCGCAGGCGAGCGCGGTGACCGACAGCCACGAAAACGACGGCTTTGCCAAGGCGGCGCGGAAGTTCGTTCTAAGGTCGGTCGCTGGATGAGCCTCGCGCGTGGCATGAGCACTTGCGCGCGGCATGAACCCTCGCGTGCGGCATGCGGTGCGTCCGCGGGAAACAAGCCGCGGCTGCGGGAATTTGGCGGGAACCGGAACGATGTTGGGGTGACCGGACATCTTGACAGGAGGGTGACGATGACGCCGCGCGTGAAAACGATTCTGCGCCGATATGGCGCGGACAACGCCGGCACGCTGACCAGCGTGGGCCGATTGTCGAACCACGGTCGGTTGGTCAGGAGCCTGCTCACATGACAACCGCGTCGTCCGAAGCCAAACTGGAGGTCCTCGCCGACCCCCAGGCCCTGTCGCGCCGGGTTGCGGCGTGGATGCTCGAAGCGGCGACCGCGAAGGACGGCGTCTTTGCCGCTGCCCTGTCAGGCGGCTCGACCCCACAGCTTCTCTATGAACATCTGGCTGACCCGCCCTATCGCGACAGCTTCCCGTGGTCGCGAACGCACTGGTTCTGGGGCGACGAGCGATTCGTGCCGCACGATGACGCACTCAGCAACTATCGCATGGTCCGAGCGGCGCTGCTGTCGCGTGCGCCGATCCCTGCCATGAACATCCACCCCATTCCGACCGAAGGTGTTACCCCGGAAGCGGCGGTGTCGGCGTACGAGCGCGAGCTCCGATCGTTCTACGGCGCGGCGCGCCTGGATCCGGCTCGACCGCTATTCGATGTGACGCTTCTGGGGCTGGGTCCGGACGGGCATACGGCCTCGTTGTTCCCGGGTACGGCCGTGCTCGCGGAGCGTGATCGATGGGTCGCCGCCGTCATCGGTGCCAAGTCCGAGACACGCATCACGCTGACCTATCCAGCACTTGAGAGCAGCCGGCACGTCGCGTTCCTGGTCGCCGGGAAAGACAAGCGAGCAATACTTGCGCGATTCCACCGCGGCGACGACAGCCTGCCGGCAGTGCGTCTGCGTCCGACCGGCACGCTGCGCCTGTTTGCCGAT
Source organism: Acetobacteraceae bacterium (assembly GCA_003151425.1). GTDB lineage: Bacteria > Pseudomonadota > Alphaproteobacteria > Acetobacterales > Acetobacteraceae > Palsa-883. The sequence goes on from PLXO01000210.1 coordinate 49,209, forward strand.
GCAGCGGCAGCGGAGGTCATCGCGTGACGCGGCCGCCGGCATCCGAGCAGGATCCAAAGGAAGATCGGGCGCCGACCTTCATGGACGGTCCGCGGACGTTGGCGATCGATATCGGCGGCACCGGCGTCAAGGCGTCCGTCCTCGATCCCGCCGGACAAATGCTGGTGACGCGGGTTCGTGTGCCGACTCCCGATTCCTGTCGCCCCGAGACCCTGTTAAGCGCGATCGCGGATCTGACGGCGGCCCTGCCTGAATTTGATCGTATTTCCATCGGCTTTCCCGGCGTGATCCGCAACGGACGCGTCATCACGGCGCCCCATTTCGATGGGGAAGCCTGGCACGACTGTCCGCTGGAGGACATCGTGTCGCGCCACCTCGGCAAGCCGGCCCGTCTGCTCAACGACGCGGAGGTTCAGGGCCTCGGGATCGTCGCCGGGCGCGGCCTGGAAGTGGTGCTAACGCTCGGCACCGGCGTGGGCAGCGCGGTGTTCAGCAATGGCGGTCTCGCACCCCACCTCGAGCTGGCGCATCACCCGATTCACAAGGGCAAGACCTACAACGACTACATCGGCAACGACGCCCGCCGCGCTCATAGCATCAGGAGGTGGAATCGCCGCGTCCTCAAGACGATCGGCATCGTGTATTCTCTGCTGCATTTCGACGTGCTGTATATCGGCGGCGGCAACGCAGCCCACATCGTCGTCGATCTGCCCGACGACGTCCGTGTCGTCTCGAACGACGCCGGCATCACGGGCGGCATCCGTCTTTGGGACGACGTGGTCTGGCAGGCCGCCTGTGGCAGCCAGACACGCAACGACCAGGCCGCATCCGCAGATCGCGGACCCCGCCGCACCGGCGCGTCGCGGCGGGACCGATCGGCAGTGCCAATTGCACGTGCCACGACACCAGCATGAGCGGCACCGCGCTCGTCATCCCGGATGTGCATGGAACCCTGAGGTGAACCGCGTTGCCGATGCCGTGAACCTCGCGAACGACGAAGCTGGCTTCGCGACGGCGGCCGAGCGGCTGAACCTTCCGCGTGCGCGTGGCGACACAGGGCCCGGATAAGGCAATTCGACCATGGTGGCGATTTTTAGCTGTGACCTCGACGCACCGACTTCGAGCCTGCCGCATTTCTGGGAACACACCGTCGGCAGCGGACATGCGCCACTGGCGTTGCGTGCTGACTGGCAGACACAGATGCGGCGCTCGCATGACGAGCTTGGGTTTGGCCATGTGCGGTTCCACGGACTGTTGTGCGACGACATGGGCACGCTGATCAGCGAAGGCGATCAGTTTTTCTATTCATTCTTCAATGCTGACCAGATCTTCGACTTTCTGCTTTCGATCGGCATGAAGCCATTTGTGGAACTGAGCTTCATGCCGGGTACGCTCGCCTCGGGCGACAAGACGGTCTTCCATTACCGTGCCAACGTCACCCCACCCAGGGACTACGTGCAATGGGCGACGCTGATTCGCAAGCTTGTCGCGCATTGGGTCGAGCGCTACGGCGTTGCTGAGGTTCGTCAGTGGTTCTTCGAAGTCTGGAACGAGCCGAACCTGGACGTCTTCGGTAGCGGCCGACAGGACGAGTACTTCATGCTTTATCGCTACACCGTAGAGGCAATAAAATCGATCGACAGTGCGTTTCGGGTGGGTGGTCCGGCGACGGCGGCAAACGCGTGGATCGACGACTTCATCGGGTTTTGTACGAAGAACCAGCTACCCGCCGACTTCATCAGCACCCATCACTATCCCACCGACGCCTTCGGTCAACCCGGTGACGACACCGAAGCCCAGCTTGCGAACAGCCGGCGCAGCGTCCTGCGCGAGCAATCGCGGGAGGTACGCAGGCAGGCCGGGAACCGGCCAGTCTATTACACGGAATGGTGCACGTCCTCCAATCCGCGCGATCCGATGCATGACGAGCCTTACGCCGCGGCCTTCGTGACCAAGACGATCATGGAGGCAAACGGGCTCGTGCAGGGCTACAGCTATTGGACTTTTTCCGACATCTTCGAAGAGAACTACTTTCCCTCTGTGCCGTTCCATGGCGGCTTCGGGCTGTTGAACATTCACGGCATCGCCAAACCTTCCTACCGCGCCTTCGAGCTGTTGCACGCGCTCAGCACCGAGATGTTGCCGGTCGACGGCACGCACCCGACCGTCGATGCGTGGATCGTTCGGGGCGCGCGGTCCGTGACGATTCTTCTCACCAACTACGCGTTGCCGCACCATCCGATCGCGACGGAGGTGATCCAGGTCAAGCTTGCCAACGTTCATCCCCCGGAACAGGGAACGATTCGGCGGATCGATTCGGAACATGCCAATGCGAAACGGCGCTGGCAGGAGATGGGATCTCCGGATTATCTGAGCGCCGGGATCGTGGCAGAACTGAATGCCGCGTCGCTTTGTGATCCGGCGCCACAGTCGTTCGACTTCCGGGATGGCGCACTCGGCTTCGAGGTCACGTTACCGCCGCTGTCCGTGGCGGCCGTCATCTTTCGGTTCACGGCGCGCGATGGCGACTGAACCACAGGCTGAATCGGATGACGACCTGCTGCAACGGTTCCAGCGCGCGGCGTTCGGTTATTTCACGACGCAGGTCAATCCTCACAACGGTTTGGTGGCCGATACGAGCCGCGCAGGATCACCCGCCAGCATCGCCGTCGTGGGTTTTGCGCTGTCGTGCTATCCGGTGGGCGTGGAGCGCGGCTGGATGGCGCGCGCGGACGCGGTGGCACGCGTGCTCGTCACCCTTCGCTTTTTTTGCAACAGCCGGCAAGGCGACCAATCGGACGCAACCGGCTACAAGGGCTTTTATTACCACTTCCTTGACATGACGACAGGCCAGCGCGTCTGGCAGTCGGAACTGTCGCTCATCGACACCACGCTGCTGCTCGCCGGGGTACTGACCGCGAGCGTCTATTTCAGCGAGGACACGCCAGAGGAGACCGAGATTCGCGAACGTGCCGATACCATCTACCGCCGGATTGATTGGCAATGGGCGCGCGGCGGCGAAGCAACCGCGCGGCAGGGCTGGAAACCGGAGAGCGGATTTTTGCACTATGGCTGGGATGGTTATGACGAAGCGACGATCCTCTACGTTCTGGGCCTGGCGTCGCCAACCCATCCAATCCCGGAAAACAGCTACGTCCGATGGACCGCGACTTACCAGTGGGAGAACATCTACGACTACGAATATCTCTATGCCGGGCCGCTTTTCATCCATCATTTCTCGCAGGCGTGGATCGATTTCGCCAGCATACGCGATCAATTCATGCGCGAGAAGGACAGCGATTATTTCGAAAACAGCCGGCGGGCCATTCATGTCCAGCGCGAATACGCGCGACGCAATCCGTACGGGTTCGCGGGCTATGGCAAGGATTATTGGGGCATCACGGCAAACGACGGGCCCGGCTTCAAGACGCTGAAGATCGATGGCAGGGAACGCCGGTTTCTTGGCTACGCCGCTCGAGGTGTGCCCTATGGGCCCGACGACGGAACCATCGACCCATGCGGAACACTTGCGTCGCTGCCGTTCGCGCCAGCGTTGACCTTGTCGGCATTGCGCCATTTCTGCGAACGCTATCCCGATATGATCCGGGATTCGAGATTGCCGAGCGGTTTCAATCCGACATTGTCTGGGGACGGTCGATCCGGTTGGGTGTCCGAGGGTTATTTCGGGCTCGACCAGGGCATCGTTGTCTTGATGATCGAAAATTATCGCTCGCAGCTCATTTGGAATCTCATGCGGCGATGCCCGTATATCGGCAGTGGACTTCGTCGCGCCGGCTTCACGGGCGGCTGGCTGTCATGACGAATGCCATGCCGCAACAGGACGATATCCTGCCGCAACAGGGGGATTCCGTGTCGCACAATGAAGCGCCATCGGGCGAGTCGCCGAGCGATCGGTATCATCGCTCACTTCTGGAGAATGTTCATCCACCCACCTGGCGCAATCCCACGCCGGCGGATGAGTACAATGTTGTCGTCATCGGCGCGGGGCCGGGGGGCCTGACCGCGGCGCGTGAAGCGGCCGCGCTTGGTGCGAAGGTGGCGCTGATCGAGCGCGACCTGATTGGCGGCGATTGCTTGAATATCGGTTGCGTTCCGTCGAAAGCACTCATTCGCACCGCGCGGCTCTATGCGGAAATGCGCGATGCGGAAAACTTCGGCGGCCAGGTGCCTGGCGATATAAGCATCGGCTTTCCAGCGGTGATGGCGCGGATGCGGCGGATCCAGACGCGCCTCAGCCGTGCCGACTCGGCGCAGCGATTGACCGAGGCGGGCGTCGATGTGTATTTCGGCGCGGCACGCTTTGCGGGACCCGATGTCGTTGCGGTGGCGGGCGACGCGCTGCGCTTCAAAAAGGCGCTTGTCGCGACCGGCGCGCGCCCCCTGACACCGCCGATTCCGGGGCTTGCCGAGACCGGCTATTTGACCAACGAGAATGTCTTTGATCTGACCGAATGCCCGCGCCGTCTGTTGGTGATGGGCGGCGGCCCCCTGGGCTGCGAACTGGCGCAAGCATTTTGCCGCTTCGGCTCGCACGTGATCATCGCGCAGGACGAGCCAATGTTCCTGCCCAAGGAAGAGCGCGACGCCGCACAAATTTTGTCGGATGCCCTGTCGCGCGATGGCATCGAGGTTCATCTCAATACCTCTGTGGTCGCGGTTCATCGCGAGGGGACACAGAAAATCGTCGATCTCCTTTGCGCCGGCGACACATCCAGCGTTTCCGTCGACGAGATCCTGGCTGGCATCGGCCGGGCGCCCAATGTTGAAAACTTGAATCTCGAGGCCGCCGGCGTCGGCTACGACATCGCAACAGGAATCCGCGTTGACGACTTCCTGCAGACCAGCAACCCGCGAATTTACGCAGCGGGGGATGTGTGCCTGGACCATAAGTTCACCCACGTCGCCGAGGCTTCCGCGCGCATCGCGGTGAGAAACGCCCTGTTCCTGGGTGGCAAAAGGCTGAGTGCGCTGACCATCCCCTGGTGCACCTACACCGACCCGGAGATTGCCCATGTCGGTCTGTACGTTCGCGAAGCATGGGAGAATGCCATACCGGTGAAGACCTTCACGATTCTCATGCACGACGTTGACCGGGCGGTGACCGACGGGGAAGAAGACGGCTTCGTGAAGATCCATGTGCGAGAGCATACCGACCGGATTTTGGGTGCCACCGTGGTATCGCGCCACGCCGGGGAGATGATCAACGGACTGTCGCTCGCGATCAGTTCGGGGATCGGCCTGCGCGCCCTGGCGCGGGTTGTTTATGCTTATCCGACGCAGGCAGAGGCAATCAAAATGGCCGCGGACGCATATAACCGCGCACGCGTGACCCCGACGCTCAAATCCTTGGCAAAACGCTGGCTGGCGCAGTGACGGCGGTACCGGAATGATAAGTTTTCGAGTCTATCACTCTCGGCTTCCGATCTGAATGTGGCGTTGAAGATGCTGCCGGCAATCTATTTACCCTGAGTGCTCGATGATCGAGACGAAGCCCCACTCCATGCGCGGTTTGGCAGCGAGGATATCGACCTGCAACGTGTCGCCCGCTTTGGCCCCCCGAACAAACACCGGCCCGGTGATGAAATGCGGACCGGGGCCTTGCACCATCGTGTCGAGAGCGTGCCGGTAGTCTGCGGGAATGAGACCGGCTTGCCGCGGCAGGCATGCCTCACCGCCCGCCGGGAAGGAATGCAGCGTGACGACATCGCCGGAATCGACCGTCAGCACAGGTTTCACGGTTGCGTCCAGGTAGCCTCACACCATGTTCTCCGGTGTCGCGGGGATCTCGTGTTCGGCCATCGGGAAGGCTCCTGCGGGTTGGAAGGGGAAGGGCGCCCTACCTGTCACCCCCAGTACTGGTCGCGGACAAGAGACTGTTTCCCGGTTGGTCGTTCGCGACGGCAGTGCCGAGACCTGTTGAGGCGGCGCCGGCGTCCTTGTATCCTGTTGCCGTATCCTGTCGCCGCGCCTACCGGGCAATCCTCCGGCGCAACCATGTCGCACTGCCAGCCCGCGTAAGGTCGACCCACCCCGATGCCGACGCCGTTCTCGTCCCATGACCTTGGTCGCGTATTCGACGCGCGCAGCCTCACCCACGGCCGCAGCCTGATACTGGCTGACGCGGTGGAGGTGCGGCTCGATGGCGACACGATCACGGCCGTCGTGCAGGCCCCGGCAGGCGGTCACCCGCCAGGCCATCACCCGGCTGCCCCTCACACCGTGCGTATCACCCCGTCTTTGCTCGGCCGCCGCGTGGTGTTCGACCTCCATTGCAGTTGTGGCGCCCCAGGCTGCCCGCATCTGGCCGCGGCGGCGCTCGCGGCGCTCGATCGGTTTCCCGCCCTGCGCAGGCCGGAGCAGCAGAGCTTCCTCGACGCGCTGGTCACCGCGCCGGACAAGGAGCGGCAACGCACCGTGTTCGAACTGGCGCCCGGCGAGGCCCCGGATGCCTGTGTCGTTGCGACGCTGCTGATCGGCGAACGCAGCGGCGCCATCGCCCCGACGACGCCGCGCCGGATCGCCGCCGACGCACATGCCGGCGAGACGGCCCGCAATCTCGCGCGCATGCTGGAGGCGCGGGACGTGACACGGACCGGCGTGCCCGCAAAGCGCGTCGCCGACGTGCTGCGCGGGCTCGTGGACAGCGGCCAGGCGCGCTGGCAGGCGACCGGGCGTCGCCTTGTGCCGGGAGAGCCGCGGGTCTTCACCGCCGCCTCGGCGGTCACCCTCCCGCCGTCCTCGGCGGTCATCCTCGGTGATACCGGACCGTGGTATGTCGATGCCGCCTCCGGGGCGGTCGGGCGCGTCCGCGTGCAGCCGCCGACCGTGGCGCTGCGCCCGCTGGCCAGGCCGCCACTCGCCGCACGGCCGGCGGGCCGCAGCCGGACTGCACCACCCAGGCGGCGCGTTGAACCGGCGACTGTCAGCGAAAACGTGATCGTCGAACGCGCGCCCACGCCGGTGCTGCGGCTGACGCGCTTCGCCTGCCCGGACGAGTTCGGCCGGATGCAGCCGCTCGACGCCCTGCTGCTGGAATTCGACTACGGCGACGCTGTCATTCCCGCCGACGACGTGCGGCAGTTCGTGCGTGTCGAAGGGCCGGGCGGCCCGGTCTTCGTGCGGCGTGACCGCACCGCCGAGGCGGCCGCGCTCGACGCCATCCGCCAGGACGGCTTCGTGCAAATGCGCATGGCCCAGGGCGCCGCGGCGAAGGGCCGGCTGGTGTTCGTCTATCGCGGTCGCGACGCCGCGGAATGCTGGCAGCGTTTCGTCACCGAGGTTGTGCCGGCGCTGCAGGCGCGCGGCTGGCGCAGCCTGATCGATACCACCTTCGGCCCGCGCCGCGTCGGATCCGTCGGTGCCTGCGACATGCGCGTTGCCGATGCGCCGCACGGTGGCTTCTCGCTCGATCTCGGCATCGAGATCGACGGCGTGCGCGTTCCGCTGCTACCGGTGCTGCTCCGCCTGCGCGAGCGCGGCGGCATCGGACAGGCGCGGATTGTCGCCGGCGAGCTGGTCACCAGCCTCGAAGATGGCCGCATCCTGACGCTGCCGGTGGAGCGCATCGGGCGCCTGCTGGCGGTGCTGGACGACCTGATCGAGGCGGCGCGGCGCGGCGCCGGCAATGTGCTGGTGCTGGATGCGGCCGAGGCACCGGCCGTGCTCGACCTGGAGGACCTGCTCACCACGCGCTGGCAGGACGGCGCCAGCATCGCCGCGCATGTCGCGCGTTTCCGCGGCATCGCCGAGATCCCCGACGTGCCGGTGCCCGCGGGCTTCACTGCCACCCTGCGGCCCTACCAGCAGCAGGGCGTCAACTGGCTGCAGCATCTGCGGGAGCACGGCCTCGGCGGACTGCTCGCCGACGACATGGGGCTCGGCAAGACCGCGCAGACCATCGCGCACGTCGTCATCGAGGAAGCGGCCGGCCGGCTCGACCATCCCGCGCTCGTCGTCGTCCCGACCAGTCTGGTGGCGAACTGGACCGCCGAGCTTGCCCGCTTCGCGCCGCTGCTGCGCGTGGTGGTCCTGCACGGGCTCGACCGCCACACAAAGCGGCGCGACCTGACCGACGTTCATATCGTGATCACGACGTACACCGTGCTGACGCGCGACATCGAGGAGATGGCCCCGCTCGCCTGGCACATGGTGGTGCTCGACGAGGCACAGGTGATCAAGAACTCGGTCGCGAAGGCAACGCATGCCGTGTGTCGGCTCAACACGCTGCACCGGCTGTGCCTCTCCGGCACCCCGATCGAGAACAATCTCGGTGAGCTGTGGTCGCTGTTTGCGTTTCTGATGCCAGGTCTGCTTGGCCATCGCACGAGCTTCAACCGACGCTTCCGCACGCCGATCGAGAAGGACGGCGACGTGGTCCGGCGCCATCAGCTCGCGCTGCGCATCCGCCCGTTCATCCTGCGCCGCACCAAGGCGGCGGTGGCGCCCGAGCTGCCGCCGAAGCATATCATCCTGCGCCGCATCACCCTCGCACCGAAGCAGCGCGATCTCTACGAAACGATCCGCGCGACCCTGCACGCGAAGGTGACGCAGGAGATCGCCGCGCACAGCCTGGCCCACAGCCACGTCATCGTGCTCGACGCGCTGCTGAAGCTGCGGCAGGTCTGCTGCGACCCGCGGCTGGTGAAGTTGCCCTCGGCGCGGCTGGCCGACACGTCGAGCAAGCTCGAGGCACTTCTCGAGATGGTCGGCGAGATGATCGCGGAAGGGCGGCGCATCCTGCTGTTCTCGCAGTTCACCTCCATGCTCGATCTGATGAAGCCGCCGCTCACCGCCGCCGGGATCCGCTTCGTCGAGCTGCGCGGCAACACGCATGACCGGGCGGCCCCGGTGCGGAGCTTTGAGGCGGGCGAAGTGCCGCTGTTCCTGATCAGCCTGAAAGCCGGCGGGCGTGGGCTCAATCTGATCGCGGCCGATACGGTGATCCATTACGACCCGTGGTGGAACCCGGCGGTCGAGGACCAGGCCTCCGACCGCGCGCACCGAATCGGCCAAACGAAGCCGGTGTTCATCTACAAGCTGATCGCGGCGGACACGGTGGAGGAGCGCATCCTGGAGCTGCAGGAACGCAAGGCGGCGCTGGCGAGCATCGCCTTCAGCGAGGACGGCGTGCCACTGCCGGCGATGGATGCGCAGGACATCGACTTCCTGTTCGGATCCGCGCTCGATCGCCTGGCCGCGTGACCCGGAGGAGCCAGGTTACGACGGCGGCGTCTCGCGCGGCCGGACGGCGATCATGACCGCCTGCGCGATGAGCTCGGGCGGATCGTGGAAGATGCCGCCCGACAGGCCGCCGCCAAGCTCCTTCGATTCCATCGCGCGCCGCGCCTCGACGGCGGTGCGGCGCGAGCGATTGCCCTTGCTGAGGCGTCTGGCGCGGATCTCGATGTAGTCGCCGGCATAGACCGGCTTGAAGAACTCCGCCTTCTCATAAGCCGCGAGATAGAGGTCGGTGCCCTCGGCACGAATGCCCAGCTCCGACGAGCAATCGGCGAACAGGCGCAAAATGGTCGCGGCCGGAATGAGGCCGTTCGGGTAATGCGTGTCGTGCAGTCCGAGCCGCACGCGCAGAAAGCCCTCGGGTTGCTTCTCGTCGTTGCCTGCCATGGTTTCCTCCAGTGTGGTCCAGCCGAGAAGTCTGCACGCGCATGTCGATCGCGGCGAGACCGGATGTCGCGGCGAGGCCGGATGTCGCGGCGCAGCAATTCTCGTTTTGGTCGGGCGGTACGGCCTTTCAACGTCATGGCCGGACTTGTTACGGCCATCCCCGCAGCACGGTGACGCGATGGATGGCAGGAACAAGTCCGGCCATG
>PLXO01000108.1 GCA_003151425.1 Acetobacteraceae bacterium
CCGCGAGTTGCGAAAGTCGGGCTAGTGCGTGGCAACGCCGCGCCATGCGGGCGATCTTGTCAATCGGCACGCAAACGGAGTTCCTCCGCACCCTTGGGGGGCAGGTGACCGATTGGGGGCATTCCCCCGTCATGCCGGCCCACGGGTCAAGCCCGACTGCATCGGCATGGCGCCGAGCAGGGCGCGCAGCGCGTTGCCGATGGTCAGGAACGTCATACGTGCCACGGGCCACAACGCTTGCCCGATGCGGCCAGTAAACCAAGCCCGGATTTACAATTGGTTAACTCGATATGCGGTTGCGTTTCCGAGGATGCAGACCTGGCTCGCAACAGTTTGTCATTAGCCGACACTGTTTGTCAGTGGATAGTTGAGCCAGCGATGTGCCATACTGTCGGCATGATGACGCGAGACAGTTGGAAGGTCCACCTGAACTGCCCGGCCTGTGGGGTGGTCGGCGAGGCCGATGTGTCGGAGGACGCGCAGCCTCTTACGCCGCAGACGGGCACGCTGACCGTGGATCGCGTGTCCGACGGCTTCAGGACGCGGACGCTCGGGAGCAGCATGCGCACCACCAAGTTCGAGTGCGTCCGATGCGGCATGGTGACCCAACGTTGAGCACCCTGGGGCGGTAAGCCGGGTCACTTTCGTAGACAGACGCCTTTCTTGGATCAGGACCGGGGGGCGCAATGCGGCCCGCCGAACGCTGCCCGATGGCACCTGATTCAGCCATTATTGACGCGTTGCTGCTATGGCCTTCGACCCGGCATGAATCGCACCGGAGCCCCGGCCTAACCTCAGTACGCCTGCGATCAGTACGATAGGCGGCTTTGCGCGCCGCGCCTGGCGTATATGGAACAATTGGATGTGGATACCTGGACCCATCATGCCGGGCTGCTAGAGCACATTCACGCTGGCTGGAATCGTCGGCGCCACCTGTCATTGCGAGGAGCGCCGCGACGAAGCAAGCTCCTACGCCGGGCGCGGGAGATTGCTTCGTCGCTGCGCTCCTCGCAATGACAGGTGGCGTTTCCGGTCAGCGTGAAAATGCTCTTGCATCAATCCATCGCCGCGTGCGTCTCGGGCGAAGGCGCGGCAGCCACGCGCGGGCGGCGCATCAACAACAACAGCAGCAGCGCCGGCGCGGTGGTGAAGATCATCAGCCGATAATCGTCCATATACGCAATGATCTGCGCCTGCTGGTTGATCAGCTGATCCAGCACCGCCGCTCCATGCGCGTGCACCGGATCGAGCATGTGCCGCGCCGTGCCGTTCTGCAGCGCACGATTGAACGGGTTCGCATACGCACCGATCTCGGCATGCAGCGCCTGGGCGTTGCGCGCCAGCAGACCGGACGTCACCGACACCCCGATCGCCGCGCCGATGTTGCGGAACAGGCTGAACAGCGACGCCCCGTCGGTGCGCAACGCCACCGGCAGCGTGGCGAACGCCAGCACCTGCAGCGGAATGAACACCAGACCGAGGCCCGCGCCCTGCACGACGATAACCAGCGCCACCTCGCGCTCGGTCACGTCGGGCGTCCAGCCGGTCATCACCCACATCGACCAGCACAGCATCAGGATGCCGACGCCCATCAGCAGCCGCGCATCGATGCGGGTGGAGTAGCGCCCGGCGAACATCATGGCCGCCATCGTGCCGATGCCGCGCGGTGCCATCGTCAGGCCCGCGGTCGCCACCGGGTAGTTCGCCAGGTTCTGCAGCCACGGCGCCATCAGCGCCGAGCTCGACACCAGGATGGTGCCCATCGCGAACATCATCGCCAGCCCGGCGGAGAAGTTGCGGTCTCGGAATATTCCCGGCCGGATGAACGGGCGCGCGGCGGTCAGCAGATGCACCACGAACAGGTAGATGCCGAGCAAGCCCAGCACGCACTCGACCATGATCTCCGACGAGGTGAACCAGTCCTGGTCCTGGCCGCGGTCGAGCATGAGCTGCAACCCGCCGATGCCCATCGACAGCACCGAGAAACCGATCCAGTCGAAGCGCATGGCGCTCTGCCCACGCACCCTCGGCATGAAGAACATCAGCCCGAGGATGGCCAGGATGCCAAACGGCAGGTTGATGTAGAAGACGTAGCGCCAGTTGTACAGTTCGGTGAGATAGCCGCCGAGCGTCGGACCCAGGATCGGGCCGATCATCACGCCGACGCCCCAGATCGCCATCGCCGCGCCGCGCTTCTCCGGCGGATAGATGTCCAGCATGGTGGCCTGCGACAGCGGCACCAGTGCGGCGCCGAAACAGCCTTGCAGGACGCGGAACAGCACCATCTGCGACAGTGACTGCGCCGCGCCGCACATCATCGAGGTGATGGTGAAGCCGATCAGGCAGGTAATGAAGAACCGCTTGCGCCCGAACCGCGAGGCGAACCAGCCCACCGGCGCGGTCATGATCGCCGCCGCCGTGATATACGAGGTCAGCACCCAGGTGATCTCGTCGGACGACGCCGACAGGCTGCCTTGCATGTAGGGCAGCGCCACGTTGGCGATCGTCTGGTCGAGCGCCTGCATCAGCGTCGCACCCATGGTGCAGATCGTGATGATCGCCCGGTGCGGAACCGGTTCGAAGCCGTCGCTGCTGGCCATGACGTCCCTTGGGCGGCGTGCGCTTAGAACAGGTCGGACAACGTCCGGCGGTGGCTGGTGTCGATCTCGGCCTCGACGCTCATGCCGGCGCGCAGATCGGGGTCACCATCCTTGCGGTCGACGGTGATGCGCACCGGGATGCGCTGGACCACCTTCACCCAGTTGCCCGAGGTGTTCTGCGCCGGCAAAATCGAAAACTCCGAGCCGCTGTTGGGGGCGATGCTCTGCACCGTTCCCTGCCACGTGCGGCCGGGATAGGTGTCCACCGTCACCGCGACCTTGTCGCCGGGCTTCACCCAGGTCAGCTCGGTCTCCTTCGGGTTGGCCTCGACCCAGACATCCTCGGTCGAGATGATACCGAACGCGGCGGTCGCGGCGGCCAGGTACATGCCTGGCTGCACGGTATCCACCTGCGTGACAACGCCGGTGAACGGCGCATAGATCACCGTGTGGTCGAGCTCGCGCTGCGCCTCCGCCACCCTGGCCTTGAGCTGAAGGTAGTCGGGCATGGTCTGGACATCGACCTCGGCGTTGCCGCCCAGCTTGGCGACCTGCATATCCGCCTGCACGCGCAGCGCCGCCAGCGCCTGCTGGTTGGCGGCGAGTTGATAGCGCGCGTTGTCGTACTCGGCGCGGGTCACCCCGCCCATCTTCACCAGATTGGCCATGCGGTCGTAATTCGCCTGGTCGCCCGCCACCTGCTGCTGCTTGGCGTCGGCGTCGCGCACCATCCGGTGGTAGTCGAGCTTCTCGGCGTTCAGGGTCAACACCATGCCGTTCATCGCCGCGGTGGCGCCGTCGAGTGCGATCTGGAACTGGCGCGGGTCCAGCCGCAACAGGACCTGACCCTTCTTGACGAGCTGGCCTTCCTTGACCGGCACCTGCGCGACGATGCCGGAGACGTCGGTCGACAGCGTCTCCTTCGCCGCCCGGACATAGGAGTCGTCGATCGAGACGTAGCGCCCGCCCGTCATCCAGAACGCGCCCGAGCCGATCGCCACGACGACGATGCCAAGGATCATCAGTATGGGGCCGAGGGCGCGCCGGCTGATCCGGTTGCGGATTTTCGGCTGCGCAATCGCCTCGCCGACGCGGGCGGCGCCGGCCGTGACGGTGGCTTGCGACATCAGGCGACCTCCCGCGCTTGGATCAGAGTGGAGGTGGGGGGCAGCGTGGGGCTGACGACCCGTGGCGCCGGGGTGAGCGCGGTGACGCGTGGCTCCTGGGTGAGCGTGGTCTTCATCGTCATGAGCACCTCAACCATGGCATCGAGGGGGGCGGGTTCGATCACCGCGGTCAGGCGGCGAACCATCGCGGTGCGGTGGCGATGGATCTCATGCAGCTCGGTGTGGGCAGGTGGGCAGAGGTGCAGGCGCCAGATCCGCCGATCCTTCGGGTCAGGGCGGCGCTCCACCATGCCGCGGGCTTCCAGCCGATCCACCAGCCGCGCGACCGAGATCGGCTCGACCTCGAGCAGTTCCGCGAGCTCCTTCTGCGAGATGCCGGGCTGGCGCTCCAGCCAGAGCAGGATGCCCCATTGCGCGCGGGTCATGCCGTGCGCCCGCGCCCGCTTGTCGGCATCGACGCGGAGCAACCGGCCCACGTCATGCAGCAGGAACAGCAGGTCGCGCTGGAAATCGGTCAATCGGCTACCCCTCCGGCGCCCGCGCGGCGCATGACACCTGTGATTATAAGCGACGTTATCATAACCCGACTCGCGAACGCCCCAAGGAAAGATGCCATGTGCCAGAAGCAGAGCCGATCTGAGGCGGCTGCCGGGTCTGGCGGCGTTTTCGGCGCCGGGTCTGGCGGCGTCTTTGGCGCGGGTTATGGTGGCACGCGGACGGTCGGGGCCGCAGGGGGATGGTCGCGCGGGGACGGGTCGCGACAGTCTGCCTGAGGGTTTGCCGCCGGACCTGCCATGGAGCCACCAATGACCGCCGAAATCGTCATGCCGGAGACACCGCTGCCGGAACATCGCGAGACGATCTTCCGGCTGCTGGACCTGTTCAACGACGAGCGCTCCGGCTTCCCCGATCCGGTGCGTCCGCTCGCTCTGCTGCTGCGCGAGCCGGGCAGCGAGGCCGTGCTCGGCGGCCTGTGGGGCGTGAGCTACTGGCAATGGCTGTTCGTCGATCTTCTGTTCGTGCCGGAAGCGCTGCGCGGTCAGGGTATGGGCAGCGAACTGCTGGGCCGGGCCGAGACGATCGCGCGGGAGCGCAGCTGCATCGGCGTGTGGCTGCTGTCATTCAGCTTCCAGGCGCCGGCGTTCTACCGGCAGTGCGGCTATGCGGAGTTCGGCCACATCGCGGACTACCCGCCCGGCCACGGCTGCACGTATTTGATGAAGCGGTTGGCCTGGTGAAACGTCGGATGATGACTTGGCAAACTCGGTCACGCGGCTGGCCCGATCACGTGCCTGGCTCGATGACGTGGTCGACCCCGGTGACGCGGTCGGCCGCGAGGATGCGCCTTGCCCCGATCACACGCCTGGCCCGATGATGCAGCCGGCCCGATGATGCGGCTGACCTGATGAACCGGCTGACCTGATGAACCGGTTGGGACCGGCAGCGTGACGGCATGAGCGCGGCAAGCTTTCTCTGGGTCGCGGTGGGTGGCGCGCTCGGCAGCGTCGCGCGCTACTGGCTCGCGATCCTCGTCGCCGGGTTGACCGGGCCATACTTCCCGTGGGGCACGCTGCTGATCAACGTGCTGGGGTCGTTCCTGATCGGCTGGTTCGGCGCCTGGACCGGGGCCAACGGGTCGGTCGTCGTGTCGCCCGATATCCGCGTGTTCGTCATGGTGGGGATCTGCGGCGGTTTCACCACGTTTTCTTCATTCAGTCTGCAAACCCTGGAGCTGCTGTCCGCCGGAGAAGTGGTGTGGGCCGCATGCTACGTCCTGGGGTCCGTCGCGCTGTGCCTGCTCGGGGTGTGGGCCGGCGTGACGCTGGCGCGCTGAGCGCTGGGTGACCACGGTAATCTGGGATCGCAACGCGGGGCGGAAACGCGCTGCCCGTTCGGCCTTCGCAAGATGCGCAATGCGCTGTGCGGTTCCGCTCTGCCTTTCTTGACCCAACGCTGAGCGGCGTGACCGAGCACACGCTGCAGCACGCGACTTTGCTCCCCCTGCCGCGCCGACCCGCGGAAATGGCGGATTCCTAACGATTTTCGCTTTGACCTCGGGGCCGCGGCAAGCGTAGCGTCGCGGTGGTCGAGCTGCTCGACCAGACCCACGCGGCGACCCCCATGGGCACGGCCGCGTGGCCAATGTGCGTTCCGTGCCGTTGTACGTCTCGTGCCGCTTGTACGTTTCGTGCCGTGCCGTTCGTGCCGTTTCCGACGTTCCGTCATCGAAAAACAAGCCCTGGGAGGCCCAAAAAACATGTCCGCATCCGTGGGTAGCACACCCGTACCCTGGTGGAAGGAACCCACCAAGGATCAATGGCTGGCCTGGTGGGCCGCCTGGCTGGGTTGGACGCTCGATGCGTTCGACTTCACCATCTTCCTGCTGATCATGGTGCCGATCTCGCAGGAGTTTCACGTCTCGCTGACCGAGGTGACCGCGGTCTTCACCATCACGCTGTGGGTGCGTCTGATCGGCGCCACCGCGTCGGGATGGCTGTCGGACCGGATCGGCCGGAAGAAGCCGCTGATGATCTCGATCCTGTGGTACTCGGTCTGCAACTTCATCGCCGGGTTCTCGCCGACCTTCCTGTTCCTGTTCATCTTCCGCGCGCTGCTCGGCGTGGGCATGGGCGCGGAATGGCCGGCCGGCGCGGCGCTGGCGATGGAATCCTGGCCACCCCGCTCCCGCGGGCTGATGAGCGGCGTGCTGCAGGGGTCCTGGAGCATCGGCTTCGTGCTGTCCAGCCTCGCCTACGGACTGCTGTATGACTCGATCGGATGGCGCGGCCTGCTGTGGATGGGTATCCTGCCGGCCCTTGCGGTGGTCTGGGTGCGCAAATACGTCAAGGAGCCCGAGATCTGGGTGGAGAACCGCAGGAAGCAGCGGGAACAGGGGCGCGAGGTGCACGCGCCGCTGTTCGCCATCTTCAAGCCGAAGGTGCTGGTCAACACGCTGACGTCGTGCTGGTGGATGGCGAGCGGCTTCGTCGTCTACTACTCGATCTGGTCGCTGTTCGCGGTGCATCTGCAACGGGACCTTCACCTGGGGGCGCTGATGGTCGGCGCGCCGCTGGTGATCGCCAACCTGGTGGCCTTCCTCGCCAGCGGGTTCTGGGGCTGGGTGGCGGACATCCTCGGCCGAAGGTGGTCGATGATGATCCCGGCCTTCTTGGGGATCTTCGTGACGCCGGTCTATCTCCTGACCAGCGATCCGCTGTGGATCATGCTGGGCTTCATCACGCAGGGCTTCTTCGCCGGGGCGATCTACGGCCAGAACCCCAGCCACCTGGTGGAACGCTTCCCGACCGAGGTGCGCTCGACCGCCAGCGGCTTCTGCTACCACCAGGGGGCGATCTGGGGCGGGTTCGTTGCCCCGATCCTGACCTACTTCGCCATCAACACCGGCATGGGCTTCGGCATCCCGATGCTGATCGGCACGGTGGGGGGGCTGGTCAGCTTCATCCTGGCTCTGTCGGTCGGACCCGAGACCAAGGGCAAGGTGCTGGTGGCCGATCTCGAGGTGTTCGAGGCGGTCGAGACTCCGTGACGCCGTGATGCACGTCCCTCACCCGGCGTCGGCCGGGTGAGGGACGGTGTTGCTCTGATCCCGGCGGTCGTCCAGCTCGGGCAATGCCACACAATGACATAGTGTCGCCCCGTTCGCGCTGGATTTGCCGGTTGTGACTCCTTGTGGGGCGCAAACCTCAAGGAGGGCTTTATGCGCAGTAGAATGACCGGCGGCACAGGCCGCGTTGCCCTGGTGATCGGCCTGCTTCTGGCGTTGGCGGGCTGCGTGGTCGCGCCGGCCTATGGCCCGGGGCCATATCACCATCCGTAGCATGGCTACGACCGCTATTGACGCCCAGCCGGCGTCAACTTCCCGAAGCTGACCGCTCCTGTCTGGTTGCGTTACAATTGGTCATGAAAATGCCCCGGCGCCGTTGCATTCCCTCTCCATACTGCGACTCGCGAAGCAACCCAAGGAGGGTGTCATGCGCGACGGAATCGGACGACAGGCCGCCCGGCTGGTATTGGCGATCGGCCTGGTGGTGACGTTGGCAGGCTGCGTGGTGTACCCGGCCGGGCCGGGGTACTATCGGCCGCATGCCTGCTGCTACTACTGGCGGTGACGGAGCTGACGCGGCGCGCCGGTCAAGTGGTCGGCCAACCGCGGCGGGTGCGGCGGGACTGGCGGAACGTATCCTCGCCGTCGCGACCCGTGCCTTCCTGTCCGACGGCTACGCCGCCACCAGCATCGAGACCATCGCCGCCAGTGCCGGCGTGGCCAAGCGGACATTGTACGCCCGGTGGCGGGACAAGCCCGCGCTGTTCCGCGCGGTGCTGGAACGCCTCATGGCGCGCTGGTTGGCAACGCCCGAGCCGGCCATGCCCGCCTCCACACCAGACCCTTTGCCGAACGCCGCGAACCGGCTGGAGGGCGCGCTGGTTCAGTCCGCGACCCGCGTGCTGGCCGTAGCGCTGCAACCGGATGCGCTGGCGCTGCATCGGCTGATGATCGCCGAAAGTGGGCGCTTCCCCGAGCTCGCCGATATGGTGCGCCAATCCAGCGCCACCGCCGGCATGGCGCGGATCGCCGGGCTGCTGGCCGCAGAGATGCTGGCGGGACGACTGGCCCCGCTCGATCCCGCGACCGCCGCCGAACAGTTCCTGTACCTGGTGCTGTCCGGCCCGCAGCGCCGCGCACTCGGACTGGCCCCGCCCCTCGACGCAGCCGGCGTGGCCGCCTGGGCACACGACGCAGTCACCCTGTTCCTGAACGGCTGCCGGCCGCGCCAGCCATCGGGTGAATGAAGGAAGGTCAGGGCTCCGCCCTGAAACCCGCCAGGGGGCCTTGCCCCCTGGACCCCCACCAGAGGNNTCCAAGGGGCAGCGCCCCTTGGCGGGGTCCAGGGGCGGAGCCCCTGGCCTTTCTTCACGCGATGGCTGTGCGTCAACGGAATGTTGATCATTCGGTGGTGTTCTGTGTCACATCGGCGCGCGTTGGCGCGTGCTTTCGCCATCGGATGGTGTTGCGAGGGATGTGTGCAGATGCGAAGGTTACGGCGCCAAGGCAGGCGCACCACCAGGGTCGGGTTCGGATGAAGATATTACTGACGGGCGGATGCGGCTTCATAGGCTCCGCCGTGGTGCGTCACCTGCTGCGCCACACCGACCATGTGGTGATCAATGTCGACAAGATGACCTACGCCGCCTCGGAGGAGGCGCTGGAGGAGGGGCTGGGTCACAACCGCCATATGCTGATCCGTGCCTGCGTGACGGACGCTGCCACGATGCGCCAGGTGTTCGCCACCCACGCGCCGGACGCGGTGATGCACCTGGCCGCCGAGAGCCATGTCGATCGCTCGATCGACGGTCCGGCGGATTTCGTGCAGACCAACGTGGTTGGCACGTTCACCCTGCTGGACGCGGCGCGCGAGCACTGGTCCGGCCTGCCGGCGGCGCGGCGGGCGGCGTTCCGATTCCATCACATCTCGACCGACGAGGTATTCGGCTCGCTCGGCCCAGGCGACTCACCGTTCACCGAGGACACGGCGTACGACCCGCGCAGTCCCTATGCCGCCACCAAGGCGGCCTCGGACCACTTGGTGCGCGCCTGGTTCCACACCTATGGGCTGCCGACCATCGTCTCGAACACCGCCAACAACTACGGGCCGTGGCAGTTTCCGGAGAAGCTGATCCCGCTGGTTACCATCAACGCACTCGAAGGCAAGAAGCTGCCGGTCTACGGCGACGGATCGAACTGCCGCGACTGGCTGTTCGTGAGCGACCATGCCGAGGCCCTTGTCCGCGTGCTTGAGCGTGGCGTCCCGGGCGGCACCTACGCGATCAGCGGGCGCCAGCCGCGGACGAATTTGCAGGTGGTACGCGCGATCTGCGCCGAGCTCGACCGGCTACAGCCCGATCCGGCGGGCCCGCGCGAGCGGCTGATCCGCTTCGTCACCGACCGTCCCGGGCACGATTTCCGCTACGAGATCGACCCGACGTGCAGCGAGGCGGCGCTGGACTGGACGGCACCGCATGATTTCGACACTGGACTGGCGAAGACGGTCGCCTGGTACGTCGCCAATCGCGCCTGGTGGCACGAGGTCCGCGCTCGCCGCTACGCCGGCGAGCGCCTCGGCAGCCCTGGTCATGAGGGGGCGGCTCAAGGCGAGGCAGTCCAAGCCGGGGTAGCGCAAGCGGGAATGGTTCAAGGGGGGGTGGCCCAAGGCGGGGCCGCCCCGGGGCAGGCGGAAACAAGCGACGCGGCCCAAGGGAGAGCGGCATGAAGGGCATTCTGCTTGCCGGCGGCTCCGGCACCCGGCTGCATCCGATGACCCTGGCGGCGTCGAAGCAGCTTCTGCCGGTCTACGACAAGCCGATGGTCTACTATCCGCTGTCGACGCTGATGCTGGCCGAAATCCGCGACATCCTGGTGATCTCGACGCCGGAGGACCTGCCGCAGTTCCGCCGCCTGCTGGGCACCGGCGAACGCTTCGGCGTGCAGTTCTCCTATGCCGAGCAGCCTCGCCCGGAAGGGATCGCGCAGGCCTTCCTGATCGGGCGCGACTGGATCGGCGGCGAGGCGTGCGCGCTGGTGCTCGGCGACAACTTGGTCCATGGCGATCACCTTTCGGCGCTGCTGCGCGCTGCGGCGACTCGGCCCGAGGGGGCGACGGTGTTCGCCTACCAGGTGCGCGATCCGGAACGGTATGGCGTGGTCTCCTTCGACCAGAGCGGACGGCCCGCGGAGATCGTCGAGAAACCGGCGGCGCCGCTGTCGAACTGGGCGGTGACCGGGGTGTATTTCTACGACCGTCAGGTCAGCGACATCGCGCGCCAGATCCGGCCCTCGGCGCGCGGCGAGCTGGAGATCACCGAGCTGAACCAGATCTATCTGGAAGCCGGCGTGCTGCACGTGGAGCGGCTGTCGCGCGGCTGCGCCTGGCTCGATGCCGGCACCCCGGACAGCCTGCTGCAGGCGGCAACGTTCGTGCAGACCATCCAGTCGCGCACCGGGATGCTGGTTGGCTGCCCGGAGGAGGTGGCGTTCCGCAAGGGCTACATCGACGCGGCCACCTTGCGCGACCAGGCGCGCGCCATGGGCAAAACCGAGCTGGGGCGGGTGCTGATGGAACTGGCGGAAGGCGAGCACGCGTGAAGGTCGAGGCGCTGGCGATCCCGGATGTGAAGCTCGTCACCCCGGCGAAATTCGGCGATGCGCGGGGGTTCTTTTCCGAGACCTGGCAGCAGGAGCGGTTCGCCGAGGCGGGCATTCCCGGTCCGTTCATCCAGGACAATCACGCGCTGTCGACGCAGCGCGGTGTGCTGCGCGGGTTGCATCTGCAGGTGCCGCCGAGCGCCCAGGGCAAGCTGGTGCGCGTGGTGCGCGGCGCGATCTGGGACGTGGCGGTGGATGTGCGGCACGGCTCGCCGAGTTTCGGCAAGTGGGTCGCGGCGGAACTCAGCGCGGAGAACTGGCAGCAATTGTGGGTGCCGGTCGGGTTCCTGCACGGCTACTGCACGCTGACCGAGGTGACCGAGGTGATCTACAAGGTCTCCGGGCCGTATGATCGCGCGGCGGAACGTGGGGTGATCTGGGACGATCGGGACCTGGCGCTGCCCTGGCCGGTGCCCCCGGGCGGGGCGCTGCTATCGGACAAGGACACGGTGCTGCCGAGGCTGGCGGATTGTCCCGCTTGGTTCACCGTCTGAGATGGGCGGTGCACATGCCAGCAATTCCAGTTGTGGCCCGGGGATGTTACTGGACCGTCATGGCCGGACTTGTTCCGGCCATCCGCGCAGCACGGTGCCGCGACAGGTGGCCGGAACAAGTCCGGCCATGACGATGAGAGGCCGTACGGCCCGACCAGAATGAGAATTGCTGCTGACCCGCCATGTCGCCTGACATGACCGCGCCGATCCTGGTGACCGGAGGGACCGGCCAGGTCGCGTCCGCCCTCGGGGCAGCCGGCGGCGATTCCGTGCATGTGGTCGGGCGGCCGACATTCGACTTCGACCGGCCGGAGAGCCTCGTCGCGGTGTTTCGGCAGGCCGCGCCGTGGCTGGTGGTGAACGCCGCCGCCTACACCGCGGTGGACGCGGCGGAGGACGACGCCGAGGCGGCGTATCGCGCCAACCGCGATGGACCTGGCGCCTTGGCCCAGCTTTGCGCGGCGGCTGGCGTGCCGCTGATCCACATCTCGACCGACTACGTGTTCGATGGCGCCAAGGGCGTGCCGTATGTGGAGACCGACGCCACCGCGCCGACCGGCGTTTACGGCGCGTCGAAACTGGCGGGCGAGCAGGAGGTGCTGGCGGTCTGGGCACACACGACGGTGCTGCGGACCTCGTGGGTCTATGCGCCGACGGGGAAGAATTTCGTGCGCACCATGCTGCGCGTCGGCGCGGAGCGCGACCGGCTGCGGGTGGTGGCGGACCAACGCGGCTGCCCGACCACGGCGGCGGACTTGGCCGCCGCGATCCTGGCGATCGCATCGCTGCTGCGCGCGGGCTGGCGGGACAGCTACGCGGGCGTGTTCCATGCCGCCGGCAGCGGCGAGACGACCTGGCACGGCCTCGCGGTCGCCACGTTCGAGGCAGCGGCGCGGTTCGGCGCGCGCGTGCCGGTGGTCGAGGCGATCACCACCGCCGATTATCCGACCAAGGCGAAGCGCCCGGCGGACACGCGGCTGGACTGCAGTAAGCTGGCGACGGTGTTCGGCGTGCGGCTGCCGGACTGGCGGGGCAGCTTGGCGCGGACCATCGATACGGTATTCGCGGGTGGGTAGGCGCGGCCGAAGTCGCCGCACGAGGCACATCGAGCTCGTCGCCGCCTCACGCTATCCCGTGACTCCGGGAATACGCGTTCGGGGACGGTGATCGCCACCCCGCGAGCGCGCCATCTGCCGGGCGATAGATCTCGACCTTCAGATTGTAGCACTTGGCGACGTCGTCGGAGTGGCTGGCGCCGCAATCGCCCCCCGGACATGCCGAGAGTGCACCCAGCAGATCGATCTCGGCGAAGAACTCGATGAAATCGCCCGGCCGCACCGGGCTTGCTTTCATAAAATACTGGTGCGTGTCGTGCGTGTAGCCGGTGCACATGAAGACGTTCATCACGTCGTGCACAAGGAGCTCGGCTTCCGACGGCTTCATGTGCCGCTCTGCCACCAGCGCGCGCGTCAAATTCGAGTGGCAACAGTGGTGGTACTCGGTCCCCTTCAGCAGCATGTTGGTGTAGGGATCGCACCGCGTGCCGATGACGTCGTGCACACCGGCACCGTCCTCGTCCCAGCCATACCAGTCCAGCGTGTCGTGAGTGATGGTCGCCATCGGACGCAGACTCGGCATGGTGCTCCACAGCCGGTCGCCAGTACTGACGTGCGTCGCGTGCAGCGCCCGCGTCTTGCCGCTGAAGAATCGCTCCGACAGGTCGTGTGCATTCCACAGATTGAGATCGCCGACCTGCGGGCCATCGACACTGACGATGCGGAAAAAATGTCCCGCGGGCACGCTGAATGCCCTCGCCTCGCGCGGCGGAACGATGAGCTCGGAGACTTTCGTCATTTCGGCGCGCGCGGCGTTGTAGAACGCGGCATCGAACGGCGGCAATTGCGCGACCGAATAGGTAACGACCGGTGTCGCCTTGCGCCGCGTCGCCGCGTCGGGCGGCGCCACCGTCTGAGCTGATCTTGTCATTCTTTCGCTCTCCATGTGTAGGCAACGAGGCACGTGCCCGTCACGCATCGAATCCTGAGTCAGCCGTCTTGTACTCTCGCCGCGCGGAGTTGAAAATACCGACCACCCGTAGATGCAGGGCACCAGGCAGAACGGATGGCCTCACTTGGAGATATTGACCGTGCGTTCCTGCCCCGCCCACTCATGCAGCGCCGCGAATATGTAGCGATGCAGTCTCCGATATCCGCCATGGATCAACGGACTATCTCGGCGCAGATGCTCCATTCGACTGGCGGGATCTCGGTCTCGAGAACGGCAAGTTCATCCGCGCTCCGGATGCCCTCCTTGTCAATCAGGACATCCGTGCCGGGAAAGACGTAGGGATCCGCCATTACTCGGCGGCGTGCGCTTTCTTGGCGATGCGCCTGGTCAGGCGCTGCGTGAGCAGTGCCAGGCGAGAGGCTTTCTGATTCTGGACGTCAATAACCCGCGCGTGAAAGCAGGTGAGCCAAAGCTATTCGACCGCAGATGGCTGCTCTCCTTCGCGTGTAGAATGCGAAGGAGAGCTCTTGACATCGTGCAGTCACCACAAGGTGAAGCCTTGGTTACAGCAACCGATTACCGGGTGCTGAGCAGAATCTCGACCCGCCCGTCATGCTGGAACTGCGGATCGTTGACGGCGCCCAGTATCGTGGAGTCCGGCACGCCGGCTTGCTGCAACGCGGCGCGAACCGCATTGACACGCTGGCCGCTCAGGGTCGGATTGAGCGGATTCATGGTGCCGTCGATGCCAAGCTGGAGCGACGGGTTACTGGCGAGGTACGTAGCGATGACGGTGGCCGTGTTCCGGTCAGAAGCCCGAATGTTCGCCGTACCGCTGTCGAACGTGAAATCACGGTATTCGGTCCAGTGAGCGATTGCACCAACCGGGCCCTGGGCGCCCATCGGCCCGGTCGGCCCCGGCATGCCTTGTGCACCGGACAGACCGGCACTGCCGACGCCACCTTCCGTCACGGAGCCGCGTGCGCCGGTCTGACCACTCATCCCCTGGCTTCCGGCGCCGCCGGCACCGCCGACAGGTCCGGTCGGGCCGACCAGGGTCGCGCCTTGGACACCCATTTGTCCGGCCGAGCCTTGTGCACCCATGGGTCCGGCAGGACCGATCGGGCCCGCCGGGCCAGCGGTGCTAAATCCTTGCGCGCCCGTCTGTCCGGCCATGCCCTCAGCGCCAGCGGGACCGACCGCGCCGGTCGGCCCACGCGCACCGACCATGACGGCGCCTGCGGGTCCTGACGACCCGACGGCGCCTTGCGGTCCTGCCGGGCCGGACGGGCCTGCCATGCCGACGGGACCCTGCGCGCCGTAACCAGCCACGCCCGTCTGTCCGACCGGGCCTTGCGGACCCGGGGGACCGCTGGGACCGGTGAAGCCCGCAGGGCCGACCAGACTCGGTTGCTGGGGCGCAACGACTGTTGTCGCGGTTGTTGTTTCGGTGACAGGTGGCTTGGCGCTGCAAGCCGCGGCAGATACCGCGATCGCCGCAAGGAAAATGGTGCGTTTCATCGGATGACCTTCGTCTGAGGTTGAACTGCTTGTGCTTCGACGGTTCCGGGCGCTTGCTTTGTCAAAACTCAGTACCGGAACAATTGCCGGATGACTTGATCTTCTGGGATTTGGCTGAAAGTAGATCTGGCGGGAATGCTGAGAAGGTGAAAGGCTCGGAATGTACTCAGGTCGCGGAAGAGCCTCAGCGCAACGGGACTCTCCGGCATTGGGCCGGCTGGGTGCGCAGCCATGACAAGACCCACAGTATTGAGCAACAGGCAAAGGCGCAGACTGATCGCCTTCAGGTCGTCGAAGCACTTTCAGGTCGCCGAAGCACTGGGCGCTGTGAATGCTGTCCAGCGCCTTCATCGGATCGAGCCACGCCCACGAGAAAGTGAAAAATGCGGGCTAGCGTGCAGGAGACGACTGCACCCGCTGCTGGAAAGCCGTCATTACCTGCTGTCGCTACATCGTCCGCTCCTGCATCAGCGAGACAGCGTATCAGGCCGGCAGGTGGCGGGGACGGGTGGAACGCCTTCGGCCCGCCACAGGCGGAGATCATTGGTCGCTACCGGGGTGGCGCCGCGCCGCCCGATCCCCTATCTCCCGTCGTCATGGACGCCACCGCGGACGCCCCAAAGGATGCCCCCATCGACGCAATCGTCGTCGATCACCTGACCAAGCGCTACGGCACCACCCTTGCGGTGGACGACATCGGCTTCGCCGTGCCCGCCGGCGGAACGGTCGGCCTGCTCGGCGGCAACGGCGCCGGCAAGACCACCACCATCGCGCTGATGCTTGGCATCCTGATCCCCACCGCGGGCACCATCCGCATCCTCGGCCACGACATGGCGCGCGACCGCTTCGCCGCGCTGGCGCGGATGAATTTCTCGTCGCCCTACGTCGCCCTGCCGAGCCGGCTGTCGGTCGCCGAGAACCTGCGCGTCTACGGCCACCTGTATGACGTCGCCCACATCGAGCAGCGCATCGCCGAATTGGCGCGCGACCTGGAGCTGGGCGAGTTCCTGCACCGCCCCGCCGGCCAGCTCTCCGCGGGCCAAAAAACCCGCATCGCGCTGGCCAAGGCGCTGATCAACCGCCCCGCCGTGCTGCTGCTGGACGAGCCGACCGCCAGCCTCGATCCCGACACCGGCGACTGGGTGCGCGGCCTGCTGGAGCGCTACCGGGCCGAGAGCGGCTGTACGATCCTGCTCGCCTCGCACAACATGGCCGAGGTGGAGCGGTTGTGCGACGACGTGCTGATGCTGAAGCGCGGCCGCATCGTCGATCGCGGCAGCCCGGCCGACCTGCTGGTGCGCTATGGACGCGAGGACCTGGTGGAGGTGTTCCTCGACATCGCCCGCGACCGGCGCCAGGCGGCGGAGTTGATCGCATGAGAGCCGGGTTGGTGAGAGCATCAGGGCGCCGCATCTGGGGGATGATGTACCGCCACCTGGCGCTGTACCGCCGCTCCTGGCCGCGGCTGCTGGAGCTGGCCTACTGGCCGGTGCTGCAGATGTGCATCTGGGGCTTCACCGCGAGCTACCTCGCCGCCCGCATGGGCAACCCGGCCGCCGTCACCGCCGGTCTCCTGCTGGGCGGCGTGCTGCTGTGGGAGGTGGCGCTGCGCAGCCAGATGGGCGTCGCGATCAGCTTCCTGGAGGAACTGTGGTCGCGCAACCTCGGCCACGTCTTCGTCAGCCCGCTGCGCCCGTGGGAGCTGGTGGCGGCGCTGATCGGCATGTCGATGATCCGCATGGTTGTGGGCGTCGCGCCGGCCATCCTGCTGGCCTGGGGATTGTATGCCTACAACCTGTTCGCGCTCGGCCCGATCCTGGTGCTGTTCTTCGCCAACCTGATGATCATGGGCTGGTGGGTGGCGCTGGGCGTGGTGTCGCTGATCCTGCGCCACGGCGCGGGGGCGGAGGCGCTGGCCTGGTCGGTGCTGTTCGGGCTGACACCGTTCTCGGCGGTGTTCTATCCGGTCTCCGTGCTGCCGGCGGTGCTGCGGCCGGGGGCGCTGGCGCTGCCCTCGGCGCATGTGTTCGAAGGGATGCGCGCCGTGCTGCTGCGGGGCGAGATACGCTGGGACCACATGGCCTGGGCGGTGGGGCTCAACATCGTCTGGACCATCGCCGCGACGCTGGTGTTCGCCGGCCAGTTCCGTGCCGCGCGGGTGCGGGGCGCACTGCTGAGCATCGGAGAATGATGCAACCGACAAGTCTCTGGCTGATCCGCCACGCGCTGGTCGACGAGAACGCGCGCGCCATTCTGTACGGCACGATGGATGTCGAGCTCTGCCCGACCACGCTGCTAGAGCAGGCGCCGATGTACCGCGCGTTGGCCGAGCGCCTGCCGCGCCCGGCGACCTGGGTGGTGACGCCGCTGAGCCGCACGCGCCGCACCGCCGAGGCGATCTTCGCCGCCGGCTATCCGGCCCAGGCGCTGGTGGTCGAGCCCGGCTTGATCGAGCAGCATCTGGGTGACTGGCAGGGCTTGGTGCATGCCGACCTGCCGGCCCGCCTGGTGCAGCCGAAGCATCCGTTCTGGCCGTTGGCCGGCACCGAACGGCCGCCGGGCGGGGAGACCTTCGTCGAGATGATTCTCCGCGTTGGCCCAGCGATCGAGGCGTTGGCGGCGCGGCACACGGGCGAGAACGTGGTGGCGGTCAGTCACGGCGGGGCGATCCGCGCCGCGGTGGCGCATTGCCTGCGCATCGGCGCCGACAATGCGCTGCACCTGTCGATCCACAACCTGTCGCTGACGCGGCTGGAGCGGCATACGGACGGCTGGCGCGTGGTTTGCGTGAACGAGCTGCCGGGGTATTAGCGCCGGCGGCGGTCCGCCACATTCTGCTTGTCTGCATCGGCAACATATACAGACGCGAAGGCCGGTCACGCGGTTGTGGCAGCACGGGAGATCAACGGCGGTTCCATCGCCCGCCTGGTTGCATCGCTCGCCGATAGAGGACGTCACCGGTGCGGAATCCAAATGTCCAACAGACTGTTTTTTGGCAGCACCATTGTTGCTGGTTCGTGCCTTGGTAACGAGAGACCGGTACGCGAAGACCCCCGCACGCGCTCGGCGTTAAGCGGGGGTCGCTTTGCGAAGCGCTGCTTCGCGATCGAGACTATGGTCCCGATGATAACGTGGACTTGTTACTCCGCTGCCGATGCCACGGCGGTCGGCAACTTCGGCTATGCCCGGTGGAGTCATGCTGCTTGTGCACCTCCTGTAGCTGTTGACATCAGCAACACTACGCTTCTTGACAGTTCCATGTCAAGGAAATCCGTCACGGCACAGGGCAATCGCATTTGGCCCGATGGCCGGGCGTCGCTGCTGCCAGCCGGTATCGTCCAGGGACTCGCAGCAAGATAAGAAATCACTACTGTCCGGTTCGCAACGAACGAAATGCCTGGAAGCGACTGATCCATAATGGTTTTTCGGCTATTTTTGGTGGTGTCGGTTTGAAGTTGGTGGCGGTTTCCCCGACCCTGTTCCGGGGAGGGTCCGCCCATGAACACCGGAAAGACGCTCTTTTCGCAGCTGATGGATTGCCTACCTTGGAGCACATTTGCGCGGCTCGTCGCTCGTTATGATGGCGACC
>PLXO01000051.1 GCA_003151425.1 Acetobacteraceae bacterium
TACCCCTATCATCGCGGCACGGTGCTGGAGGGGATTTCCGGGTCTGATCCCCGGGACAAGCCCGGGGACGGCCATGACGTGGAGAGGAAAACGGTGCCGATCAAACTGACCCGCGACGACGCCACCACGCTCCGTGTGTCTGCCGGCCCGGCGCAGCTTCACATGCGCATTTCGGGCGACGGCAAGCTGCTCGTCCTGCTACCCGGGCTCGGCCGGGCAGCCACCGATCTCGATCCGCTGGCGGCGCTGCTGGTGGCAGGCGGCTATCGCGTCGCACAGCCCGATCCGCGCGGCAGCGGCGGCAGCACGGGGCCGATGGAAGGTCTGACGCTGCACGATTTCGCCGCCGACGTCATCGCGGTGATCGAGGCCGTGGGCCGCGGTCCGGCCACGCTCATCGGCCAGGGGTTCGGCAACCGGATCGCGCGGATGACCGCGACCGACCGGCCGGACCTCGTGCATGCTGTGGTGCTGCTGGGCTGCAGCGGCAAGATCCAGCCGACGCCGGAGGTCGCCGAGGCGATCCGTCTCGCCCAGGCGATCGACACGCCGCCCGACATCCGCGCCCGCGCCGTCCGTGCCGCGTGGTTCGCGCCGGGACACGACATCTCGGTGTGGCTGGACGGTTGGTCGCAGCCGGTAATGAAAGCCTACCTTGCCGCCGCGGCGGCCACCGACACCGCGTCGTGGTGGACCGCCGGCAACGCCCCCGTGCTGATCGTGCAGGGTGCCGAGGATGTCAGTGCGCCGCCCACCAACGGCCATCTGCTGCAAGCGGAGATCGGCGCGCGCGCCACGTTGGTCGATCTGCCCGGCATCGGCCATGCGGTCGGCGTCGAGGGTCCGGACGTAGTGGCGCCCGTGGTGTTGCGCTATCTGGCCGGCGCATCGCTGGTGAACGCAGTATGATACCCGCCGCCAGCAATTCTAATTTGGCGCAGGCTCTCCCCCTCCCCTTGAGAGCTTGGGCCGCGAAGCGGACCAAGCTCTCAAGGGGAGAGCTTGTGAAAGAATCGATTCCCGGCGAATCTCTCGGCACCGCGGATTCTTTTTCTTCTGCCGGGACGCGGTTCCGAGCAACTTCGTTCCCGACGACGGGCCACCCCGATTCTTTTCGGCCGATTGGTGCAACGTCGAAACACCGATGACCAATTGATTCACAGCCTCGGAGGGGGAGGGCCTAAGCGGATGGCCGTAACGAAACGGCAACGTCCTCGGCGGTTGGTATGAGTGCGTGGCAAGGATAGGCGCATGTTGGACGACGTGCCCATTGTTGATTTTCGCCCGTTCCTCGACGGTGACCTGCCGGCGCGGCGGCATATCGCGCGCGAGGTCGGCCAGGCCTGCGAGGAGATCGGCTTCTTCATCCTGGTCGAGCACGGCATCGCACCCGACCTGGTGCAGCGAACCTATGACACGGCCCATGACTTCTTCGATCTGCCCTACGACGAGAAGATGCGCATCCGCCGTCCGGCGCCGGAGCAGAACCGCGGCTACAACGCCGAGGGCCAGGAGGCGCTGTCGTATAGCATCGGCCGCGCCACCCCGCCCGACCTGAAGGAGTTCCTGTCGATCGGCCCGGTCGACTTGCCGGACGAGCCCTATTACCACATGCCGGCCGCCTACCCGCATTTCGCGCTCAATCTGTGGCCGGAACGACCTGCTGCGCTGCGCCCGACCTGGGAAGCCTATTGGCGCGGGTTGAATCGGCTTTCCTACACGCTGATGCAATGCTTCGCACTGGCTCTCGATCTGCCGGAGGATTTCTTCGCTGACAAGCTGGATCGCAATATCAGCATGTTTCGCGTGTTGAACTATCCGGAGCAGCCGAACGATCCGCTGCCGGGCCAGTTGCGTGCCGGCGAGCACACCGACTACGGCACGCTGACGATCCTGAAGAGCGAGAATGCGCCGGGTGGACTGCAAGTGCGGAACCGCCAGGGCGCCTGGGTGGACGTGGTCGCACCCGCGGATGCCTTTGTCGTCAACATCGGCGACCTGATGATGATCTGGACCAATGACCGCTTCGTCTCGACGCCGCATCGGGTCGTCAATCCGCCGCGCGACGCACGGCTCGGCACGCGGCGTCAGTCGATGCCGTTTTTCCACCAGCCGAATTACGACGCGCTGATCGAGTGCCTGCCGAGCTGCCGCGGCACCGGGCCGCGCCATGCGCCGATTACCTCGGGCGAGCACCGATTGTCGAAATTCCTGCGTGCGAGCCGCTTGAAGGCGGTTTCATCAGCAGGCTGAGGTGCCGGCGAACCCGCGCTTGACCTTAACACCGACCAAAGGATCCTTGAGATGACCGACACTGCCAGCACCTCCTCTCAACCTGGATCCGCCATTCCGGCAGATGATCCGCAGCGCAAGCTTACAGTCGCGGACCCAGACACCTCGAAGATGCGCCACATCTCCGTAGCCGGGGGTACCTACACGATCCTGATCAGCGGGGCCGAGAGTGCGGGACGCTACTGCTTGATCGACATGCACGTGCCCACGGGTGGTGGGCCGCCGCCGCATCGTCATGATTTCGAGGAAATGTTCACGCTGCTCGAAGGAGAGCTCGAATTCACCTTTCGTGGCGAGACATCCACGATTCGCGCGGGATCGACCGCGAACATTCCGGCCAATGCACCACACGCCTTCAAGAACGCCTCCGGCGCCCCCGCGCGGATGCTGTGCATGTGTACGCCCGCTGGACAGGAGGAGTTCTTTGTGGCGATCGGTGATCCCGTTGATGGCCGAACCGCTCCGCCGCCAAAGCTCACCAAAGAGGAAATCGGCGAACGACAGAAAAAGGCGGGATCGCTGATGGCGCAATACCGCACCGAGATGGTGAAGCCATGAAGGTGTTTTACAGTGCGCCGCGCCGCCGATCGGCATCATCGTCAATAGTCTCGACATCTGCAGGGGACGGAACAAGGCGGGGCTGACCGGACGCTTAGGCAATGCCCAAAGACTACCGCTTCAGGCCGGTGACCTCGGCGAGATGGTATAATTCCATTCCGGATGGAATGTGTCGCCCTTGATATTGAGGGTCATCATCTCCGCGTAGCTGACCTTGAAGCGCTTCGGAT
>PLXO01000067.1 GCA_003151425.1 Acetobacteraceae bacterium
GCCTGTCGCCGCGCAGCACTGCGCGCAGCGACTGGACCTGTTCGGCTGGCCATTCGTAGAGATTGGCCAGGGTGCGATTCCGGACTTTGCCGTTCTCGCGATAGCTCTCGCGGAGCAGGATGGCGGGCGCGGAAGCTCGGTTGCGGACGGTTGCAACATACATGCGCCTTTCGCGCAAACCGAGTCGTGGCCTGTCAAGGAGAAAATTGTAGATTACATGACTACGGTATGATCATCACTTAGCCAAATTCAATGACTTACCAGAAATTTATGGCGAAGTTCGGCCTAATTGCGCCCGCCTGTCTAGTTGCGACGACTCTACGAGACGCCCACTACACCCGTCTAAGGCGCGCCGTGCATGGCCGGCTCGTCCGACACGTCGGCATCGGTCGGCACCGCGGCCTGGGCAACTGGCCCGGGCATACGAAGCACCACTTTGTTGCCGCTCAGCTTCCGGCATTCGATCTCGAGAGTACCGCCCTGTAGCGCGGTGCATTGCGCGACCTCGCGTAGCTGGCTGCTCAACGTCGCATGGTCACCGGCCGGGCCATCGTCCATGACGACCACCTGAACCCGGCCACCGTGCCAGCCCGCGCTTACCAGGATCGCAGCGCCGTCGGCGCGCTCCATGGCCTGCGACAGGACCCCGAGCAGCATCTGTTGCAGCGCGCAAGGATCGGCCCACATCGCCAACTGCGGCTGCACCGCCACCTGAAGCTCGATCCGATGGAGGTGTGCCAGCTCCTGAAGCTGGGCAAGTGCCCCTGCCACCTCCTGCTCGACATCGAGTTCCCGCGACTCGAACGTCATCAGGGGCAGCTCACCGTGCCGCGCCAGTTTCTGCGCAGGGCTGGACGGGGCGGACATGGCGATGACGACGCGCTGGCGACCCCGCCATCCGAGCAGCACGAGGAAGCCGATGCTCAGTCCGGTCAGCAGGCCCCAACCGGCGCCAAATAATCCCACCGCACTCGCCATTTCGCCGCCCATTCCCCGGATGTCACCGCGCCGATTTTGCGTGATCGACATTAACAGACGGTTAACCCATCAGCCCGTCGGATGGCACGGAGCCCGCGTGATCACGAAATGGTGTGGATCGTCACCGCCTCAGCTCCATCTGGATCGGCCCTTCCCGCCGTCCGTGGGTGAACTGGTCGACGACGGCGTTGCCGCTGTCCATCAGGTCCGCCGCCGCGCCGCTCCACACAATCTTGCCGCGATGCAGCATCGCGGCCGCGTCGCCGATCCGTCTTGCGCTCGCCATGTCGTGGGTAATCGCCACCGCGGTCGAGCCTAGCTGCTTGACGCAATCGACCACGAGCCCGTCGATGATCGCGCCCATGATCGGATCAAGGCCCGTGGTCGGCTCATCGAAGAACATGATGTCCGGCTGCGCCGCGATCGCGCGTGCCAGCGCGACGCGCTTCTGCATTCCACCGGACAGCTCGGCCGGCGACAGCTCGCCAACCGACGCGGCGAGGCCCACACGGGCAAGGAACTCCGCCGCCGCGGCGGGCGCCGCACGCCGGCTCAACCGATTCTGCGCCAGCAGCCCGAAGGTCACGTTCTCCCAAACCGGCAGGCTGTCGAACAGCGCGCCGTTCTGGAACAGCATGCCGATCCGCCGACGCGCCGCTTCGCGCTCGGGGCGTGCCATGGCGAGCAGATCGTGGCCGTCGATCTCGATCGTGCCGGCATCAGGCTCCAGCAGGCCCAGGATGCATTTCAGCAGCACCGATTTGCCGGACCCTGAGCCGCCGATCACCACCATCGACGTGCCCGGCGGCACGTCGAGATCGACGCCGTCGAGCACGACCTTGTCACCGAAGCGCTTCGCCAGCCCGCGCAGGCGGATCTTGGCCAGGGTTGCGCTCATCGGGCTGCACTCATCGCGCCGTGCTCATTGCGCCGTGCTCATTGCGCGAAGAACATCTCTGTCAGCACGTAATCGAACGCCAGGATCAGGATGGAGGCGCTGACCACCGCCGCGGTGGTTGCCGCCCCGACGCCCTGTGCCCCGCCGCGGCTGTTGTAGCCCTGGTAGCAACCCATCAGCGCGATCAGGAATCCGAACACGGCGGCCTTCACCAAGCCCGATACCACGTCCATGGTCTGCACGAAGTCGAGCGTATTGCGCAGGTAGGGTTCCGCGTTGAAGCCCAGCTTCATCGTCGCCACGATGAAGCCGCCCGCCACCCCGAGGATGTCCGCCACCAGCACAAGCAGTGGCAGCGCGATGATTCCGGCCGCGAGCCGCGGGGCCACGAGGTATTTCATCGGGTTTGTTGATAGCGTGGAGAGCGCGTCAATCTGGTCGGTCACGCGCATCGTGCCCATCTCGGCCGCCATCGCCGCGCCGACGCGCCCGGCTACCATCAGCCCGGCCAACACCGGCCCGAGCTCGCGGGTGACCGACAGTACCACGACGTTGGCCACCGCGCCCTCGGCCGAGAAGCGCGCGAATCCGGTATAGGACTGCAGCGCCAGCACCATACCCGTGAAGATCGCGGTCAGCGCCACCACCGGCAGGCTGAAATAACCGATCTCCAGCAGGGCGCGGCCGAACATCCGCCAGTAGAACGGCGGACGCAGCAGGTGCGACAGACCATCGACGGCGAACAGCGCCAGCGCCCCGGCCACGCGGCAGGCGCCGATTGCGCCGCGTCCGACCGAAGCGACAAGGTCGAGGATCGCGTTCACCCGGCGCCGTAGACCGGTGCGCCGTAGACTGGGGTGCCGTAGACTGGGGTGCCGTAGACCCGATGGAACCTGCGGCCGAGTGAGGTCAGCACCTCGTAGCCGTTGGTGCCGGCGGAAGCGGCCACATCGTCGGGCGTGCAGGCCGGGCCGATCATCTCAAGCCAGGCACCAGGGCCGACCGTCGGATGATCGGTTACGTCGAAGGTGGTCAAGTCCATGGAGACACGGCCTACCAGTGGGACCGGCCGGCCGTCAAAGTATGCCGTTCCACGGTCCGAGAGACTGCGATGCCAGCCATCGGCGTAGCCGAGCGCGGCGGTGGCGACGCGACTCGGGCGCGAAGCCCGCCAAGTGGCATTGTAGCCGACGCTCTCTCCGGCCGCGACGTCGCGCACCTGCAGCACGCGCGCGGTCAGTCGGACGGCCTGGCGCATTGGATTTGCTGCCCCCGGGGTGGGGTTGATCCCGTAGAGCGCCGCCCCGGGCCGTGCGAGATCGGAGTCCCATCCGTCGCCCAGGAAAATACCCGATGAATTCGCCAGGCTGCGCCGCGCCGGCGGGAGTGCCCCACAGGCAGCCTGGAATCGTACGCGCTGCTGCTCATTGAGCGGATCGCCGGCCAGCTCGGAGGCAACCAGATGAGTCATAATGTACTGCAGATCGATCCCGCCGAGCCGCGCATGGTCTTGCTGGAGGGTGGCGAGCTCGCGTTGGTCTAGGCCAAGCCGCGCCATGCCGGTGTCGATATGCAGGATGCCCGGCAGCTTACGCCCCGCCCGTTGCCCCGTCGCTTGGCGCCCGACCGCCTGGCGCCCGGCCGCCACCCAGCGATCCACTTCCGCCAGCGATCCAAGCACCGGCGTAAGGTCGTGGGCAACGAAGTCCGCCTCGCTGCCTGGCAGCAGCCCGTTCAGCACGCCGACCAGCGCCCCCGGCACCAAGGGGCGGATCAGCAGCGCCTCCTCCAGCAGGGCGACGAAGAAGTGCCGGCAACCGGCCTTGTGCAGCGCCGGGGCCACCTGTCGCGCGCCGAGACCATAGGCATCCGCCTTGACGACTCCGGCGACCGGCCCGCCGCGATGCCGCGCGCTCAGCGTCCGCCAGTTGGCGACGATCGCCGCCAGATCGATCGCCAGCACGGCGCCGACGCCGGGCGGTGCGTCAGGCGGGGTCATTCCCGGAATGCGCCAGGTCGAGATTGTCGAAGCGGGTGAATTCAGCCTCGAAGAACAGTGGGATGCTGCCCGTCGGACCATGCCGCTGCTTGCCGATGATCACTTCGGCCTGGTTGTGCACGCTGTCCATATCTCGCTGCCATTTGTCCATCGCCGCCTGGAATTTCTCGTCATTGTCGAAGGCGATCTGCTTCGGCATCTTCTGCGACTGGTAGTATTCCTCGCGATAGATGAACATCACCACGTCGGCGTCCTGCTCGATGGTGCCTGACTCGCGCAGATCCGACAATTGCGGCCGCTTGTCCTCGCGAGCTTCCACCGCGCGCGAGAGCTGCGACAGTGCCAGCACCGGGATCTGGAGCTCCTTGGCGATCGCCTTGAGGCCCTGGGTGATCTGGCTGATCTCCAGCACGCGGTTCTCCGGCCTTGTGCCCGGCGCCGGACGCATCAATTGCAGATAGTCGACCACGACGAGCGCCAGCCCCTTGGTGCGTTGCAGCCGGCGGCAGCGCGTGCGTAGCGCGGCGATGCTGAGCGCCGGCGTGTCGTCGATCTCGATCGGCAGCGAGCTGATCTCGCGGCTGACCGCAACGAAACGCAGGAAGTCCTTCTCGGTGATATCGCCGCGGCGGATGCGATCGCCGGAGACCCGCGCCTCCTCCGCCAGCAAGCGTGTGGCGAGCTGCTCGGCGCTCATTTCCAGCGAAAACAGGGCGACCACGCGCTTCGCGGTCGCGTTCGGATCCTGCTCTCTCGCCACAGCAAGCAGGCTCTTGGCCGCGCCATAGGCGACCTTTGTCGCCAGGGCCGTCTTGCCCATGCCGGGCCGGCCGGCAAGCACGAGCAGGTCCGAGCCATGCAGCCCACCCATCTTCTTGTCGATGTCGCGCAGGCCGGTGGCCAGGCCGGAGACATGACCCGGCTGCTTGAACGCGCGCTCGGCCCCCTCGATGGCCTGACGCAGCGCCGTGTGGAAGGTGATGAATCCGCCGCCGCCGCCGCCGTCCTTTGCCAGGTCGAACAGCGACTGCTCCGCGGCCTCGATCTGCTTGACCCCGTCCAGTTCCGGCTCGGCACCGAACGCATTGTTGACGACGATCTCGCCGATATCGATCAGCTGGCGGCGCAACCAGGCATCGTGCACGGCGCGGCCGTATTCGCCGGCGTTGATGATGCCGACCATGGCGCTGAGAAGCTGCGCCAAATAGGCGGTGCCACCGACCTCATCGAGCACCCCTGCGTGCTCGAATTCGCCCTTCAGGGTCACCGCGTCGGCGAGCTGACCCGCCTCGACGCGCCGGGCAATCGCCTGGAAGATGCGGCCATGCACCGGGTCGGCGAAATGCTCGGGCGCAAGGAACTCCGAAACCCGCTCATAGGCTCGGTTGTTGGCAAGCAACGCACCCAGCAACGCCTGCTCCGCCTGAAGATTGGACGGCGGGAGGCGCTGCGACAGGCCGAGCAGGGGCGAATCGATGGTGTTCACGGGCGACACAGTATAGCCGGCGCCACCAGCCGCTGCATCGGGTGGCTGCCTGTGGATCAGTGTGGATAGCGGGGGTGGGTGGGACGGGCGGATTGCGAAGCCGGCAATTTCCCATTCCGTGCGGAGCGGCGCAGTTCTTTTCTTGCTTTTTTTTGCGGAGGATAAAGATCCGAAACGATTGATGGCGCGATGCCCGCCGTGGGCCGGTTTCCGTGAGCCGGCCCTCGTGAGCCGGCCCTCGTGAGCCGGCCCTCGTGAGCCGGCCCTCGTGAGCCGGCAATGACGAGGCGGGCAACGTCACCCGGCCAGAATTTGTCTCGCTATTGCGACGTAGTGGTACGATTGCGCGCGCCCCGTCCAGTGTATCCAGTGTATAGAGAGTCGCATGCCTTTTGACGTGCGCGACTTTTCCGACCTCCCCCCTGAGGAGAAGGCTGCCAGCCGGCGCAACCGCCGCTTGGTCGCAGTCTGGCTGTTCGGCGTCGCCTTTATGATCCTGGTGATGGTGGTGCTCGGGGGCGTGACGCGGCTGACTGGATCCGGTCTGTCGATCATGGAATGGGCGCCGATCAGCGGCATCCTGCCGCCGCTCAACCAGGCCGATTGGCAGAAGCTGTTCGATCTCTACCAGCAGATCCCGCAATACGCGCTGGTCCATGAGGGTTTCGGCCTCGCCGGCTTCAAGCAGATCTTCTGGCTGGAATGGGTCCACCGGCTTTGGGGCCGGCTGATCGGCCTGGCGTTTCTCGGTCCGCTGATCTGGTTGTGGGCAACCGGACGGATCGAGCGGCGGCTGCGGCCGCGACTCACCCTGCTGTTCGTCCTCGGCGGGCTGCAGGGGGCGGTTGGCTGGTTCATGGTCGCGTCGGGTTTTCTGCCTGACACGATTTCGGTCTCGCCCTACCGGCTGGTCATCCATCTGGTCCTGGCGCTGGTGCTTTACGCCGCCATCGTGTGGACCGGGCTCGATCTGTTGCGACCGGCCGCCGTGACGCTGGCCGGTGCGCGGGCGATCCGCCAGATGACCGCGCTCTGTTGCGCGCTTGTCGCGCTCACGATCGTCGCGGGCGGCTTTGTCGCAGGCACGCATGCCGGCTTCGACTACAACACCTTTCCGCTCATGTCCGGTGATCTGGTGCCGGATGGCTACGCCCGGCTGTCGCCGTTTCTCCGCAATCTGGCCGAGAATATCGCCGCCGTGCAGTTCGACCATCGGCTGCTGGCGACGCTGACCGCTGTTGTCACCGCGACGGTCGTGGCCGTCGGTGTCGCAGTACCGCGGCTGCGGCCGGTGCGCGGCACGATCCTGACGCTGGGTGCCACGGTGGCATTGCAATATGCGCTGGGAGTGACGACGCTGCTGCTGGTGGTTCCGGTCGGCCTCGCGGCGGCGCATCAGGCCGTTTCCGTGCTTCTGCTGACCGCGGCGCTGGCGACGCGGCACGCGTTGCGCGGGGCGACATGACGCCAGCCGATCTCAGCGCCGATGATGAGGTCCTGTCGAGCGCCGCCTGGGCGGAGGCGGTGCTGAATGCACTGCCGGTGGGCGTCGCGATCTACGACGCCGCCCAATTGGCGGTTCTGGTCAACCCGACCTATTGCGCTTCGGTGGGACTTCCGCCGGGTGGCGTGCCGCCTGGCATGAAGTTGGAGGACAATCTGCGCCAGGCCGCCTATCGCGGCCTCTTTGGCCCTGGCGATCCCGAGGCACAGGCCGCCGCCGCGCTGTCCGCCGATCGCTCACGCCCGGGCGGGCTGCGTCGGCGCTACCACGATGGTCGCAGCTACGACCTGATGAGCCAGCCACTGCCGGACGGTGGGCACGTGGTCTGCGCGATCGAGACGACGCCGCTGATCGCCGCGCGCGACGAGGCCGAAGGCGCGCTGGCGCGGATGACGACCGCGCTGGCCACGCTGCGGATCGGGCTGGCCGTATACTCCCCGGCCCGCACCCTCGCGCCATTCAACCCCCGCTTTGCCGAGCTGCTGGGCCTGCCGGCGGATCGGCTTCGGCTTGGCTTGGGCTTCGCCGAGCTGCTTGACCTGCTGCGCGGGCGCGACGAGTTCATCGGCGTCGAGGGCGAGGCCTTCCTGGCCGCACAGTCGGCGATCGATCGATCGCACCCGTCCTCGGTCCATCACATCCGCGGCAACGGTCAGGTGATCGACATTGTGTCGGATCCGCTGCCGGATGGCGGTTGGACGATGACGGTCACGGATATCAGCGCGCTCGCCCGCGCGGAAGGCGATGCGCGACGGCGCGCCACGCTGCTCGACGCGATCCTGGAACGCATACCGCACGGCATCTGCGTCTATGGCGCCGACCGAAGGGTCAGCATGTTCAACCGCGCCTACACCGAAGTGATGGCGGGCGCGCCGCTTCAGGTCGGCGATCACCTGCAGGAGGTAATCCGCCGGCGAGCGGAAGCGGGCGAATACGGCCCAGGCCACAGTGACGAGATCGCCCGCCAGCAAGCGGCATTCGACATCGGCCAACCGCAGATGCGGCGGCGGCAGCGGCCGAATGGGATGACGATCGATGTCCGAACGGCGCCGCTGCCGAACGGCGGCCATATCAGCGTGGTGACCGACATCACTCCGCTGGTGCAGGCGGAGCAGGAAATTTCCCGCCGCGCGGCGGAAATGTCGGTCATGCTCACATCCATCCGCCACGGTATCATGCTCTGGGGCGCCGACCGCCGACTGATCGCCACCAACCACGTCGCCGCCGAACTGCTGGGACATCCGCCGGGTTCGCTGGTGCCGGGCAAGTCGCAGGCGGATCTGGTCGACGAGATGCTGGCGCGCGGCGCGTTCGGCAGCGGGACCAGCGCGAAATCAGCCGCGCGCCAACTGAAAGAGCGCGACTGGACGACGCCCTATGTGAGGCGGTTCATCACGCGCGCGGGGCGGGTGCTGGAGGGGCACTCGCAGCCGACACCGAACGGCGGGTTCGTCTCGACCTTCACCGACATCACCGAAGCGCGCAGCGCGGAGACCGAGCTGCGCCGCGCCAAGCACGCCGCGGAGCGCGCCAATCAGGCGAAGTCGCGCTTCCTGGCCACCATGAGCCACGAGCTGCGCACGCCGCTGAACGCGGTGATGGCTTCTCCGATGCGCTGCTGCACGAAGCGGCCGGCCCATCGCCCCAGCGGGTTGCCGAGTTTGCCCGGCAGATCAACGAGTCCGGACGGCAAC
Organism: Acetobacteraceae bacterium; assembly: GCA_003151425.1. Classification (GTDB taxonomy): domain Bacteria; phylum Pseudomonadota; class Alphaproteobacteria; order Acetobacterales; family Acetobacteraceae; genus Palsa-883. The sequence continues at coordinate 8,560 of PLXO01000067.1, forward strand.
TGCTCGATCTGATCAACATCATCCTCGATGTCGCCCGGATCGAGGCGGGCCGCTTCGACATGGCCTCGGATCAGGTCGAGGTCGAGCGCCTCGTGCTGGACTGCCTGCGGCATGCCAACGCCGCGGCCCAGGCAGCCGAGATCGCGCTTGCCACCGATCTGCACCCCGGTTTGCCGCTGCTCCGCGCCGACGAGCGACGGCTGGCGCAGGTGCTGGGCCATCTCCTGTCCAACGCGGTGAAATTCACCGGTGCCAGTGGCGTGGTGACCGTCGCGGCGGAAATCGACCGCACGGGGGATCTGGTGATCTCGGTGACCGATACCGGCATCGGCATCGCGGAGCCCGATATCGAGCGCGCGTTCGAGCCGTTCACCCAGCTCGACAGCACGCTGACCCGGCGGTTCCAGGGTGCCGGGCTCGGGCTTTATATGTCGCGTGCACTGGTCGAAGGACATGGCGGATGCCTACGACTGCATTCGCGCCCGGGCGAGGGCACCACCGCTGAGCTGCGGCTGCCCGGCAGCCGGTTGATTTGGCCGGACCGCGGGCCATCTGCCGAACAGGAGGCGCCAGCATGACCCCACTTGCCGCGACCGATCGGTTGTTTTTCGAGCGCGCCGACGCCCAGTTCGACCGTGCAGCGGCCGAGCGCCATCTCGGCACGGCGCTGGCCGCCAGCGATGACGGCGAGCTGTTTCTCGAATACCGCGAGAGCGAACAGATCAGCCTGGACGACGGCCGCATACGCAGCGCCGGCTTCGATACGGCGCTGGGCTTCGGGCTGCGCGCGGTTGCAGGCGAAGCCACCGGCTACGCCCATGCGGGCGAACTGTCCGACGCCGCACTGGCGCGGGCGGCGACCAGCGTGGCCGCGGTCGCGGCGGGCCATTCCGGCACCGTGGCCGAGCCGCCGCGGGCGACCAATTCCCGGCTCTATTCCGACGCCAATCCGTTGTCGGGCATGGACTTCGCCGTGCGCACCGCGGTCCTGGCGGAGATCGACGTCTATGCGCGTGGCAAGGACGCGCGCGTCAAGCAGGTGATGGCGTCGCTGAGCGGCGAATGGCAGGCGGTGCAGATCATGCGCCCCGACGGGACACGCGTCGCCGACCTGCGGCCGCTGGTGCGGCTGAACGTGTCGGTGGTGGTGGAGCAGGACGGGCGGCGGGAGACCGGCAGCTACGGTACCGGCGGACGCTTCGCCTACGACGCGATGACGGCGCCGGCGACTTGGCGCGGCGCGGTGGATGAGGCATTGCGTCAGGCCCTGGTCAATCTCGACAGCCGCCCCGCACCGGCCGGCGAGATGGAGGTGGTGCTTGGCTCCGGCTGGCCCGGCATCCTGCTGCATGAGGCGATCGGTCATGGGCTCGAGGGCGACTTCAATCGCAAGCAGACCTCGGCCTTCTCTGGCCTGATGGGGCAGCGCATCGGTGCGCCAGGCGTCACCGTGGTGGACGATGGCACCCTTCCGGACCGACGCGGCAGCCTGACGGTGGACGATGAGGGCACACCGACCAGCCGCACGGTGCTGATCGAGGACGGCGTGCTGACCGGCTATCTGCAGGACCGGTTGAACGCGCGGCTGATGGGCATGCGGGCCACCGGCAATGGCCGCCGCCAATCCTATGCGCATGCGCCGATGCCGCGGATGACCAACACGGTCATGCTGGCCGGGTCGCACACGCCGGAGGAGATGATCCGCTCGGTCAAGCGCGGCCTCTATGCGGTGAATTTCGGCGGCGGGCAGGTGGACATCACCTCGGGCAAGTTCGTGTTCTCGGCGTCCGAGGCCTATCTGATCGAGGACGGCAAGGTCACGGCCCCGGTGAAAGGTGCGACCTTGATCGGGAACGGACCGGACGTGTTGACCAAGGTCGAAATGGTTGGCAATGATCTGGCATTGGACCCGGGGATCGGGACCTGTGGCAAGAACGGGCAAGGTGTCCCGGTGGGAGTCGGGCAGCCGACGTTGAAGTTGTCGGGTCTGACGGTTGGCGGGACGGCAGCCTGACCATCCGGCTGCATCAGGCGACGTCCAGACTGTCGTGGACACCCGGAGTCCGCTCGCGGATGTCGCGCTGCCGACGAGCGGGAGCGAGCGAGTGCGACACCGCCCTCGCGAGGTCATCTCACTAGAAATTTCTGCTATTTTTGCAACCTACACGATTTGACGCTCAGGTAACGTCAAAAATACGGTAAATAATCCTTAAAGTGGCATTGTCTTCCCACGCTGCGCTGGGATGCACCATCCCGGGGCATATGACCCAAACATGCCTTGGTCAGGGAAGGGCCACTATAATGAACATCGCCGCACGTTCGACCGTCAATCTGCCGTCGATGATCGCTGACGCCGGGAAGGTCCGGCTCGGTGCCATGAGCCCGGCACTCGCACCGACCATCGACGCTGGCAAGGTTCGCCTCGGCGCCATGAGCCCGGCAGTCGCACCGACCGTCGACGCCGGCAAGGTTCGCCTCGGCGCCATGAGCCCGGC
>PLXO01000321.1 GCA_003151425.1 Acetobacteraceae bacterium
GTCATTCCGGGTCAGCCTCTTAGGTCGCGAACAACAGGAACGGGAACAGCAGAAAGCGGCCAAGGTCGCGGCGGGCCTCGCTGAGCTGCACGAACGATTCGGATTGACTCTGGGACCACACACTCCGGTCCCGATCGAAAAGCCTCTGCGCAATGATGCCTTTCTCAACGCTAAGCCGGCTACCGATCAGCACAACGCACAACCGGCTACCGATCTGCAAGATGCGCCGCCCGATGTCTCGGGCGGGACGAAAGCCGAGTAGAACTCCGACGCTATATCGTTCTCGGATCGGTTTCTTGACAGTCTGACAAAAACATCTCCGGATGTGCAAACGACTTGCGATATCTCGGCTTAGCGGTAAGCTTAATGTGTGGAGGCATTAGTCACTTACACGAAATATATTATGGGAAGAGAATGTATCAAGCATGAAGCCGGCGATCAAGATGCATGGATTTGTCTGTGCGGAAATCGCCCGATTGACGACGGATTTTACTCCTGCGATGAAAAGGGAGTGATCGTTGAACCTACACGCGAAGCGTGGACCACAGGCAACTACGTTTGTGATCGATGTGGGCGCATTATAAATCCCAACACACTCGAAGTCGTTGGACACAGATTGCAGTCCGCATGAAAGCCAAAAACCCCGCGGCCGTAGCGCTTGGCCGCCTCGGCGGCAAGGCAAGTGCGAAGAGCCTCACGAAAGAGCAGCGTCGCAAGCGGGCTCAGAAGGCTCGGCAGACGCAACTCGCTCGCAAGAAGGCGATGGAGAAAGAAAAAGCCCCGTCCGAAACGTCGGACGAGGCGGAGGCTCAGTAGAACTCCAGCGTATCGCATTGTCGCGCACGCATGAACGCGGTGATAGTGTCGAGCACATCCGGCGTCAGTGGGACCAGCGGACAGATGACGTCCCGCAGGCTGTTGTCCCAGGCCCGCAGCACGTCGCGGGGTGAGGATACCAGCGTGAGCGTGCCGGCGCCGACCCGGTGCAGATTGAAGAACGGCGGCGGCTCGAACCCCTTGGGGTAGAGGATCTCCGGCAGCTCCGCCTTCAGCGCCAGCCCCATGAAGCCGAGGATGGTTCCTTTGTCGTCGTGCACCGGGAGTGCCAGGCGCCCACGGTTGAGACCCTTGGCACAATATCCCCCATCGAAGTCACGGACGGTCTGCTCGGGGATGCCGAAGTCCTTCAGCGCCGCGTGGGAGGGGTCGAGGTTTTTCATGTACTCACGTGGGTCGAAGCCACCCGGCTTGCGCTCCGGTGAGCCTTCCGAGATCGCGGGAACGTTGTCAGCGACTTTGCCCGGACCGTTGCTCGTCCCATTGAGCCCGAAGTGCGCGGCGATCTGCCGCCCTGCCTCTGCCTCGGGTATGCGCCTGAACCGCGCGACCAGGTCGATAACGCTGCCGCCCTTCTTCTCGCTGAAGCAGTAGAAGATGTTGCGGGCTGGGGTGACGACGAAGGCGCGGTTGTTCCCCTCTTTGCAGCAGGGGCAGTAGCCGCGCAGCGTATCGCCGGTGGGCGTCAGTCCCGTGATGACGAGCATATCCAGCACTTGCGCGATGGTCACGCTCGCTTTGATTTGTGCGAAGTCTGCCAAGGCACGTACTCCTATGTTGTGTACTCCTCCCTATATTTTACTACGTTTTCGATATGTCTATGTCTGCGTGCCCGGCTCTGCGCCACGGGGTCGTCAACAGTTCCGACAGGATGGGTGGGACGACGAGCCGGTCGGCGAAGTTGGGGCATACCTTGAACAGCAGATAGGGGCTGCCGCGCCCGCCGGTCAGCTCCACCACCTTGGCCATGATGTGCTCCATGTGGGCGTAGCTCGTGGTGACGGTGAGGACCAACATTCCCGACTTGATACCGAAGTGCGCGTGATAGGGAGCGGGCGTGTCGCGGGCCGGTCGGGTCAAGAGTTTCTGGTATTGGAGGATCTTCCGCAGATAGGAAGTCTGGTCGAGATTGCTGCGGGTGATCGGTTCGTTCTCGCGATCGGCCTCAAGCAGAAAGGTGCGCACGCCCTGGTCACCATACCGGATGCCGAAATAGGCGTCGGGGATCAGAGGCGTAGTCGAGATGTGTCCGCCGTGGGCGATGGTCAACGGCACCTTCAGCTCGCCCGTGGGCGCACGCTTGAGCAGCTCGTCGGAAGACGTGAACTTCAGGCCCGCATCCCGGCAGGCCAGCTCGATGGACGACGTGATGCACGCCGCCATGAAGCGGTGGTGGTAGTTGGTCTTCTTGCTCGGGAAGGACGTATGCGGGATGAGGCCGCGGTCTTTGAGCAGTAGCTCGGCAGCCGCATCGTCCTCGTACACCGCATCCTGGTATTTCGTGATGACCGAGTTCTGCTGCGTGGGACGCTCCAGGTATGCTCCCCCGTGCGGCGTGTTGTCCTCGTGGTAGAGGTCGCCCAGGCGGTTCTTCACGACGCCCGGAGAGGGCGTGAGGTGCTCGGTGTAGGCGTAGAGGTATTTCCGTGGCAGCGGGCCGTGTTCCCACAGCTTTTGAAACCAAATGATTTCCCGCTCGTCCGGGGTCACCCGTTTGCCGGTCGGACACCGGCGATACCGTGGGCGGCGGCTGGGTTTGACGATTGTGTCCATGCCCCCATGATACGGCGTCGCGAGCACGTCGTCACCGAAGCGGAATGAGGGCCTGTGAGTAGCCTAGAAGTCCGGCGTGGCAGCGGTGGGGTCGTCGGGATTGGGCGTCGTGAAGATGGCTATGAGGGCGTGAGCCTCGGTCTGCCACCATTGTAAATCTGGTATCGGCGTGGAGCGATGGGTGAGTTGGTTGCGCTGTATGCGCAGCGTGTGGAACGTGCGTCGCTGTTCGGCCGAAATCTTGTCGGCGATGCGGTCAATTTCGAAATCACCGACTTCATTGACAGCACCAAAACGCTTGGCGGCATCCTCCAATCGCCCCCACAACGGGCCGCTCGTCGAGAAATGCTGCGCGAGCGTGGCATCACGCAATTCGTCCGGTTGGCCTTTTGCTACTCGGTCGCGATTTACCACACGCATCCGATGATAGTCGCGGTCTGGCATCTGATCCCATTCGTCAAGCTTGCCGAACGGTAACTCAACCGAGATGGCATGCGGTAGGTCAGATGTATAGCAAGCGAACCGACCAACGCTGCCGCGCTTCCTGTGCTCCTGTATAAACTCTGGGCTCGTATGCATGTCGGACGCGAACGCGCGCGCATCTGCCTCCGACGCTTGGCCGACCACCTTGATGGCGGTATTGCCTAGAATGGCCTGGGTGTAGGTCTTCATCTGCCACTCGCCCTGGAAGGCCATCATCACCCCGACGCCGTAAGAGCGGATCGTGGTGAGCATCTGGGCGAGCTTGTCGTCCACGTACGGAGCGCACTCGTCGATATAGAAGTGGATTGGCCGCCCCTTCACTCGTTGACGCGAACCGCGGGACAGCCCGGCGTTCATCACCTGGGCGATGAAATACTTGCCGAAGATGGGCGAGAGGTCTTGCAACCCGTCCGCGTCAGTGGATACCAGGATAATCTTGCCTTCGTTCAACGCTCTCCCGATATCCACCGCGTTATTGCGCGCGCTAAACATCTCATCGAGCGTCACTTCGTTGATGATTCGATGCAATCGTGTGACGATGCCGGTCTTGGTCTGCGCATATCCTCTGTCATCGTAGTGGTTGAGGATAAAATTGCGCGGCCCTTGTGGTATCTTGGCGAGCACGTCAGGGTATTTGCGAGGATTGCCAACTAGCTCAGCAAAGGTATGAAGCGTCGCTCCTTTGATACGCAAAACGAGATGCAGCAGCGGTAGGAAGAGCACGTCCATCTGGTCGGATAGCTGGCTCCCGAATAGGCCACCGAAAAAGTAGCGCATAAGAGAGGCGACTTCGTTAATCTTGGTGTTTACCAGCTCTTCGTCCACATCGAACATATTGAGGGCTGGCTTGTCCTTGTGGTCGATGATAATGAGCCGGTCACGCAAGCGCCCGTGGTCGGGATGGAACACGTCCAGGTGAGCAATTCGCTCAATCATCTCGCCTTTGGAGTCGATAAGGATGATGCCTGGTGGGTCATCCAATTCGAGGTCGTCAAGTATGAGGCTTTCGAGAAACTGCGTCTTCCCACCACCTGAGCCAGCCACGATGACACCATGTTCGGGACGCAGTGCTTCCGAGAAGCCCCATGGTACGGGCATTAGGAATATATTAGAAAGCGGTGTGCCTCGAAGATATGCAGCCGCCACAATCGACGGAGTGGCTTTTGTCTCGTGGGCATATTCAGCCGGGTAAAGCCGTTCACCTTGCTCGATGGCCGTTTTGGAAAGAACCTGTGCCGAGGCGACTCTGCGGTTCTCGTTAAACGTGTTCCGGAATGTCCCACCTATGTTGAGACGCCTCGCGTCCTCCGACCACAGCCAATTTACAGTGTTGCCTATGGCATCTGACACATCAGGAAGCAATTCGCATGCCGGTATCAAAAAAGGGCCTGGAATGGTTTGTATCGAACTTGTCAGGCGATTCGTGGTCTCAGTAAACTGCTGCACCAAATAAAGTGCCCGTTCCTTATCGGGTGCTGCCTGAGCGCACGCTCGGTCAATCAATGCTCTTCGTTCAAAGAATGACTTCTCCTGAAAACACTCGAAAGCAGGGAAGTCAGGGTATGGCTCAATGACACGGCCATCCTCCATAAGATAACGCAACCATCCAATGAATAGTTCGATCTTACCCATGTGATCAGAGTCATCGCCGTACTGCGCACGAAGTGGAACCCTCATAGCGGCGAACACTTCATCAACATCGAACAACGACATCGCGTCATATTGTGCCTTGTGGGTAGCGTGGTATTCTCGCTCGCTAAAATAGTTCCAAGGAAACACTCGCGCGAACGTCGCCAACCCGTAGATAAAGACCGTAAATCCGATAACAGGGTGCCACCAACTGAATGCCCACCACATCCACAGGACAGAAGCGGCAAGCGTCCAAGTCCGCGTCCAAGACGAGAACCCCTCCAACCACATTTCCTTCGGGACTAGCCAAGGAATCAGAAGCGAGACTGAAACTATACCCAAGCCATATAGAAGATATATTCCTGCCAAGTATAAAAGTGGCATTCTTACCCCTCAAGCATCCGTTGTACGCGCCCTTCCACCATCGCCCTGGGCCGCGCGTAGCGCGCCCTGGTGCGCTTCCTGACGGCCGGTAGACGTTTCCCGACAGGACGGGGCGCCATGGTCTGGATACGGTGGACGTTGCCGGGGAAGCCGTCCTGCAAGGTTCGCACGATGGCGCGGTAGTTCGGGATGTTCTTCAGCTCCCGCGGCTGGTCCAGGTCGAGCTCGGACGCCAAGAGCGGGGCGTCGTTCGCGCCGCAGCGGAAGACGATGGTGGTGTTCGCTGTCCCTATTACCGCGTCCTGTAGGGCCTCCGGTACCTGCGAAAGATACTGGTGCGCGACCACCAATGCGAGACGGTACTTGCGGGCTTCCGAGAGGATGTCGGCGAAAGCGCTGGTCGTGAAGTTTTGGAACTCGTCAATGAAGAGGGTGAAGTCGCGCCGCTGCTCCTCCGGTATCGCGGCTCTCCCGTGAGCCGCTTGTGCGAAGCCGGTAGCGAGTAACGCCCCGAGTAAGTTGCTAGTCTCCTCCCCCAGCTTGCCTTTGCTGAGGTTGCACACAAGCACCTGGCCCCCGTTCATGACCGCGGCGAGGTCGAGCGTCGAGTGCGAAAGGGTGTTGCGCATCGTCGGGTTCCCCATGAGCGCCCCTGCCTTATTTTGTGAGCTCGCGATGTAGTCCGATCGCTGCCGGTCATTCCAGCGGCCGAACTCGTCGTCCCAGAACATCCGGACGGTAGCGTCTTCGCATCGCTTTAGCAATCGTTCACGGTATCGGGCGTTGGTGAGCAAGAGCGGCAGCCCGAGAAGCGTCTCCTGGTTGTCCAGCAGCAGCCGGAGTGCGTTGCGCAGTATGTGAAGAAGGCGCGGGGTGTGCTGGGCGGAGAGTCCCCACACGTGGGCGAAGGCCGATAGGACGTTTTCGGCCACCAAGGGCCTGTTGTCTATCGCCGTGCTCTCCAGCGGGTTGTAGCCGATCGAGTAGGAGAGGTCGGCCGGGTCGAAGTAGATGACATCGTTGATCCGCTTCTGCGGAATCCGTGAAGCCACGGCTTCCGCCAGATCCCCGTGCGGGTCGATTAGGCAGCAGCCGGAACCGTCCTCGATGAGGCCGGTGATGAGGTTGTCGAGCAGCACCGATTTGCCGGTGCCCGACTTCCCCACGATATATAAATGCCGGCGCAGTGCGTCGGTCGAAAGTCGAACGGGTTTGATATTTGTCGAAACGTAATCGGTGCCGAGAATCATAGCGTGCCCGGCGACGGGCCGCGGGTCGTCGTGTCGTAGCAACTGACCGCGGGAGCAATCGCCGGTTGGAAAACGAAAGAACCGTCCTCGGTCATTGTCTCACGAAACGAACTCGGCGCCGATTGTTCGGCGGCGAGTTTTAGGTCGCCGGCGCCGTGCCGGCGCCGGAACCGTATCCACGCCGTCTGGCGGTGACCTGTGGGCTGTCCCCGCCCACTGTTCGTCGTGGAGCGCAGCGACCCGACCCCAATGGCGTACCCCGAGCAATCGGAAGGCCGCCCCCCCCTGTAAGGTTACTTCAGGTGTGGCGTCCGCCTCGTGCGAGGGGGTTTCAGGTTTTCAAGGACATGGACGATAGGACAGGGACGAGATAGCCAGAAAAGACATTGGGGTCGGGGCGGTAGCCACGCGAACAGTGGTGCGGGAACTGTTTGATTTCTCTGCGTTTTTCGCGAAACCAACCGTGATACCAAGGGTGATACACGGGCATGCTCCGTATCACCCTTGGCATTGCCCCCGATAGGGGGTGGTGAGCTGTGCGTGGGGTCCCTGGGCCGCCTGGTCCCCTATCGCACCGGCCGCTGCGCCTTCAGACGCGCGGCGGCCTTTCGCGTACATCAAAACCCCCTGGTGATCCCGGTGTTGGAAACCGGGGCCAGGGGATTTTGGCTCCGATCACTCGGAGTCGTCTGCCGGTGGTCGCAGCGCTCGACGTGGGCGGCTCTGGCCGTATTCGCGTATCTCGCACCGTAGGAAGAGCAACGCGCCGCGGTCAGTCTCCGACAACCCAATGGGTTTGGGGAAGTCCGGCCGCTGGCGGTAGCGATCTATCTGCGGGCGGGAACGTCGAAAGAAGGCCATCACCTCCTTCATCGTCATGTAAACGCTTTGCATTCCGTCCATGTCACACTCTCCTGGTGAAGAGCGTGCACGCCCGGTTGATGCCGGCGCAGGAAGGTTAAGGCTGAGCAACGTCGGCGGTCAATTCGTCATTCTTCCTCGCTTCGAGAATTGTGCGCAGGTGGCTTTCCCACCGCTCCACTGCCTCACGCATCTCGTCCTGGTAGTGATGCCGCTGGTAGACGCCAATGATCCCGGCCCGCGTGCCCGACACATGGTTGAGTAGCGCCTCGATGACCTCCAGCTTTACTCCGAGCCGCTGTAGGCCGGTGGCGTAGCTGCGGCGTAGGTCGTGAAGTGTCCACGGCGCTATCTGCGCCTTCTGGTCGAGCTGAGCTTTAGCTTTGCTCCACCCGTTGAACGGCTGGTCGTGCTTGCCCTTCGCAGGAAAGATACTCGTGGTCGAAGCGGTAATGTTCGATGAAAGGATAGCGGCAGCAGACGCACCGATAGGGAACGAGTGAGCGCGGCCGTTCTTCGTGATCTCCGACGGAAGACATATCTGGTTGTCGGTGACGTAGTCGGTCCGCAAGCCGCCGATCTACGATCGACGCTGGCCGGTCAGTATGAGTAGCTTCACTATATCCGAGATGTGGCCGTCTAGCTCGTCGGCCGCGTGCCATACGGTGCACAACTCGTCGTCGGATAGGACGCGCTCGCGGGGGCGGTTGTTCGTCGGCTTTTCGGTGTCGGCTATTGGGCTGGTGTCGATGTAGTGCCGCTGGGCACAGAAGCGCAGAAAGGTGTGCGCCGCATTGAAGGCATGAAGCGCGAGGCTCCGGGTGCCCTTCTTCACCAGAGCATCCGTGATGTCGGTGATCTGGTGCGCCCGGATGTCGGCAAGCTGCTTGGAGTGAAGCGCCTTGAAGTTGACGCGCAACAGGCGCTCGGTTTCGTATGCGGTCTTCGGGCGGTTTTTCTCCTTGCGGGTGTCCACAAAGGCGTCGAGCGCACGCTCAAACGTGATGACCTTCGGGCGGTGCTTGCCTAGGGTGATCTCGGCCAGCAGGCGCTTCGCCTCGCCGTTGGCCTCCTGAAGCGAGATAACGGGGTATCGGCCGATCGTCGTGAACTTCCGGTCTATCCCGTGCACCAGAACAAACGTCTTGGTACCCCCCTGCGACACGCGCACGCCAAAGCCCTTTGGCTGGTCGGCGCGGTAGAACTTCTGGCCCCGATCAGGGGGCGCCAGACTCTTGACGGTGATGTCGGTGAGCCGCATTTTAGCCTCGCTCTAGCCTCTTCCATTGGGAGATTAAGCCCGCATCGGAATGAGGCATATCGGGGTGAGTTTGCAAGCCCTATCTGCCAACTTTCCACTCTGCGAGGAAAGGCGAGGAACGCTGAGAAGGCCAAAAAACTGAATGGCATTCAGGAGGTCAGGGGTTCGACTCCCCTTGGCTCCACCAATGAAATCAGACGGTTATGCGCATTTGATCCGATATCGGAATGGATGGCGTTTGTAGCGGACCCAAAGCGGACCGTTTGAAATCGTACCCGGATGCCGTGTGGTCGCCAACTCATCGCCCCGAAGCCCCGTGCTCCGCCAGCGCCCCACGCAGCGCACTGATCCAACTTTCCTCGCGATCGTCGCCGCACGGCGCGCCCGCACTGGTGTCGATTGTGTCCAGCGCGCCCCTGGTCCAGTTCCGCCGGCATGGCGGATCGGTCGCGATCCCTGTCCTCGGCGGCGGCGAAGGTGAGCCGATCGCCGGGGAGCGCCGTTGCAGCGCCGAGGTTTGGTGCCATCAGTCGGTGTCGCCGATACCGCCGTGGTCGCCGCCCGCGTGACCCGCTACACGGAGCGTCCGTCCCGCCGTAGCCCCGCGATGAACGCCGCCACGCGACCATGCGTAGATCTGCGCCAGCACCAAAATCAGGCAGACTGCGAGAAACACCGCGCTGATCGGGCGGATAACGAAAATGCCGAGACTCCCATTTGAGATCGCCAGAGCGTTGCGGAAATTCTCCTCGATCCGCGGTCCCAGAACGAACCCCAGCAGGATCGGCGCGACATGAAAGCGCAGCCGGATGAGCAGATAGCCGACCACGCCGAATACCAGCGTCTCGCCGACCTCGAACAGGCTGTTCTTCGCGCTGAAGACGCCGATGCACACGAAGAACATCGCGCTCGGGTAGAGCAGGCGGTAGGGGATCGCCAGTAGCCGCACCCAGATCCCGATCAGCGGCACGTTCAGGATGACCAGCATGAGGTTGCCGACCCAGAAACTGGCGATCAGTCCCCAGAAGACGTCCGGATGTTCGGAAATCAGTAGCGGTCCCGGCGTGATGCCCTGGATCATGAGCGCGCCAAGCAGCAGCGCCATCCCGGAATCGCCGGGAATGCCCATGCTCATCGTCGGGATGAAGTCTCCCTGGATCGAGGAATGGGTGGCCGCCTCCGGGCTTGCCACGCCGGCGATCATACCCGTCCCGAACCGTTCCGGCGTGCGCGAAAACTTCTTCTCGGCGGCATAGGCAACGAAGGATGCGATGGTCGGGCCGGTCCCCGGCACCATGGCGCAGAGGCTTCCAACCAGCGTGCCGCGGATCATCGGCAGCCAGGCAATGCGCAGCTCAGCGCGGCTGGGCAGCAGGTCGCGCAGCCGCAGCCTGGTGGGTCCGAGATGCAGCGGCGCGATGCGGTTGACGCTTTTGAGGAACTCGGCGATCCCGAACAGGCCGAGGGCCAAGGCCACCAGTTCCACGCCATCATAGAGGTTGACGAAACCGAAGGTGAAGCGCGGCACGCCGGTGTTCATGTCGACCCCGGCAAGACCAAGCATCTGCCCGAACAGTGTCATCGCGACGCCCTTGAGCGGCGACCCGCGCGCCAGCGTCGAGCCGGCCAGCAGGCCCAGCAACATCAGCGAGCAGATCTCGGCCGGGCCGAAATCGAGCGCGAACCGTGCCACCACCGGGGCGAAGAAGGTCATCTCCGTGATGCCGAACGTTGCGCCGACGCAGGCGGCAATGATGCTGATACCGAGCGCGGTTCCGGCCTTCCCCTGACGGGTCAGCGGGAAACCGTCCAGGCAGGTAACGGCATGCGGCGGGTGGCACGGAAGGTTGAGCAGGATCGAGCAGATCGCTCCACCATATTGGCTGCCATAATAGATGCCCGCCAGCATGAGGATGGCCGCAACCGGCTTCATGCCGAACGTGAGCGGCAGCAGGATCGAGACGGCAGACAGCACGCCGAGGCCGGGCAGCACGCCGACGAGATTGCCGAGCAGAACGCCGGCGAAGCACCAGACCAGGTTCGCCGGCTGCAGGGCGACCGCGAAGCCGTGCCAGAGATCGGCCAGCGCAGTGCTCATCCCGCCGACGGCCACTGCCACAGCGGCATGGCGATCCGGAGCAGATAACCGAACAGCACCGTGCCGAACAGCGTCATGCAAAGGGCCAGGACCAGGCTTCCCCGCAGCGAGGTCGTGCGGTCGCCGAGGGCGGCGACGAAGACACAGGCGAAGATCGCCGACGCCAGCCCTGTCAGCGAGGCGAAGACGATGAACAGCACCCCGCCGGCGATGATGCAGAACCAGCCGCGCCAGTCTGGTCCGCCGGCAAGATCTGGGCCGCCGGGCGGTTGCAGGCCGCCGGCCAGCGCCGGGATACCTGCCAGTAACGGATCGGCGTCGTCAGGCGCGGGTGCGAATGCCAGCGCCGCGCCGGTGATCATGACGCCCACCAGCGCGAGCAGCGCGCCGAGCACCGCCGGATAGAACCCGGGTCCCATATGGCTCAATGAGCCGATGGTGTAGCGGCTTGCCTCGAGCACCGCGCCGAGGCCGACCACGATGCAGATAATGCCTGAGAGCAAATCCCGGCGCCGGCCCGGCGACACTCCATCAGATCCGCGCATGGCCTAGGGCGGCCGCAGCGTCGCGATGATCGGTGTCAGCCGGTTTTCGTTGTCGATCCATACTTTGGTGTAGCCGGTCGGATCCAGATAGGCCGGGGTCAGGGCGATGGCGCGCAGCTTCTGCTGGTGCTCAGGGCTTGCGATCACCGTCTTCATTGCGTTGGTGAGCGCCGCGACCACGTTCGGCGGCGTTCCTGCGGGCGCCACCACGCCGGTGTTGGAGACGGCAATCACGTCATAGCCCTGCGCGCGCATCGTCGGGACGTCCGGCATCGACCAGTCGGGTTGTTCATCCGACACGCCGAGCACACGGAACTGTCCGGTCTTCTTGTACGGCGCGCCATCGACCGTGCCGCCGGCCAGCACCTCGACATGGCCGCCAAGTAGCGCGGTGATCGATGGCGCTCCGCCGTCGAAATGAACCGGCGCGAACTGCACGCCCGCCGCGCGGCCCAGCATGAGCGTGCACAGATTGGGCACCCCCATCAGCCCGCTGTCGCTGACGGTGACGGTGCCGGGGTGGGCGCGTGCGGCCTCCACCAGATCCTTCAGTGTGTGATAGGGACTGTCGGCGCTGACCGCGAGCATCGCCGGCGAGGTGAAGTGCCTGGCGATCGGCTGGAAGCTGCTGCGCGTGTAGAGCGCCTGACGCGCCGGATCGAGGTAGTGCGTCACCACCGTCGGCACCACGACGTAAGACAGTATGTAGCCGTCCGGTTTCGACCGCACGAGCTGCGTGAGGCCCACCTGCGAGGCCGCTCCCGCTCGGTTGACCACCTGGACCGAGGTATGCAGCAGCGGCTCGAGCGCCGCCGCCATCAGCCGCGCGCCGGTGTCCGTGGCGCCGCCGGGCGCATAGGGCACGATGATGGTGATCGGTCTGCCTTGTTCCGGAAAGCCTTCGGCCAGCGCCACGGTGCCGCAGACACCAAGCAGCAGAAGCTGGATGGCCCCCGTGACTGCGATGCCGACACGGCAATGAAACCGCCGCATTTCTCTACCTCCCATTCCGTGTGCGGGATGATTGTTCTCCCCCGCCCCTTGAGGGCTTGGGCCGCGAAGCGGACCAAGGTTGGGGGAGGGGTTCGCGCGCACAAGGCTTCAGTGCCACCCTGGCACCGACCCCGCCCCCCAACCTTGGTCCGCTTCGCGGCCCAAGCCCTCAAGGGGAGGGGGAGAGTGTTCCAGCGCCACGCCCTCCCGTCAGCACAGCTTCCACACCGGTTTCCGCTTCTCCCGGAATGCCTGTGCACCTTCCTCACCATCCTCGGTCTCGGCGATCTCCTGATCCAGGTGCCGCGCATAGGCGAGTAGCGACGCCGGAAACGCCGCGGTCAGGCGATACATCCGCACCGCGGCCTGTGTCGCCAACGGGGAGCCGAGACAGACCATTTCCGCGAGCTCCTCTGCCGCCTCGACCACCTTCTCCCGCGGGACCACCTTGTTCACGATCGCCTGCCGCAGGCATTCCTGCGCGAACAGGCGGCCATTGCACAACGTCAGGTAGGCGGCGGCGGTCCTCGGCAGCGCTTGGTACATTTCGTGCGGCGCGCCCAGGCGACCAACATTGGTGTGCTGGTCACCGATCCACGCGTCTTCCGCCATCACGCGCAGTTGGCATTGCAGTGCGATGTTGAGGCCGACGCCGACCGCGAAGCCGTTCAACGCGGCGATCAGCGGTTTCTCCAAATTTACATCCTGTGGCTGACCGCCGCCGCCCCAATGATAGTGCGGGCTGTTGGGATCCTCGTGCGGCGTGCGTTTGCCCTCGGCGAAGTGCTGCGCCAGGAACTTGACATCCCGCCCGCCGCAGAACGCTTGTCCGGTGCCGGTGACGATCCCGACGTAGATGTCCGGGTCCAGCCCGATGTCCCGCCAGCAGGCACGCAGCTCGATGTAGGCGTAGCTGTGCAGCGCATTGCGCACCTCCGGCGGTTGATCGTAACGGTGGCGATGTGGCCCTGCTTTTCGTATTTGATGAATTCCAGGTTCTTCGGCGCGCTGGCGGGATCGTAGGGGGATTTTGGTTTGGGCATGAGGTGGCCTCCAGGTTTCAAACGGTGGCGACGGGGGTTGCGGGGGGAACGCGTCGCGCCCGGCGGGCGCGCGGCGGCGCGGTCAGCATTACGCGGTGGCGGCCGACCTGAGGCAACCGCTCCAGCGGTCTCACGCTGTCAGCTCTTCGGCGCGTCGAAGACTGGCACGTCGGAGGTTGGTACGTCGGAGGTTGGCACGTCGAAGACCGGCTTGCGCTTCTCGAAGAAGGCGCGCCGCGCTTCCGCCCCTTCCGGGGACGTGCTGAGTTCCGTGGTGTAGGCCTGCTCGGTGCGGAAGCCTTCGCGCATGTCCAGTGCCCCCACGGCGGAGAACGAGCCTCGGATGCGCCTGACGGCCGCCGGGCTTTTCGCCGCAATGACGCTGGCGAGCGCGAGCGCGGCCGGCAGCAGGTCCGGCGCCGGCAGGCACGCTTCCACGGCACCCAGGCGGTACAATTCCATAGCCGTAACGCGTTCGCCGGTCAGCATCATGCGGCGCACCTTCGACGGCGGCAGGATGCGCTGCAGCACGCTGGCGCCGCCGCCCTGGCCAACGTCGATCTCCGGCATGCCGAACACCGCGGTCTCGGCGGCCAGGATCATGTCGCAGCAGGCAGCCAGGACGAAGCCGGCACCGAGCGCCGCGCCGTTCACTGCGGCGATCACCGGCTTGCTGCTGTCCACGATGCAAAAAAACGCGTCACGGGTCAGCCGATTGGCACGCACGTAGTCGCCCGCGGTGCCGCTGAGTGCCTGCTTCTCCTTGATGTCGGCGCCGGCGCAGAACACGTGACCGCGGGCGGTCAGCACGATACACCGCACCTCCGCACGGGCCTCCAGCCGGTCGAAGACGCGCAGCATGGCCTCGCGGATCTCGCGGCCGAGTGCGTTCACCGGCGGGCGGGCCAACGTCACGACGGCCACGTTGGGCGCCGCGATGACCACCTCGATGTTGGTGTCGTCCATGCGGCTTGTGTCGTTCATGCAATTATCTCCAACAGTCGTCGCCAGCTATCGCAGAACCAGTGCCGCCACATTCTCAAGTACCATGCCATACTCCGGCCGGCAGGCAGCAACGGAGGCGTCGCCACATGCATGCAGCAGCAGCCGAGACCGGACAATTATCCCCCGGAGAATTTGCCGACGTCTCCGGCCTGCTCGCGCCGCGCACCGTCGCGATCATCGGCGCGTCGGACCAGCCCGGCAATGTCGGCGGCGCGGCGGTGCGGTTCTTCCGCAAGTTCGCCTCGCCCTGCACCGTATGGCCGGTGAACCGCGGACGCGATTCCATCGCCGGCTTGCCCTGCTACGCGAGCGTCGCCGACCTGCCGGCGCCGGCCGACCTTGCCATCCTGGCGGTGCCGGCCCCAGTCGTTGCGCAGGTGGTGCGCGAATGCGTCGCCGCGGGCATAAGCGCGGGAATCGCCTGGGCGGGCGGCTTCCAGGAGGGCGGCGTCAGCGGCACGGCGCTGCAGAACGAGCTGGCCGCGCTGTGCCGGGAAACCGGTTTCGCCCTGCTCGGCCCCAACTGCATCGGCATCATCGACACGCACGCGCCGGTGACCGCCAGCTTCGCCTCCATGATGCTGGCCCTCGATACGTTCCTGCCAGGCAACATTTCGATGGTGAGCCAGAGCGGCGGCCTGGCGACCATGGGCCAGGCCATGGCGCAGCTTCAGGGCTACGGCTTCCGTTACATGATCAGCACCGGGAACGAGGCGGTGCTCGGCGTTGCCGACTTCATCCACGCGCTGGCGGCCGATAAGCTGACCAAGGTCATCGCCACATATCTGGAGGGCGTGCGCGACGGGCCGAAATTCCGCCGCGCCCTGCTGGACGCGCGCGACGCCGGCAAGCCGGTGATCGTTCTGAAAGCCGGTGCCACGACCGCCAGCGCCGCCGCTGCCGCCGCCCACACCGGCGCGCTGGCGGGTGAGCGTCGCGTCTGGGATGCGGTGCTGCGCGACTGCGCCGCCATCCAGGTGGACTCGCTGGAGGAACTGCTGGACGTGGCGATGCAGTTGAGCGGCGCCGACCTGGCCAAGCTACCAAGCAGCCGAGGTGTGGCGGCGGTGACCTTCGGTGGCGGCAGCGGCGTGCTGTCGGCGGACCAGTGCGACCGTGTGGGTCTGTCGGTCCCCGCGCTGGCAGCCGCAACGCGGGCGGCGCTGGAAGGTTTCGTTCCGCCGCTGGCGTCGACCCGCAACCCGGTGGACCTGACGCCGCAAGCCTATCAGAACCCGCAATGGCTCGGGCACTTCCCGCACGCGCTGGACGTGATTGCGGCGGATGCAGGCGTGGGCACGATCTTCTTTCAGCTTGGCCCGATGGCGCGCGGCGACGTGGAGATGGCGCGCATGGTGGCCGCGTTCCGTGTGCGCTGCGCGAAACCGGTGATCGCGGCGTGGCCGTTGGTGATCGAGGCGGCGCGCGCCAGCCTGCACGCCGACGGCGTTCACGTGTTTCCGGAATACTCCCGCGCGGTGCGGACCATGGGCCGTGTGGTGAACTATGCGGAGGCGTTGGCGGCAGCACGGGACGCCATTCCGGGAGACAACATTCCGGTGGCGGCATTTGACTGGTCTGACTACGTTCCGAGTCCGCAGGCCGGCCGCGTTATTTCCGAGCATGAATGCCACGCCATTCTGGCGCGCGCCGGGCTGCCGGTCGCCGACGGGCGGCTGGCGGTGACCGAGGATGCGGCCGTGGGCGCCGCGCTTGCCGTCGGGTTCCCGGTCGTGATGAAGGGGATCTCCGCCCAGGTGACGCATCGCGCGGCGGCCGGGCTGCTGGTTCTGGGACTGCGGTCGGAGGCGGAGGTGCGGGAGGCCTGGCAAACGTTGCAGGCGCGCGCGGTGGCTCTGCCGGCTGCGCTGGACGGCATCCTTGTCCAGCACATGATGCAGGCTGGAGCAGAGCTGTTGATCTCTGCGTTCCGCGATCCGGACTTTGGCGTGATGCTGTCCCTGGGCGCCGGCGGCACGCTGACCGAGTTGCTGGACGATGTCGTGCTGGTGCCGGCCCCGCTGAGCCCGGCGGACGTGGCGCGCGCGCTGCGCCGGCTGCGCGTGATGCGCCAGGCGGGCGATCGCCTTGATGCCCTACTCGATTTCGCATCCCGGTTCTCCGCACTCGCCGCGGCGGCGCCGTGGCGGCGCTTCGTGCTGGAGGTCAATCCGGTCAAATGGACCGGCGATGAGGCCAGGGCGATCGACGGCTTGCTCATCATCGAGGAACCATGAAAGGCGTTCGATCAAGGACAGGTTCGGGATCGATGGCCCGTTCAACCTTTATACCAAGGCGATAGATGCAAATACCAATCCATGCCGGTAATGTTACGATACCGCGAGACGGACACGCTTAACCAACGATCAGTAGCCCGTCCACCGCGGCGATGCCGTTTGGGCCGACTTTCAGCGGGTTGACCTCGAACGTGAAGCTGCGCCACGGGGCGGTCGCAACCAGCGCACTGAAGCCGGCGACAAATGCGGCGACCTGGCGTCGCTGATCCTGCGAAAGCAACGTCGGCAGCCGTCGCATCGTCCGCAGCCGATCCGCGAGATCGTACGCACCGTCTGCATCGATGGGTGCGCGCGTGAAGACGACATCATCGATGATCTCGGTCATGCCGCCCCCCATGCCCACGCCGACGACAACGCCGAATTCCGCGTCGCGAAAGGCGGTGACCAGCAGCTCGATGCTGCCCGGGAACATATGTTGCACCCACACCCCGTCCAGGTGGGCGTTCAGCTCGGCGGCGCGCGCCTGGAATGCGTGGAAGGTTGTCTCGACGACATCCGGTGTGCCGATATCGAGCGCAACCATTCCGGCCGCGGCGCGATGAGTGATTGCGGGCGAGATGGCCTTCATTGCCACCTTGAACCCGACCTCGCCGGCAACCCGCACCGCTTCCTCGGCGCTGCGCGCGATACGCCCGCGCGCCACCGGAAGTCCGGCCATCTCGAGCAGACGGGCCGCAACGTCCTCGGTGACAACCTGGGTGCCGTCGCCCGGCGGAGCTACAAGGTCGTGCCAAGGCGGGATGGGCCGATCGAGCCGGACCACGCGGATACGATGCCGCAGGTCCGCGGCATAGCGCACGAGATGGGCGGCGGTGCGAATCAGCCGCATGTGTTCGGTGAAGACCATCGCGCCGCTCGCTGCAAGGCGGTCGACGATACCATCAGGCGGCGAAAGCCAACTGATGCCGATTGGTTTGTCGGAGCGCCGACGTGCGGCCTCGAACATGTCCGCCAGTTCGGGCGCCAGTCCACCGAATCCCGAAGCGAAGAACAGGAACTGATCGGTACCAGGCGCTTTCGCAAGGAGATCCAGGACCTGCGGCAGGTTCGCGCGGTTCTTCGGATTCGTCATCGATCCGGGCGTCAGGTCCACGGGATTCAGCGACGACGCAAGCGGCGTCAGCAGCGGCGCCAATGACTCTTTCGTCGCCGCATCCAGTGGCGGGACGGTAAGCCCTTCGCGCGCGCACTGGTCGGTGGCGATCACCCCGCTGCCACCGCCGAATGAGCTGATCAGCACTCGGTTGCCGGCAGGCAGAAGCCCGACCGGCAACGACGCAAGTTGCAATGCGACCTCCAGCATCTCCTCGGGCGAGTAGACGCGGATGGCGGCGAATTCGCGAAATATCGCATCGTAGGTTCGATCGCTGCCGGCGAGGCGGCCGGTATGCGCGAGGGCGGCGCGTCCGCTGGCCTCGGTGGCGCCCCCTTTGAGTACCACGATAGGCTTGCGACGACGTTTGGCTTCAGCCAGCGCCTCGACAAATCCAGTGGGATTGGAAAGTCCCTCGATATAGACAGCGATCACGCGTGTGCCGTCGTCGTCCAACAGGGCCCGCATGAAATCGGGGATGCCCAGCGCCGCTTCGTTACCGCAACTGACGGTGATCCGGAAGCCCAGTCCGAGCTGCTGCGCCCGCGCGTGCGCGTTCACCGCGATGCCGCCGCTCTGACTGATCATCGAGACGGCGCCGGGGGTGAAACGGTCGAGCTCCGTCATCAGCGAACTGAACGATGCCGTCAGGCCGATCGCCGTGTTGATGATGCCGATGCAGTTGGGGCCGCAGAGCTTGAGCGAACTGCCGCGGCAAAGCGCTTCGAGCTCGCTTTGGCGGATGCGGCCTGCCGCATCGCCTTCCGCGAAGCCCCCGGCCCAAACCACCGCGGCCGGAACGGCGGCGTCAATGCAATCCTTGACGACCTTGAGCACGGAGTCCGCCGGGACCGCAATGATCGCCATGTCCGGAACCGCTGGCAGATCGTCCAGGCTCGGATAGCACTTCAGCCCGGCGACCGTCGCGCGACCTGCATTGATCGGCCAAATCGGGCCGCGATAGCCGAACTTCTGCAGGAAGGCGGCGGCGAGCCCGCCAAGATTGCCCGGCCGATCCGACGCACCGACCACGGCCACCGAACGAGGCGCGAGCAGCGTGGACAGGTCGCCGAAGTTTCCGCCAGCTTCGGTAGCTGGACTGCTCATGCTCCACCTCGTTGCAACCGCGTGAGATCCTCTCGGCCGTCTTGCAGGGGGCAAGGGGCCGGACCGAGGCCATCGTGCCGACAGCGCGCGGCCCGACCTCGCGCGTGGAAACGCGGTGGCGGGCCGCCCGGCGTTGTCAGCGAAGCTTCCACACCGGCTTGCGCTTTTCGCGGAACGCGCGCGGTCCTTCCGCACCATCCTCGCTCTCGGCAATCTCCTGATCGAGGTGACGGGCGTACGACACCAGCGATGGCGGGAAGGCCGCGGTCAGCCGGTACAGCCGCACCGCCGCCTGCACGGCCAGTGGCGAACTGTCGCAGATCATCTCTGCCAGTTGCTCCGCCGTCGCAATCAGTTTGTCGCGCGGCACCACCTTGTTGACGATGCTCTGCTGAAGACATTCGTGGGCCGACAGCCGGCCGTTGCAAAGGGTCAGATACGCCGCGACGGTGCGTGGCAGCGCGGCGTATAGATTGTGCGCCGAACCAAGCCGGCCCACCTTCGTGTGGGTGTCGCCGATCCAGGCATCCTCGGCCATCACCCGCAACTGGCATTGCAGGGCCAGCGACAATCCGACACCGACCGCGAGACCGTTCATCGCGGCGATCAGCGGTTTTTCCAAATTGACGTCGCTGGGCTGGCCGCCGCCGCCCCAATGGAACAGCGGGTTGTTGGGGTCTTCGTGTGGCGTCCGTTTGCCCTCGGCCTGGTACTGCGCCAGGAACTTGACGTCGCGGCCGGCGCAGAAGGCATTGCCTGTTCCGGTAACGATCCCGACGTAGATGTTCGGATCCAGCCCGATATCCCGCCAGCACGATCGGAGTTCCGCATAGGAATAACTGTGTAGCGCGTTGCGAACCTCAGGGCGGTTGATCGTGACGTAGGCTACATGCCCCTTCTTCTCGTAGATGACGAATTTGAGGTCGTTGGGCATCGAGGCAGCGTCGTACGGCGATTCATATTTAGGCATCGCGAAGCTCCATGTTGTGGTGGAGGGGGCTATGGCGGAGAGGGCTGTGGTGGTGGGCCTGTTGTGAAAGGGCTGTAGTGGCGGGCTGTGGTGGAGGGGTGGGTATCCAGGCGGTCTGTTCCGGGTGCCGTCAGTCCCAAATCAGCGCTTCGCGCGACACGGTCACGCCGTGCGCCGCGGTCATCCGAATCACGTTTACGGTGCCGGCCAGGTCCGGCGATCCCGAGTAGTACGCGGGCACACTACCGTCACCGACGGGAGTCGGGCGATCCCAATGCCCAAGCGCAACGTAGTCGGCCTTGGTCTGCGCGAGGTCCTGGTCGCTGATGCGCCACGCACGATGGGCGTGGGCGCTCCATTCGTGCGGCGGCACATAGTGGCCGTGTGCGATGACCACCTGCCAGCGTGTCGTACGTGGGCGGAGCGGCCCGAACGGTGGCATGTTGTCGAAGCTGCGATGCGCGCGGCCGCGGATTTCCAGATCATGCTCGTCGAGCACAATCGCCTCAAGATGCGTGATCCCGAGCACATCGACGTTCGGCACGCCGATCAGTCCGGCGCGTCGGAACAGGCAGTCGGCTAAAGCCGGATCGTGGTTGCCGGGCAGCAGGACCACCCGCAATTGCGCGGCGGCAATCAGGTCAGTCGCCTGGCGCAGCACCGGCGTGGAGACGCGGTGATTGTCAAACGTGTCACCAGCGAGCAGCACGGCGTCCGCGCCCAGTGTCCGCGCGGTGGCCAGTACAGCGCGCAGTCCCACCAGACCGTTGTAGCCCCGGTGCATCGAAGGATCGTCGACGTGCAGGTCGGAGCTGTGCACCAGGACGATTGCCGTATCGTCGCCGATGCTTTCGGCGCCGGCGCTCTCGGTCATCTCGATCGCAGGCGCAAGACGGGGTTCATTCATGATGCGCACATGGATAACCCAAACGACTTGACTTATCAACTTGCCCGGCTAGTCTCCCCTCTCGTGTCGTGCCGGCAGTTCATTGGAAGAGGGCGCCACCGTGTTCGCCGCACCGCCGGGCATCCGCACCGAGATCTTCTCCAGGTTGCCCGACCAGTATCGCGTCGTCGGCCGCGAAAGCGCCTGGACGCGCGCGCGTGGCAGCGGTCCGCTGCACTCGTTCCTGGAAGGCCCATCGTTCGATCGTGACGGCAACCTGTATTGCGTCGATCTTGCCCATGGGCGGCTGTTTCGCATCTCCTCGGATGGGGCGTGGCAGTTGTTCGCCGCGTATGAGGGCCAGCCGAACGGCCTGAAGATCCACCGCGATGGGCGCATCTTCGTCGCCGACGGACAGCATGGGATTCTGTCGTTCGATCCTGCAACCGGACAGCGCGAGACGGTGCTCGATGCATTCGCCGGTGAAAAGCTGTTCGGCCCGAACGACCTGGTGTTCGCTGACAATGGCGACCTGTATTTCACCGATCCCGGGCACAGCAGTCTCGGCAATCCGGTGGGGCGAGTGTTCCGCATCCGGACCACCGGCGAGGTCGATCTGCTGATGGATCGGCTGCCCTATCCCAACGGGGTCGTGCTGACGCCCGCGCAGGACGCGCTCTATGTCGCGCTGACGCATTCACTGCAGGTGGTGCGGCTCGGCTTGCAGCCGGATGTGACCGGTCGCTATCGCTGGCGCGGCTTTCTGCAGTTGTCCGGCGGGCTTTCCGGACCGGATGGCATGGCAGTCGACGAGCAGGGCAACCTTGCCGTGGTGCACGCGGGATTTGGCACCGTCTGGCAGTTCAGCGCGCTCGGCGAACCGATCGGGCGGCTGCGTTCCTGTGCCGGCATCCGAACGACCAATGTCGCGTATGGCGGCGCCGACCGGCGGACGTTGTTCATTACCGAATGCGAGCATGGCGTCATCCTGATGGCCCGGTTGGAGGTGCCGGGACGGCGCATGTACTCGCACCTGTAGCGCCGCAGCGTCCGAGACGGCGCCCGCGCGTCACGCCACCAAGCGACACCAACGAGTCGGCACAGACTCAGGGAGGAAACGACGATGACACATGCCATGACACGCCGCGCGGCCGCGTCGCTGTTGGCACTTGGACCGGCGCTGCTTGGCGCCGCACGTCCAACGCGCGCGGCCGAACCGGCGAAGGATCCGCCGGTGTTCCGCATCGGCGCCCTGCTCGGGCTGACCGACAAGGCGAACTGGAACGCCACCGTGATGCAACGCGGCATCCTGATGGCGGTCGAGGAGATCAACGCCAAGGGCGGCATCGACGGCATCAAGGTCGAGGCCGCCATTGAGGACCATCAGGGCGTGCCCCGTGTCGGCGTGGACGCGCTGCAACGACTGCGCGCGCGTTACGATATCCAGGCGGTGCTGCTGTCGTACTCGGCGGTCGCGCTCGCCACTGCACCGATCTGCGAGGAGAACAAGACCTTCATGCTGGACGGCGGCTCGGTGTCCGATTCGCTGGTGGGCAAGTTCAGCTATCTGTTCCACAATCGCGCGGTCGCCAGCGTGTTAGCAAGCGCCGCGCTGACGATCCCGAAGCAGCAAAGCCTAAAGAAGATGGCCGTCATGGCGGCTTCGACCGACGACGGTCAGAGCCTGCTGCGGGTTTCGCAGGCCGACTGGAAGACCTACGGCGGTCAGATCGTCGAGATCGAACAGGCAATGAGCAATGCCAGCAACATCGATACCCAGATAGCCAAACTACGTACCAGCGAGCCCGACTTTTTGGCAGTGTGGGAATTCTCGCCCGGCCCGGGTCTGGTGCTGAAACGTGCCCGCGAGTTCGGCATGAAACAGCCGATCATCGGTGTCGAGTACACCGCGGAGATCGCCAAAGTTGCCGGCCAGTATGCCGAGGGGTACCAGTTCGCCTCCGACTACTTCAACCCG
The DNA here is from genome assembly GCA_003151425.1 of Acetobacteraceae bacterium. GTDB lineage: Bacteria > Pseudomonadota > Alphaproteobacteria > Acetobacterales > Acetobacteraceae > Palsa-883. The sequence continues at coordinate 22,494 of PLXO01000321.1, forward strand.
AATGCCGACGATCCGTGGCCGAAGCAGTTTGCCTCGAGCTACCGCGCCAAATACGGCGCCGACCCCGAGGTCTATGCCGCCAACTACTACGAGGGCATCTATGTCGTCGCCGAACTGATCCGCCGCGCCAGGACCGGCGGCGGCAATTACTTCACCGGCGAGCGTTTTCGGACGGCGTTGCTCGCCGATCCCAAGGTACCGAGCGTCTACGGCGGCAACCTGGTGTTCAAGCCGGACGGCAGTTGCCTGAAGCGCGTCGGCATCTTTACAGTCAAGGACGGCAAGGCCGACTTCCAGCACTTCGCCGAACTGGCATAGCCGGACCGCCGGTAGGCCGATGGCGCTGTTCGCGCAACTGCTCGCCAACGGCCTGGGCAACGGCAGCTTCTATGCCTTGCTCGGCCTCGGCTTCGGCCTGATCTTCGCCACCACGCGCATCGTGCACTTTGCCTACGGCCCGGTGTATGCGATCAGCGCCTATGCGGCCTGGCTCGGCGGTGCATCGCTCGGCCTGCCGCTGGCGCTGAGCGTGGCATTGGCCCCCATGGCCGCCGCCGCCGCGGGGGCCGCCATTTATTGGTTCGGCTACCGACCGTTCGAGCGGCGCGGCATGGCGTCGCACAGCGTGCTGATTCTCTCGCTCGGGCTGTCGATCATCCTCGAAAGCCTGCTGACGCTGATATTCGGACCCAGCATTCACGCCTGGCCCGATTTCTCGCCGGCAATCTTCATCTTTGGCCCGGTCTTCGTCACCAGCCTGCAGATCGCCGAGACCGTCACGCTGGCACTCGTCGCCGGCGCGCTGCTGCTGTTCCTGCGCGGGACACGTTACGGCAAGGCAATCCTGGCGCTGAGCGACAACCGCGACATGGCGCGCATCGTCGGCATCGACACCGAGCGCGTGTCGCTGATCGTCTTCGCACTCGCTTCGGGGATTTCGGCGGTCGCGGCGGTGTTCACCCTGCTGAATGAAGGTGCCACGCCCACCATGGGATTCTATCCCGTGTTCGTCGCGTTCGTCGTCGCCGTGGTCGGCGGCCTCGGTTCCATTCCCGGATCGATCGCCGGCGGCTACCTGGTCGGGCTGGTCGAGAGCCTGGGCCTGTGGAAAATCCCCACCGAGTGGCAGAACTCCATTGCGTTCGTGCTGCTGTTCCTGGTGCTGCTGGTGCGGCCGCAGGGCCTGTTCGTCGGCGCGCGGCGCTAGGGGCGAGCCAGGGTGGAGCTTGTCCTACATATCGCAGTGATGGTGTGCATCTACGCCATCCTTGCCACCTCGTTCAATCTGCTGATCGGCTTCGCCGGGCTGTTTGCCTTCGGCCACGCGGTGTTCTACGCGTTGGGCGCCTACGCGACGGCGCTCACCGCCATCAGGCTGCATCTGCCATTTCCGCTGCCGTTGATTGTTTCGGTGGTGGTCACCGGTGTCGTCGGCCTGGCGGTCGCGCTGCCGTCGCTGCGCATTGCCGGCATCTATCTGGTCATTACCACCCTGGCGCTGCAGGTGATTACGATCGATGTGATCATCAACTGGACCAGCCTCACCGGTGGACCGACCGGCATATCCGACGTCCCGCCCATCATCCTTTTCGGTGAAACCCTGTCAGGCCCCGCGCGGTTTCTGCCGCTTGCCGCAGTGTCCGCGCTGTTCTGCTTCCTGATCGCCCGCCATGTCGGCGGCTCGCCGTTCGGCCGGGCCTTGCGGGCGATGCGCGAGAACGAGAGCGCCGCCGCCTCGGTGGGCAAGAACATCTTCTATCTGAAAGTCAGCGCGTTCGGCATGGCCGCCGCGCTCGCCTCGGTCGCTGGATCGTTGTTCGCCTATTATCTTTCCTATGTCGGTGCCGACAGCTTCCAGGTCAGCGAGACGGTGCTGATCCTGTCGATGGTCGTCGTCGGCGGCACCGGCAACCTGGTCGGCTCGGTGCTCGGCGCAGCATTTCTGGTCGTGCTGCCGGAGGCGCTGGCCTTCGTCGACCTGCCGGAAGGCACCGCCGGCCAGCTTCGCCTGCTGATCTATGGCTGCGTGCTGGTGCTGTTCCTGGTGTTCCGACCCGAGGGCCTGTTGCGCGAACCGCGCCGCCGCGGCCCACATGGCGTCGGTGGCAAAGACGCGGTGACGGCGGCGATGCAGGTGGCCACATCAGCCGGTGGCAATGTCGTGTTGGAGGGCATCGGCCTGCAGAAACGTTTCGGAGGCATCATCGCCATCGACGCGCTCGACATCCGGCTGGAGCGCGGGCGCATCACCGGGCTGGTTGGACCCAACGGCGCCGGCAAGACCACCGCGTTCAACGTGCTGACCGGATTCCTTCGAGCTGACGACGGCGAAATTCGCTACAAGGGCAAGTCGCTGCGCAACCTGCGGCCGCATGAACTGGTGCGGGCCGGCATTGCGCGTTCGTTCCAGGACCTGCGGCTGTTCACAGGCATGTCGGTGCTGGAGAACGTGCTGGTCGCGCTGCCGCGCCAGGGCGGCGACCGGCTGCTGATGCTGTTCCTGCGTCCGCTGCTGGTGCGTCGCGAGGACCATGCGAACGCCGGCAAGGCGATGGCGATCCTCGATTTCATTGGGTTACAGGAACGTGCCTACGACCTTGCCGGGGACCTGTCCTATGCCGAGGAAAAACTGCTCGTGGTGGCGCGGCTGATCGCCACCGAGGCGGACGTGCTGCTGTTCGACGAACCGCTGTCCGGCCTGGACGCGACCGCGATGCAAAAGATCATCGAGCTGCTGCGCCGCCTCGCGCAGAGCAGCAAGACCGTGTGCATCATCGAACACAACCTCGAGGCGATTCGCACGGCCTGCGATCATCTCGTGTATCTCGACGAAGGGCGTGTCCTGGCGCAGGGCGATCCGAATGCGCTGATGCGCGACCCCGAGCTGATGCGGAGATACTTCCAGTGACTGCCCTGCTTGCGGTGAGCGGCCTGGTGGCCGGTTACGGCAAGAAGACCGTCGTGCGTGGCGTTGATCTGGCGGTGCAGGCAAACGAAATCGTCGTCGTGCTTGGCCACAACGGCGCGGGGAAGACCACGCTGCTGCGCACGGTGTTCGGACTGATCCGGCCGCAGTCCGGTCGCGTCGTGTTTGACGGCCGTGATATCACCGGCCGCAGCCCGTCGGCCAACATCGCCGACGGGTTGGCATTGGTGCCACAAGGCCACGGCATCTTTCGCACCCTGACCGTACGGCAGAACCTGGAACTCGGCGGCTTCGTGGTGACCGATCGGCGCGTGATGGCCGAGCGGATGGCGCAGGCGTTCGCGCTGTTTCCGATCCTGCAGGAACGCCAGCAGCAGATCGGCGGCACTTTGTCCGGGGGCCAGCAGCAGATGCTGGCGATCGGCATGGCATTGATGTCGGGGCCGCGGCTGCTCATTCTCGACGAACCGTCGATCGGGCTGGCACCGTTGCTGGTGGAGCGGGTGATGTCCAGCGTGCGCGAGATCAACCGGACGTTGGGGACCACGATTTTGTTGGTGGAGCAGAACCTGAAGCACGGCCTGGCGATCGCGGCGCGCGCGGTGGTGCTGAATCGCGGCAGTAAGCTGTACGACGGCGATCCCGCCGAGCTGGCGGACGAACGCAAGCTGCTGGAAATGTTCTGATGCGCATCGCCCCGGGCGAACGCGCCGGCCTGACGGCGCCTTCGGCGAATATGGTATGTACGGCGACCAGCATAGCCGAACGCGGAGACTTTGACGTGGATCAGCAACGAGTATCGCAGGAGCGGAAGTCGATCAACTTTAGGGTGCACACCCTCGCCAGCTCGTTGTTCAAGGGAGCGACACAGTACTATGGGGTGCACTTTGGCGTCGGCCTGCCCGAGATGCGTGTGCTCAGCAACCTCGGCAGTGAAGGCCCGCTTGCCGCGCACCAGATCGTCGCGCTGACCGCAATGGACAAGGCGCTGGTCAGCCGCGTGCTAACGACATTGGGCCGGCGTCGCTATGTGACAGCATCGTCGCCCAAGACGGACCCGCGACGGCGGACCTGGGAGCTGACGCGCGCCGGTCGGGACCTGGTGCGACAACTGCGCCCTGAGTGGAAGCGGCGTGAAGCAATCATCCAGGCAGGGCTGTCGGAGATTGAACGGGGGCTGCTTGCCGACATGCTGGAGCGCATGCTTGTCGCGTCGGAGAAGCTGCGCGCGGAAGAGACGGCTGGACTGCGATCGGTCCGCAAATCGCAGTCCAAATCTCGGGTTCGGCCGCGCTTGGCGCACGAAGGCACAATCCGGCCGGCACAGGCGTCCTGACTGGATCAAAAGCGCATCGATGCCAATACGAACCGCCACGTGGGTCTTTCTGCCTTCCCGCCCTGCGGTGGCGCGTTGCGTCCGCTCGGCGAAGACCTGACAGAGGTGTCGAACGAAACGGGAATGTGTGGGACCGCATTAATCCAAGAGCAGAAGCCTTCCGCTGCGGCGGCCGAGACTGATGCTCCACGGCTCGACGCTTCGGCCATTCAGCTACCGTGCCATCGAGCGGCGCGTTCCCGGACGCTTGCCGTCCTGCCCGGCACGACGCCGCCGGGCCACGCGGGCCTATGCATGCTCATTGCCCCAATAGAGTGGCGGGAGGCGCCGCTGCTTCGCCGTGCTACAACTTGGAGCGATCGAGTCGCCGCCGCACCCGGTGCGGGCACCGATTGTGGCGGAGCAAAGGGGGTGGGCCATGTCCGATGACGATGCGAAAATACTTGCTGCTTTGGAAAAAGAAATGACGAATGCGGAGATCGTGACGGCGACCGGCATCAATCGGGCGGACGTGGGACCGGCTCTGCGGCGGCTTCGAGCGGCAGGGTTGATCGTCTCGCGGGGTGCAACGAACAAGCGCACCCACATGCGAATGGCAACCGCAATCGAGAAGCTGTTCGAGAAAACCGACCACCTGCAAATCCAGCTCAACGTGATGTCGCTTCCCAAACGGCCGTCTGCTTGAGGGGCTGCAGGCCGAGCGAGCATTGATTGTTCCAGGCTCTGAGAACATGGTTCGACCGGTGGCGAGACTTGCGCGATCTGTGCGCCGTCGAGCGACAATATAGCCGTGATTACGAACCGGGTTTCACGGCACAAATCAGCCGCGCCAGGGAGGCGTTTGACCGCGGGGATCGCGAACAGGCGCTAGCCGTCTGGCATAAGACGCGCGCGCTTTTTCCGGAGCTGTCCATGACGTCGGAGGCGCCGCTGACGCTTCTCCTGGATCCCGGTGCCTTCGACGCGGCCGATGCGTTGATGCAGACGGGATGGAAGCGGTATCCCTACGACGCGCACACGGTCAGGATCACCATAACGCTGTCCTACACGTCCCTCAGCTCGATCCGCGCCAGGAAACTCCGCAGCCTTTCGTGCTCCGCCCGTGCCCCGAACACGTCCTGCGGCGCGCCCTGCACCGCCACGCGGCCACCGTCCATGAACACCACCTGCGATGACACATCGCGCGCGAAAGTCATTTCATGGGTCACCAGGATCATTGTCATGCCGTCCCGGGCCAGCGAGCGCACCACCTTCAGCACCTCGCCGACCAGCTCGGGATCCAGCGCCGAGGTGATCTCGTCCAGCAGCAGCACCTTCGGGTTCATCGCCACCGCGCGGGCAATGCCGACACGTTGCTGCTGGCCGCCGGACATTTCGATCGGCAGGCTGTCCCGCTTGTCGTCGAGACCGACGCGCGTCAGCCATTGCTCGGCAACCGCGCGGGCTTCGGCCCTGGCCATGCGGCGCACCTTGCGCAAGCCGAGCATCACGTTCTCGACCGCGGTCAAATGCGGGAACAGGTTGAAGAGCTGGAACACCATGCCGATGTCGGCACGGATGCGGGCCAGTTCCTGTTCCCTGCGTGGCTTGCCGCCCTCGCGGTAGCCGACCTCGACGCCGTCGACCTGGATCGAGCCGCTGTCGTAGGTCTCCAGCAGATTCACGCAGCGCAGCAGCGTCGTCTTGCCGCTGCCGCTGGCGCCGATGATCGACACCACGCTGCCCTTCGGCACGTCCAGATCGACACCTTTGAGCACCTGGTTGGCGCCGAACGCCTTGGTGAGCTGGCGCACTTTGACCAGTGGATCGGCAGTCGGCACCTGCGGATCGGCACCCCGCATCGGTGGATCGGCCGCTCGCTTCTCACTCACGGACATAGGCAAACCGCGCCTCTAGTGTGCGACTGGTCAACGACAGCGCGTAGTTGATCGCGAAGTAGATCAGCGCGCCCAGGACGTACATCGGCATCGGCTTGAAGGTGCGGCCGATCACCTGCTGGATCGACAGCATCAGGTCGACGATGCCGACCAGCGAGACCAGCGCGCTGCCCTGCACGGTGGCCACCACGGTGTTGATCCACGGCGGCAGAAACCGCCGCAGCGCCTGCGGCAACACCACGTAGAGCATGCGCTGGCCGAAGCCGAGGCCGATGGATTTCCCGGCCTCGTGCTGGCCGGGTGGGATCGATTGCACCGCGCCGCGGGTGACCTCGAGGACATGCGCGGTCTGGAAAGCCGCCAACGCGCTGACTGCGGCCCAGAAATTCGTTACGTTCCAGCCGGTCAGCGGCAACATGTAATAGACCGAGAAGATCAGGATCAGCAGCGGCAGGCCGCGGATCAGGTCGCTGTAGATGCGCACCGGCCAGGCGATCCAGCGCGGGCCGAAGCTGAGCCCGACGCCCAGCAGCACGCCGCACAGCAGCGAAATGACCACCACGATCGCCGAGACCTGCAGCGTGACCAGCAGACCGTGCCACAGGAAGGGCAGGCCGTTGAGCATGACGCTCATCGGCGGCGGATCGCGAAACGATGTTCCAGTCGCCGTAGGCCGAACAGCAGCACAAAGCCGGTAACCAGGTACATCGGCGCAACGACCGTCCAGACCTCCACGATGCGGAACGTGTTGGTGTAGATCCAGTTGGCACCGTAGGTCAGCTCGGGGACCGCCAGCACGAAGGCCACTGACGTGTCCTTGAACAGCGAGATGAAGGCGTTGCCCAGCGAGGGCAGCACGATGCGGAACATGGTCGGCAGGCGCACATACAGCACGCGCTGCCACGGCGTCAGCCCGATCGCGCAACCCGCATCGATCAGCCCTTTGGGGATGGCGTCCAGCCCGGCGCGGAACACCTCCACCAGGTAGGCGCCGGCGTAGATCGCCAGCGTCGCCGTGAAGCTGGTGGTGGCGCTGTAGGCGAAGCCGCCGACGCTGGGGATGCCGTAGAACACCAGGTAGACCAGCAGCAGCAGCGGCACGTTGCGGATGAATTCCACATAGGCGCCGACCAGCAGGCGCACCGGGCGGCTTGCGCCGTGCGCGACAACCGCGAGGCCCAGGCCGATGACGCAGCCGAGCAGGATGCCGACCGCCGCCAGTTCCAGGCTAAGCACCAGGCCCCAGCCGAGGTGGCCGAAATACTTCCAGATGAAATTATAGTTCAGATGGTAGTTCAAGCCGGTTCCATTGCGTGGAAGCGGCCTCGGCGGCACGCCGCCGAGGCCGGTCAGCCGATCAGATCGGCGGGAAGCCGGGCTTCTGCACCGGCGGGCTTTCGCCGAAGAATTCCTGGAACGCGGCCGTGTAGATCTCCGGCTGGTGGCCGTGCATGGCGACGTTGAAGCAGGTGTCGATCCAAAGCAGCCAGTCCGGATCGCCCTGCCGCACCGCGGCACTATAAAGTTGTGCCTCGTAGGCGTAGCCGGGATCGGTGTAATCGCCGGGGTTCTTCTTCACCAGCCACTTTACCGTGGATGCATCGACCACGCCCACGTCGGCGCGCCCGGCGGTGACCGCCTGCATCACGTTGGCCTGGCTGTCGAGCTGCATCACCTGCGCGACCGGCAGGGCCTGCTGCACCAGCGTGTCGGCGTCCACGTTCTGCAGCACCGAGGCGCGTACGTCCTTGCCCGCCGCCTTCAGGTCCTTGTAGGTCTTGTACTTGGAGTTCGGCGCGGTCAGCAGCGCCGCGCCCTCGACGTAGTAGGGCCGCGAGAACGCGACCAACTGGGCGCGCGCCGGCGAGACCGTCATGAACTGGATCACCACATCGACCTTGCCGGTGGTGATGTTGGGAATGCGGGCGTTCGCTTCCTGCTGGACGTACTCGACTTTCGTTTCGTCGTCGAACAGCCCCTTGGCGAGGATGCGCGCCATGGCGATGTCCATGCCGGTGAGTTTTCCCTGATCGTCCTCGAAATGCCACGGCGGGTTGGTCGAACCGGTTCCGACGATCAGCTTGCCGCGGTCCAGCACGGTGCGCAGCAGGCTGGCGGGGGCGGCCTGGGCGGCCGCGCGCGAGGTGTTCAGCGCGGCGCCGGCGGCTGCCAGCCCGAGCCCGGCCGCGCCAAGCCGGAACAGGTTCCGACGTTCGGTGGTCGTTTCGGTCATTTCTTGTACCCCCAAGTTTCGATCCCGCCGGCCCGTTGCTGACGCCGGTCGCTCCGCGCGACACTCTAGTCCGAATCGACCGCGCGGCAACCGCGGCCCGATCTCGGGGTGCGACCCCAGGGGATCACAAGGAGGGAGCCTCGATATGACCAGCCCGGATATCCGCGCGCAGCTCGGGCTGCGCCCGATCATCAACGTCTCCGGCACGATGACCGCGCTGGGAGCCTCGATCGTGGTGCCCGAGGCGGTGGCAGCCGTGGCGGCGATCCTATCGCAGTTCGTCGAGATCGACGACCTGCAACGCAAGGCCAGCGCGGTGATCGCCCGGCTGTGCGCGGCGGAGGCCGGCTTCGTCACCGCGTCCTGCGCCGCGGCGATCACCGTCGGCGTCGCGGGTGCAATGACCGGCGACAACCTGCCGGCAATCGAGCGACTGCCGGACGCGACCGGGTTGAAGGACGAGGTGGTGATCCTGGCGGGCCACATGGTGTCCTACGGGGCGCCGGTCGAGCAGGGCATTCGCCTGACCGGGGGGAAGGTGGTGCCGGTGGGGCAAGCCACCTCGGCGCGCAGGTATCAACTCGAGGGTGCAATCAACGCGCGCACCGCGGCGGCGGTGTACGTGGTGTCGCACCACGTGGTGCAGTACGGCATGATCCCGCTGGCGGACTTCGCCGAGATCGCCCACGCCAAGGGCGTGCCGGTCCTCGTCGATGCCGCCTCGGAATATGATCTGCGGGGGTTCCTCGCTGCCGGCGCCGATCTGGCGCTGTATTCGTCGCACAAATTCCTGGGCGGGCCGACCGGCGGCATCGTGGCCGGGCGCAAGGGCCTGGTGCGGGCCGCCTATCTCCAGAATGGAGGCATCGGCCGCGGCATGAAGGTCGGCAAGGAGGGCATCGCCGGCACCATCGCGGCCCTGCAAGCGTGGGAGCAGCGCGACCATGCGGCGGTGCGGGCAGCCGAGACGCGGGCGCTGGCACTGTGGATGCAGACGCTGGCCGCCCGTCCGGGCGTGACCGCGTCGTTGGAGCCGGACCCGACCAACAACCCGCTGGACCGGCTGCGCCTGACGCTGGACCCGCAGGAAGCGCACATCACCGCTTGGGATTTCGCTGACCGGCTGGCGAACGGCACGACGCCGGTGATCGTGCGCGACCACGAGATCGAGCACGGGTTCTTCTACATGGACCCCTGCAACCTGCATCCCGGCGAGGCAGCGGTGGTGGCGCAACGTCTGGCGGAGGAATTGGACCGCTCGCAGGCCTCGAACGAGGTTGTGGCGAGCAGCTTTGGCGAACGCCGGGCGCGGCGGTATCGGCGGATGCGGTCGTGGCCTGATTGATGCGCGATCGCGGGCCTGCGGTTTTCCGCAAGCAGGATCCACCGCGAAGCGTGTGGAGCTCGCGGAGAAGATTAGGGTCTGTCCGGCAACAACCGCTCGGAGTTCGCACGGTCGCATCCCAGCCGTCATGGCCCGATCCGTGGGCCGGCCATGACGGGGACAGCGGTTCCGCGGCGCCACTCGATTCGATTGTTCCCTGACGGGCCCTTAGCGGTAATGGCGCGCCGAGGCGAGATCCACGAAGGATCGCCGCGAGCTGCGCGTGCCCCGCGGTGGATCTTGCCTTCTTGCGGACAACAGGGACCGCGTGGCTGTGGCGCTACTGCATCGTCACGCCCTGCAAACGGATCAGCCCATCCGGCACCTGTTGGAACCCGGTGATGCCACGCTTCATCCCGACAACGTTCTTGCCGGTCCACAGGTAGATCAGCGGCAGGTCCTTACGCTCCTGGTCCCATACCGTGGCATAGAACGCGCGCCGTCCCGCCACGTCGGCCACTGTGCGCGCATCGTCCAGCGCCTTGTCGACCGCGGGCACACTGTAATGCCCGTAGTTGAACGTTCCGCCACTGTGCAGCATCTGCCACATGTTGCCGTCCGGGTCCGAGCGCCCCGACCAGCCGATCAGATAGGCCTCGAAGTCGCCGGCATAGGCCGCCTGCAACGATGACGCGAACTCCATCGTTTTCAGCTTGATGTCGAAGCCGGCCTCCTTGGCCATCGCCTGGATCACCTCGCCGGCCTGCTGAATGTCGGAACCGTTGGTGATCGTCAGCGTGATCGGCAACGGTACCGCGACGCCGGCCTGTTGCAGCAACGCGCGCGCCTTCGCCACGTCGCGCGCCGGCGGCTTCAGTTCCTGCACGTAATAAGGTGAACTCGCCGGGTTGGCCTGGATGGTCGGCGTGTAGGCGCCGGCATAAACCACCTGGATCAGCGCATCGCGGTCGATCGCCAGGTCGAGCGCCTGGCGCACCAGGGCGTTCTGCTCAAGCGTCGTGCGCGGCGCTGTGCCGTTGCCGGTGTTGACCGTGATGCCGGTGTAGGCGAGCGAGTCACCGATCGCGATCTTCAGCTTCGGATCATGCTGCACCGCGGGCATGTCGGTCGGCAGGATGTATTCGACCAAGTCTAGCGCTCCGGCCTGCAGATCGGCCAGCCGCACCGAGGAATTCGGATTCGGCAGATACACCACCTGATCGAAATGAATAGATTTGGCGTCCCAGTAGCCGGCGAAGCGGCGCAACACGATGCGGTCCTGCGCGGTGCGGGACTCGAAGCTGAACGGCCCGGCACAGACCGGGTGCAGACCGAACTTGTCGCCGGCGGCCTCGGCCGCCTTGGGCGAGATCATGATGCCGGCGCGGTCGGTGAGCTGGGCCAGAAGCTGCGACGCCGGCGCCTTCAGGTCGAGCTGGATCGTCAGCGGATCGATGATCTCGATGCTGTCGATCGAACTGACCTCGCCGCGCCGCATGCTGCCCTTGGCGGTCAGATCGCGCGTGAGCTTGTATTTCACGGCCTCGGCGGTGAGCGGTTCGCCGTCCTGGAATTGCACCCCGGCGCGCAGATGGATGACCAGATGGGTCGGATCCTTCCACTCATAGCCGGAGGCAAGCTGCGGCATGATGTTCAGCTTGGCGTCGATATCGAAGAGCTTGTCGCACATACCGGCGAACACGATGCGCCCGACATAGGAGGAGCCGAGGGTGGGATCGAGCAGGTCCGGGTCCTCTCGCAGGCCGATGTGCAGGACCTTGTCCTGTGCCAGCGCCGGAGTTGCGAGGCCAAGGATGCAGGCAGCGACAAGCATGAAACGGCGCATGGTGATCTCCTGAGCGGCAACGCAACAACTGATGTTCTGAGTCTCACGTTTGTTACCTGGCTTGTCGCTGTCATTGCGAGGGGAGCGAAGCAATCCGCCGCGCGACATTGGTGCGATATCTTCGGGAGATTGCTTCGCTTCGCTCGCAATGACAGCTTTGGCCGACGGTCCGACAGCGTTGGCTGACTGTCCGACAGCTTTGGCTGGCTGTCCGACAGCGTTGGCCGGCGGTCCGACAGCGTTGGCCGGCGGTCCGACAGCGTTGGCCGCGGGTCCGAACCGTCAGGATTCCTACACCAGCGCGGAAAAGCGCAGCGCATTTCGCCCTACGCGTCCCGCGCCACCTATCTACGCATCGGTCGGCCGATACCACGCCGGCCTGCGCTTCTCGCGGAACGCCGAGGTGCCCTCCTGCCCCTCTGCCGACTGGCGCTGCATCCAGCCCTCGTGTGCCAGCAACGCCACCTCCCGGTCATCCAGCAGCAGCCCGTTGGCCCCAAGAAACGACAGCTTGGTCGCCGCGATCGCACCCGGCGCACTCGCCAGGATGGCGTCCAGCACCTCCGCCAGCCGCGTCTCCATCCGCTCGCCCGGCACCACCTCGTGCACCAGGCCGATGCGCGCGGCCTCCTCGGGGCCGAAACGTTCTCCCGTCAGCGCGTAGCGGCGGGTCTGCCGCAGCCCGATCGCGCCGACCATGAACGTGGAGATCGGTGTCGGCGCGATGCCCACCCGCACCTCGGTGATGCCGAAGCGCGCGTCCGGCGTCGCCAGCGCCACGTCGACGCAGCAGGCGATGCCGACGCCGCCGCCGAAGCATGCACCCTGGATCACCGCGATCGTCGGCTTGGGAAACTCGTTCAGCGTGCGGCTGAACCGCACCGTGATCACCGAGGCCGCGTAGTTCGCCTCCGGCCCCTGACGCGACAAATGGTTCAGCCAGTTGATGTCGGCACCAGCCTGGAAATGCTTGCCGGCGCCGCGGATCACCAGCGCCCGCACGGCGGTGTCGGCCGCGAGCCGCACCATCCCCTCCGTCATCGCCCGCAACAGCGCCTCGTCATACGCGTTGGCGACCTGCGGCCGGTTCAGGGTCAGCGTGGCGATACCGCGCGGATCGATCTCCAACAGGAACGTTTCGTCGCTCATGAACCACTCACCTTTGCGGGTTCGGTGTTGGCACCGCAGACCAGCACGCCGACGCGCGCGCCCGCAGGTGGAACGAACGCGCCGGACAGCAGTGCGGCCAGCGCGGTGGCGCCGCCGGGTTCGGCGATCAGTCGCAGCCGGTCCCACAGCAGCCGCTGCGCCGCGGCGATCGCGTCGTCCGACACCAGGACCGCTTCCGCAACATACTGCGCGGCGATCGGGAACATCAGCGCGCCGACCTGCCTTGCGCCGAGGCTGTCGGCGGCCAGCCCACCCACCGGCGCCGCCACCGGCTTCCCGGCGCGCAACGCGTCATGCAGCGCTGGGCAGGCTTCCGGCTCGACACTGACCACCGCCGCGCTGCCGGCGTACCAGGCGGCAATGCCGCCGATCAGTCCGCCGCCGCCGGTCGCCACCAGCACATGCGTCAGGTCAGCTGCATCCAGCTCGAACTCGCGCCCGACGGTCCCCTGCCCGGCCAGCACCGCCGGATGGTCGTAGGCGTGCACCTCCAGCGCCCCGGTCTCCGCCTGGCGGGCACGCGAGGCGGCAAGCGCCTCGGCATAAGTCTCGCCGCCCTGCACCACGCGCGCGCCATAGCTGGCGATGCGCGCCACCTTCGCTTGCGGCGTCAGGTCCGGAACGAAGATCTCCGCCGTCACGCCCAGCGCACGCGCCGCGTAGGCGACCGCCGCGCCATGGTTGCCGCCGGACGCGGCGATCACGCCGGCGGCCGGCAGCCCGGCCGCCGGCAGTCCGGAAGCCGACGCCTGGGCAGACAATATGCGGTTGAACGCACCGCGCGGCTTGAAGCTGCCCGCGTGCTGCAGCAGTTCCAGTTTCAGCGCGACGGGCAACGCCAATCCCAGCTCCGCGCCGGCAAGGCGCAGCAACGGCGTGTGCCGTACATGGCCGGCGATCCGGGCGGCAGCGGCGGCGATATCGGCGCGGGAGGTCATGGCGTAAGGCACGCTGGCATGCCGCCCGGGCGCGGACAAGTCCGCGCACGCCCGGACCGCGCAAGCCGCTCTCGTGCAACAGTGGCCGATGCCCGCCGCAACCACGACCCAAGGTGGCTGTAACGCCCAACGATACTACCCTCGATGGCCATTACTCTCGGCGACCACTATCGCCTGGGACCAATACCCTCGCGGGCAACACCCTCCGGGCCAATGCGTCCTTTCATTTCGCACCACTTAGGGTCAGAGTGCGGGCCTATGCAGATCCACGGGAGCTGCGCGGCCAAGGCAGGCGCAGGCGTACTACTGGTGGGACCGCCGGGATCGGGGAAATCCGATCTGGTTCTGCGGCTGCGGAGCCATGGGTTCGACCTGGTCGCCGACGACCGGGTGGATATCGCACACGGTATCGCACGCCCGCCGCCGGCGCTGGCCGGACTGCTGGAGGTGCGCGGTCTGGGCATCTTCCGCCTGCCCTACGCCGCCGAAGCCCGCCTCGCCCTGGTGGTTGACCTGGCCGCCCTGTTGCCCCCCGGGACCCCCCGCCTGCCAATGCCGGAGCGGCACGCGGCGCTGGATCTGCCGCTGGTCCGCATCGACGCGGCTGCCGCCTCGGCGCCGGAGCGCGTCGCCCTGGCGCTCGACGGTGCACTCGGCCGCGTCGGTCAGATCGCCGGAGCCTTCGCGGCATGACGCCGACGGCGACACAAGCGCCGAACCAGGGGGCGCCGAACCAGGGTGCGCGGAACCAGGGACCGGCACGCCTGCGCGTGGTGCTGGTCACCGGCCTGTCGGGCGGCGGCAAGCTCTCGGTGCTCGGCGCGCTGGAGGACCTGGGCTTCGAGACGATGGACAACCCGCCGCTGGAGATGCTCGCCGACATGGTCGGGCACAGCGAGCGCGGGCTGGCGATCGGGGTGGACGCCCGCACCCGCGGCTTCGACGCGACGCGGGTGCTGGAGACGCTGGCGGCGCTACGCGCCAACCCGGGGCTGCGGCCCGAGCTGGTCTATGTCTGCGCCAACGAGGCAACGCTGCTGCGCCGCTACACCGAAAGCCGGCGCCGCCATCCGCTCGCGCCGCAGGACCGGGTCTCGGTCGGGATCGCCCAGGAGCAGGCGCTGACCGGCCGGCTGCGCGACGCCGCCGACCTTGTCGTGGACACCTCGGACCTGCCGATTGGCGCCATGCGCCGGCGGATCGAGCAGCATTTCGGCGCTGACACCGCGACCGAGCGCCTGGTGGTGACCCTGGTGTCCTTCGCCTATCCGCACGGTCTGCCGCCGGAAGCGGATCTGGTATTCGACGCACGCTTCTTGCGGAACCCCCACTACGACCCGATTTTGCGTCCGCGAACCGGGCTTGACCCCGAGGTCGGTGCCTGCATCGAAACCGATCCCGACTTCGCCGCCTTCCTCGATCGCGTGGCCGAATTGGTGGAGCTGCTCTTGCCGAGGTTCGTGCAAGAGGGCAAGAAATACGCCACCATCGCGGCCGGCTGCACGGGGGGACGTCACCGCTCGGTGTATTTCGTCGAGAAACTGGCCGCCCGGTTGACCGCTCGGCCCGAAGCGCATCGCGCCGCCGGGGAGAGTGGCGGTTGGCGACTGCACGTGATGCACCGGGAGCTCGCCCGGGAAGGTAACGCCACGGCGACCCCGAGAGGGGTGACTTCGACTGGTGCGACTGCAACTGGGGCGACTTCGACTGGCCGGGCGGCATCTCGCCGTGTCGGCGACGGTACGGACGCCGACGTTGTGAGCAGTGACTGGGCGACGGACGACCGCTTGGGCGCGTGGCCCTTGCCGGCTCAGGCACAGGAGGCCTGACACGACATGATGTGCTCGCACAAAGACAGTGGGCTTCCCTCCGCGGAAGCCGGTAGGGACAGCGCGCACGATCCATGATCGGCATGATTCTGGTGACCCACGGCCGTCTGGCCGACGAGCTGCGCTCCGCCATGGAGCACGTCGTCGGCGCCCAACGCAGCGTCGAGACGGTGTGCATCGGACCCGAAGACGACATGGAGAACCGGCGTGCCGAGATCGAGGCCTGCATCAAGCGCTGCGACTGTGGCGATGGTGTGGTGCTGCTGACCGACATGTTCGGCGGCACCCCGTCCAACCTGGCGATCTCGATGATGGCGCACGATGGGGTCGAGGTGATCGCCGGCGTCAACCTGCCGATGCTGGTCAAGCTCGCCAAGGTACGCTCGAACCAGCCGCTCGCCTCGGCGGTGACCTGCGCCCAGGAGGCGGGCCGGAAATACATCTCCGCCGCGTCCCACGTGCTGCATGGCGAGAAGAAGCTGAACGGAACCAGCGGCTGATGGCCGACGCGGCCGAGCCGGAACAGGGTCGGTCCGCGGAACAGCAGGCCACCGTCGTCAGCCGCATCGTTACCATTCCCAATCAGCGCGGCCTGCACGCGCGCGCGGCGGCGAAGTTCGTCACGCTGGCGGAGCGGTTCGACGCGTCGGTGGACGTGATCCGCGACGGACAGACGGTGTCCGCGCGGTCGATCATGGGGCTGATGATGCTGGGCGCCGGGTGTGGTGCGACGATCGAGCTGCGCGCCGAGGGCTGGGGCGCCAAGGAGGCGCTGGACGCGCTGGCCGCGCTGGTCGAGTCCGGGTTCGAGGAGCGCGGCTGAGGCGCTGGCGGCAGGGCCGGGTGCTGCGTTGCGCGGCGACAGTAGACTTCGTGGTTTAATTTTCGAACGAAAGAATTCATTAGAGCTATCCGGGCATCCGTGCGAACACTTGCTTCACGGCGCCGTGAGATGGGGTCTCCCGGCCGCGCATCTGACGGGAGGCGTCGTGACCACGTTCACCTGGATCGACACGGCGGGCGGTGACTGGTCAGTCGCCGCTGATTGGTCCTCTGCGCCGACCTCGACGTCGGATCTGGCGATCACGTTGCCGGGGACATACACGGTAACGGCGAGCGCGCCGGAGACAGCGCAATCCCTCGTATTGGACGCACCCGACGCGGTGCTCGTGCTGGATGCATCGCTGACCGTGGCCGGCGGGTTCACGCTGCAGGCCGGCACCGTGGTTTTCGCCGGCGGCACCCTGTCGGTCGGGACGTTCGAGCAGGATGGCGGGCTGATATCCGGCAGCACCGTCGATATCATCTCCGCGGGCACCATCGCGGTTGACGGTGGCGCGATCGACGCCACCGTCGTCACGCTGAGCGCAGGGGCGGCGAGCCTAGGGGCGTTGGTGGTCGGCAATACGGGCGACCTGATCATCAACGCGGGTGCCGTGGCCGCTACGCAGTCGGTGGAGTTCGAAAACGACAGCACGACGGGGACGCTGACGATCGGCACGCTGGCCGGGTTTGACGGGGTGATCGACAGCTTCAACACCAGGGCGGAGATCATCCTGGCGGGCGCCTCGATCGCCAGCGATGCGTTTGTTGGGAATACGCTGACGTTGTTCGGTGGCGGCGCGGCGGAGCTGGGCACGCTGAAGTTCGGGCCGAGTGCGGTTAGTGGGGGGTACCTGACGACGAGTGACGGAGCGATCGTCGAGGTGGCGTGCTTCGCGGCGGGCACGCAGATCGCGACGGCGCGCGGCGAGGTGGCGGTGGAGGCGATCCGGGTCGGCGATCTGGTGCGGACCGTGCTGGGCGGGAGCGCGGCAGTGCTGGGCGACGTCGCGCCGGGCGAGGCCGCGCTGGGCGGGACGGTGCGGCTGCCGCCGGGCGAGGCGCTCGCGCCGGTGATCTGGGTCGGGCGGCGCGAGTTGGATTGTGCGCGGCATCCGCAGCCTCGAAACGTCTGGCCGGTGCGGGTGGCGGCCGGGGCGTTCGGGCCGCGGCGGCCGCACAGCGATCTGTGGCTGTCGCCGGATCATGCGGTCTATGTCGAGGAGGTGCTGATCCCTGTGCGGCTCCTGATCAACGGCACAACGATCGCGCAGGTGCCGGTGGAGCGGGTGACGTACTGCCACCTGGAACTGGCGGAGCACGACGTGCTGCTGGCCGAGGGACTGCCGGCGGAGAGCTATCTGGATATGCGGGATGGGTCGAACTATGCGAACCGGCCAGGGCCGCTTCGGCTGTACCCGGATTACGCCGCGCGGATGTGGGAGGCGTTCGGCTGCGCGAGGCTGATCGTCACGGGACCCGGACTGGCGGCAGCGCGGGCTTTGGTCGCCAGCTTCGCGGCGCAGCGGGAATCGGGCTGATAAACTCACCGGTCACGCAATGGTCGTCACGCGAGCGGCCGCCGGCTGGTCTCGCGCGTGGGGCGGGGACAGGGGAGCCAGCGTGCGGCGACGCGCCAAGCAAAGACCTATATCGGCCGCCCGACGACCCAACGAAGTGTCAAATATTGGGGCGGCTGGTTTGAGATCGCCGCGATGTCGCCGGTGCCGAACGGCATGAAGCCCCCCCCGGCCAGCGTGACGATTGCCACCGGCCACCGGATACGCTTCTCTCCCCCAGCCCCACAAGCAGGAGCACCGACATGCGCGTCTCCGTCGTGCAGATGAACCCCGGCGCCAACAAAGTCGAAAACATCGCCCAGGCGCGCGCGCTGCTCGACCAGGCGATCAGCGCCGACCGTCCCGACATCGTCAGCCTGCCCGAGGTCTGGTCCTCGCTCGGCGGCGACCGCGCCAACCGTTTCGCCCAAGCCGAGGTGCTGCCGGCGAAAGGCTCCAACGAACCCGGCGGCCCCGCCTACGAATTCCTGCGCGACGTCGCACGCGGCGCCAAGGTCCACGTGCACGGCGGCTCGATCATCGAGAAGGGGGCGGAAAAACTGTTCAACACCACCGTGGTGTTCGACCCCGACGGCCAGGAGATCGCGCGCTATCGCAAGATGCACCTGTTCGACATCATCGCCCCCGACGGCACCGGCTATCGCGAGAGCGCCACCTACGGCGCCGGCGACGAGGTCGTCACCTACGAGGCCGACGGAGTCAAAGTCGGCTGCGCCATCTGTTACGATGTGCGCTTCCCCGACCTGTTCTGGACCCTGCGCGAGCGCGGCGCCGAGCTGATCTTCCTGCCTTCGGCCTTCACGCTCGCCACCGGCAAGGACCATTGGGAGGTGCTGATCCGCGGCCGCGCGATCGAGACCCAGTGCTGGTTCGCCGCCCCCGCCACGCACGGCAAGCACCTGGAAGGCAAGGGCGAGGCGCGCTTCACCTACGGCCACTCACTGATCTGCGATCCCTGGGGCCAGGTGGTCGCCCAGGTCTCCGACGGCATCGGCTGGACCACCGCGCGCATCGACCCCACGGTCACCGGGCGGGTGCGCGGCAACATGCCGGTATTGGAACATCGGAAGCGGGTGTGAGTCCGATCGTTCCGGAGCCGTCCGCGCCGGCAACGCGCCGGGCCGTCACGCCTGGGCGGGTGGCGTTCTCTGCCTCCTCCGCGCAGTTGGCACAGGAGAGCTTCGCCCGTCTCGTCACGCGCTATGGCGAATGCGCGCTCGATCAGGCCGAGGTGGTGGTCACGCTGGGCGGCGACGGCCAGATGCTGGAGACGCTGCATCGCGCGGTGGTCAACGGCCTGCCGGTCTACGGCATGAACTGCGGCTCGGTCGGCTTCCTGATGAACACGTTCAGTGAGGACAACCTGTTGGAGCGCCTGACCAGCGCCCAGGCGGCGGAGCTGCATCCGCTGCGGATGAACGCCATCACGGTCACCGGCATGGTGGAGGAGGCACTGGCCTTCAACGAGGTCAGCCTGCTGCGCCAGCTCCGCCAGGGCGCCAAGATCCGTGTCACCGTCGACGGCCGCGTGCGGCTGGAGGAGCTGATGTGCGACGGCATCCTGCTGTCCACGCCGGCCGGCTCGACCGCCTACAATCTGTCCGCGCACGGTCCGATCGTGCCGCTGTCGGCCAACCTGCTGCCGCTGACGCCGATCAGTTCATTCCGGCCGCGGCGCTGGCGTGGCGCCTTGCTGCCGGCCGCCGCCGACGTGCTGTTCGAGGTGCTGGAGAACGACAAGCGCCCGGTCGCGGCGGTGGCCGACTTCACCGAGGTACGCGACGTGCTGTCGGTCGCGGTCAGCGAAGATCGTTCTGTCACGGTGACGGTGCTGTTCGATCCGGACCAGGGGTTGTCGGAGCGGATCATTGCGGAACAATTCACGGTGTAGTACCGAGACAGATTCTCCCCCCGCCCCTTGAGGGCTTGGGCCGCGAAGCGGACCAAGGCTGGGGGAGGAGTTCTCGCGGTGTGCGGCTGCGGTACGACCCTGGCACCAACCCCTCCCCCCATCCCCCTCCCTCAAGGGGAGGGGGAGAGTCTTTCCCGAGCATAACTAATTCGGAATGAACGAGGCAGCACACCAACGGAGACCTTAGGCGACGCCCAAAGCCAACCGAATCGCGTGAGGTCACCAGGTCTGGAACTTCGGCGAGGGAGATTCCGGCGCGGGCAGGTGTTCGTTAGCTTCTCGGGAT
>PLXO01000083.1 GCA_003151425.1 Acetobacteraceae bacterium
GGCGGAGCCCTGACCTTCCTTCGCTTCCTCCGATCGGCCTGGTGGCAGGCCGCCGGCGTGGCCACGATCCTCGCGGTGTTTGGCGTGCTCGGTCCCGCCCTGGCGCAGCTCGGCGCGATCGGGACGGGGTCCCGCCCGCCAGTCCACAACGACCAGCCGGTGACCTTCACCGCCGACTCGGTTGAATACGACCGGGAGCACGGCCTGGTAACCGCCATCGGCCAGGTCGAGGCTTGGCAGAACGATCATGTGCTGCACGCCGACAAGGTGACGTTCGACCGCAACACCGGCGTGGTCGCCGCCTACGGGCACGTGGTCCTGATGGAACCCGACGGCGAGATCATGTTTGCCGAGTATGCCGAGATGCACCAGGGGATGAAGGACGGCGTGCTGCGCGACATGCAGGCGATCCTGGCGCAGAACGCCCGGCTGGCGGCCAATGGCGCGCGACGGACCGGCGGGGAGCTCAACGAATTCTCCCACGTCGTGTATTCGGTCTGCAATCTGTGCAAATCCGATCCGACCAAGGCGCCGCTGTGGCAGTTGCGCGCCGACAAGGCGATCCAGGACCTGGAGCACAAGAAGATCGAATACGAGGACGCCGTGCTGGAGATGTACGGCATCCCGGTGGCGTATTTCCCGTGGTTCTCGCAGGTCGATCCGTCGGTCAAGCGGGGGTCCGGGCTGCTCATCCCCTCCATCGGGGTGAGCTCCGGGCTGGGCGCCTTCGTTGCGCAGCCGTACTACTGGGTGCTCGACGACCAGTCCGACGCGACGTTCACGCCGATGCTGACGAGCAAGAACGGCCCGCAGCTCGACGTCGAGTACCGCCGCCGCTTCAATGACGGCACGTTGCTGACCAATGTATCGGCCGGCTACGATGACCATTCGCTGCAGGGATCGCTCTACCTGAAGGGGCAGTTCGACTACGACGATACCTGGCGCTGGGGCTTCAACATCAACCGGGCGTCCTCGGCGAACTACACAAGGGATTTTCGTCTGGGCCCGGACCTTGGCGGCGACATCAATCTTCTGGCGAGCCAGATCTACGTGGAAGGTTTCGGCGTCGGCGCCTATTCGCGGCTTGATACCAAATTCTACCAAGGCGTGAACACGGCGATTACCGACACCAAGCTTCCGGTCGTGCTGCCGCGCTATCAGTACAGCTATTTCGGCCAGCCCGACGGCTGGGGCGGCCGGCTCAGCGTGGACGCGGGCGCGTTCAACGTGATGCGATCCGACGGCACCGACACGCGCCGTACCAGCATGACGCTCAACTGGGAGCGCCCGTTCATGGGGTCCCTCGGCGATGTGTGGAAGCTGACATTGCATGGCGATGCGGCGGCGTACGACGCCAGCTCGTTTGAGGACCAGCCGAACTTCGGCACGCACAATCAGATTGATACCGCCCGCGCGTTGCCGCAGGCGGCACTCGACCTGCGCTGGCCGTTCATGCGCGATTCGGGTGTCTGGGGCACCCAGATCATCGAACCGATGGCGGAACTGATCGTCGCGCCGCGCACCGGCAGCAGCCAGCTCAACAAGTACCCGAACGAGGACAGCCTCGATCTCGAGTTCAGCGACGTGAACCTGTTCGGCTTCAACCGCTTTCCCGGCATCGATCGGCTGGAGGGGGGCGATCGGCTCAATCTCGGCCTGCACGGCGCCTGGTACCTGAACGGCACCGCCTTCGACAGCCTGATCGGGCAGTCCTACCGTACCTTCAAGGACAACTTGTTCGCGGAGAACACCGGCCTGCACAACCAGGTCTCCGACGTCGTCGTGCGCGCCAGCTTCGCCCCGACCCAGTGGATGGACCTGACCTATCGGACGCGGCTCGACCAGGCGACGCTGGCGACGCGCATGATCGATGCCTTCACCACGATCGGCATGGGGGCATTCTCGGTGAACGCCGGCTATCTCTACACGGCCGACAATCCGTATCAGCTATACGACCAGCCGATGCCACCCCCCACCACCACGACATTCAATACGCCAAGGCGGGAAATCACGCTGGGGACGACGATGCGCTGGGGGGCGTACCGGGTGACCGCCTCGCTGCAACGCAATCTGCAGACGAACCAGATGGATACGATCGTCGGCGATCTGATCTACGAGGACGAGTGCTTCATCGCGGATTTGAAGCTGAACCGCCGCTATACGTCCTATGATGGCGATCACGGCTCCTCCGCGGTGCTGGTCCAGTTGACTTTCAAGACCGTCGGTGCGTTCGGTTTCCGCGCGCTTTGAATGCACCCGCTTTGAATGTGCCCGCTTTGAATGTAAGTATCAGACCCATGCCAGCCATCCCAGCCCCGCCCGTCATGCAAGCTATACCGCCATACACGCCGCAGCCTTCGTTGAACCGGCGCCTGACGCTGCTGTCTCTGACCTTGGCCCTTCTGGCGGCGACACCGGCTGCCGGCGGTGCCGCGCCGCCGCCGCCGGGCGGTCATGCCGCCCCGGTGGCTACCACGCCGCAGTCGGCGATCCGCATCGTCGCCGTGGTGAACGGTGACGTGATCAGCAACGTGGATGTCGATGATCGCGCCCGGCTGTTTGCGCTGTCGACCGGGCAGAAGCTGATACCAGACGTCATGGACCGGCTGCGCCCGCAGATTCGGCGTCAGTTGGTCGACGAGCGCCTGCGTATGCAGGAGATCCAGCGGCGTCACGTCGTCATCCAGGACAAGCAGATCGCCGAGGCGATTCGCTCGATCGAGAGTCGCAACAACATGCCGCCCGGCGCGTTGCGCGCGAAGCTGGCGGCCGACGGGATCGGGCTGCGCACGCTGGTGGACCAGATCCGCACCCAGCTTGGCTGGCTCCAGGTGGTGCGCGAGCAACTCGGCCCGTTGGCCGAGGTCGCGCCCGAGGCGGTGGCGGAACGGCAGCACCTGCTGGAGCAGCAGACCGGCAAGCCCGAGTACCTGGTCGCCGAGATTTTCATCGCGATCGACGATCCGTCGAGCGCAGCCGACGCACAGCGCTTTGCCGACACGGTGATCACCGAGCTTCGTGCCGGGGCGCCGTTCGCGACGGTGGCCTCGCAGTTCAGCCAGAGCCAGGCCGCGCTGGAAGGCGGCGAGCTTGGATGGGTGCAACCCAATCAGCTCGACCCCCAGGTCGCGCGGGTCGTGGCCGAGATGCCCGAAGGCGCGGTGAGCAACCCGATCAGGGTGCCAGGCGGCGTGGCGGTCGTAACGCTGCAATCCAAACGCGAAATCGGGCGCGACATCGGCACCGTGCTGACCATGCGCCAACTGTTCCTGCCGTTCACCAGTCCGCTCAACCCGCAGGAGCCGACCGCGCAGCAGCGCCAGACGCTGGACAAGGCGCGCGCCATCAGCGCCGGCGTTCATAGCTGCGAGCAGATGGAGGCGGCGGCCAAGGCCAACCCCTCGCCGCGCCCGCTCGACCCAGGCGAAGTTCGGATCGATCGGGTCAATCCGCCGCAATTTCGGCAGTTGTTGCAGTCCCTGCCGATCGGCCAAGCCACCCAGCCGCTGGTGGCCGCTGACGGCATCAGCGTGCTGGTGGTCTGCACGCGGGAGCAGAAGAATTTGGCCGCGTCGAACGCGCCGGACCTGCGGGCGCAGATCATCGAGGAACGTGCCGAGCTCGCAGCACGGCAGTTGCAGCAATCGCTGCGGCGCCAGGCGACGATCGAGCTGCGTCCGAGCGGCGCCTGAGCCTTGACGAGGGCTTCTCACGCTGTCGCTTGTGGGTAGTGGGTCAGTTTGAATCCCACTGGATTGCGGTGCTACCGATCCCACATTGAACACCAGCCGGTCCGTGCCATACTCCGGGCATGGAAACCTATACGATCATACCGCGCGCGGGAACCTACAAGGTTGTTGGAACCACGGCAGAGGGGAAGCGGACGCTTGTGGCAACCTACCCGACCGAACAAGCCGCGATATCGCGTCTGAAGCGCCTTCAGGAGAAGACTGGGGTTGACCAGCCGGCGCAGCGCCGGTTGCGGGATTGGCTCGCCTGACGGCAACCAAGCGACTCCCGCGCCCCGCGCCTGCTGCCCGCGCACTCCTCATACCAGCGCCCCTGGGGGACCGTCAGGAATCAAACGCGCTGGATGCACGGTGTTCCCTTATCGTGCCCGTGGCTTTAGCCTCCTCGCATGGGTGATCCGCCGCGCTTCCTTCTCGATCTCCCGCTTGCTGCTCTTTCTGGCTGGTGGGCTGCGCGTCGCGTGTTGCGCTCGCTAGGCCTGCTTGCCGTTCCGCATGCTGGCCGAGCAGCGGGCGTGCGCTACCCTGGGCGAAGTGCTGCGCCTACTGCGGTGTGGGGCCTGCCGCCGTCCGGTAGCGCGAGGTGGCGCTGGTCGACAATCCGTCAGATCGGGCGGCTGGACGGCCTGCGCCGGGGGCTGGCAGATAGAAATCACCCTGCCGGGGGTTGGCTACAAGTGGGCCTACCGCGACAAAGACTGCGGAGGCTTCACAGCTTTCCGGTTCGATCAGAGAGCCTGCTTTCCCGTCCCGACCTGGCAGCGCCCGATCCACGGTGCGGAGCGGAGGGGCTTGGGCCGCGAAGCGGACCAAGAGGAGCGGAGCCACAAGCAGCCAAGCGCAACGCGATCTTGCGTGCGAGCATGGCGAGCACCGGACCTTCCCCGGAGTGAGCACCGTGGCACACTCACCACCAGTCGGCGGACGCCTTCGTGGTGCCGACGGAGTGGTGCCGTCGAGACGAGGATAAGCGGGCAGTCGTTGCGAATTCCAACGCGAGCGGCACCATGCGAAGCACCAGCCAGCCGCCGAGCAGGCTTGCAGGGCCGGCGACGGCAAGAAACGCAATCGCGTTCCACGATACGGCCCCCGATACCGCATCGAACAGCTCGTCCAGCGACCCGTTACCCATTCACTTCGGCCACGGGTTTGGCATAGAGGCTTGAACAAAGTCTTGGCCGCGCGGGTGCGGCCAAAGCCGGCTGCGCAATCCATGGTTGCCGTCTTGACCCGACAACCACCCATAGGTATGTCGACGCTTGGCATGTGAACGGACACGACGGATGGGGCGTTGGCTCCTGGCCGCGGTGCTGATGTCGGCGCCCCTCGTGTCCTCGGGCCACGCGGCCTCGTTGCCGCCGCTGGAGCTGCAGATTCTCGCTAAAGCGCTGGCATTCCTCGACCCGCCGCTGGCGGGCGAGGCGGTCGTCGCGATCGTCTACGCCGCCGGCAACCCGGACTCGCGGCGTGACGCTGACGCGCTGGCAGCCGAGATCGGCAGCTCGCTGCGCATCGGCGAGGCGACCTTGACGCCAACGGTGGTCGACTCCGCCGCGCTGGCGACCAGCCGTTTCAGCCTGGTCATCGTGGCGACCGGTGCCGCCAGCGCGCGGGTGCTCGAAGCCGCGCGGGCCCAGCACGCGCTGTGCGTCACGGCCGACCTGGCAGCCGTGCGGGCAGGCACATGCACCATGGCAATCCACTCCAATGGGCGGGTCGAGATCTACATCAATCGCGAAGCCGCGAACGGAGCCGGCCTGACCTTCGCCACGGCATTCCGCATCATGGTGCATGAACTATGAGCCGGCATTGCTCACTTTCGACGGTTATTTGCGCCGGCGAAGGTCGATATTTCGCGCCGGCAGCGATCATCTTGGCAAGCCTGTGCGGTCCGGCATTGGTTGGGCCGGTGCTGGCGCAGTCGCTCGACACCGGCGCGCTGGAGCAGGTGTTCGGCGAGCCGGTCACCACCTCGGCCACCGGCCGGCCGCAACTGGTGTCCGAGGCGCCGACGGACATGGAAATCATCACCCAGGACGACATCCGCCGGTCCGGTGCCACGTCGATTCCCGACATCCTGCAGTTCCTGCCCGGGCTCGACGTGCGCCGCTACGGCATGGCCGACGTCGATGTCGGCATCCGTGGTTACAATCAACCGTACAATCCGCGGCTGCTGGTTCTGGTGAATGGACGGGAGGTCTACGAGGAGAACTACGGTCATGTGTCCTGGGAGGAGATCCCCGTCCAGTTGAACGAGATCCGCCAGATCGAGGTGATCAAAGGCCCGAACTCCGCGCTGTACGGCTTCAACGCGGTCAGCGGCGTGATCAACATCATCACCTACGACCCACTGGTGGACAGCATCAACGCCGCGACGCTCAGCACCGGCACCCAGGACTACCAGGCCGGCTCGGTGGTGGGGACGGCGCGCCTGGGCGACTATCTCGGCGTGCGTCTGTCGGCCGGAGGATTCACCTCGAAGGACTTCGCGCCGGCCGGCCTGCCCATGATCGACACCGCGGCGCGCCGGTCGCCGGAGATCGGGGCGTTCAACATCGACGCCAAGGCACGCCCCGCCGCCGGCGTCGAAACGTTCATCGAAGCCAGCATGACCGATAGCGGCGCTGCCCAAGACACCTTCGCCGGCGTGTTCAGCACGCTCTTCACGCGCACCAATTCGCTGCGCGCCGGCGTGAGCGTCGACACCCGGATCGGCCTGCTCGGCCTCAGCGCCTACCGCAACGAGGAGCTGGCGAGCGTCGGCGCCGGGTTGCAATCGCCCGGTGGCTGGGCGAAGCAGGACGTCTACGTGGTGCAGGCCAGCGATCTGACGAAGCTCGGCAGCGACCACACGGTTCGCCTCGGGCTGGAATACCGCAACAACGCCTCGACCTCCCCCGAATTCCTGCAGGGAACCATCGGCTACGACGACTACGCGGCGAGCGCGATGTGGAACTGGCAGATTATCCCCAGCCTGTCGCTGACCACCGCGGTACGTTCGGACACGCTGGCGCTGCACTATAAAGGCACACCGGCAACAGGCCCGGGATTTCCCGGATTTACGGTCTCCGACTACGATCATGCCGGCTTCACCGCATTCAGCTTCAACATCGGCCTGGTTGACGAATTCACCGAGCGCGACACGGTGCGCCTGATGGCGGCGCGCGGCGTGCAAGTGCCCAGCCTGGTCGACTTCGGGCAACAGTCCTCGTTCGGCTCGCTCGGCGCACCGGTGGTGATCACGGGCAATCCGAATATCCAGCCGTCGATCGTGCACAATATCGAGCTGGACTACGATCGCACCGTGCCGGCATGGGACTCGACGGTGCGCACAGCGGTGTTCGTGCAGCGCAGCGACAACATCATCAGCCAGCCGCTGTCCTCGCCGCCGCAAATCGTGCCAATAGGCCAATTCGAGTATCCCGCGTTCCTGACCAGCAATGTCGGCAGCAGTTCGGCGGCCGGCGCGGAGATCGGCATCAAGGGTCATTCCGCCTCGGGCTGGCGGTGGAACGCCAGCTATGCCTTCGTTGCCACCAGCGATCACACGACGCTGAACCAGGGGCCGGAGCCGACCAGCGTGATCGATTACGCGCGGAGCGTGCCGCAGCATGTAGTGATCGGTGGCATCGGCTATACGTGGGAGCGGCTGGAGATGGATCTGTAGGCGCGTTGGCAATCGAGCTACCAGGATTACCGACCGAACCCGGATGGCTTCACCTTGCAGCCGTATACCGTGAACAATTATGTGACCATGAACGGGCGCATCGGCTACAATGTCACCGACCACGTGACGGTGGCGCTGTCGGCGCAGCAGTTCAACACCTCGCGGCTGTATCAGACCTCGGCGCCGCCGGTGGAACGCCGCATCATCGCCAGCCTGACCGTGCGATATTAGGATCGCGGCGGGACGGCGGCGGCGGCGCGAGATTTGATCACCGGCGGGCGCGCGATCGGCGCGGGTCATCGGCTCCGGCGGGCCGCTTGCCCCGGGCGTGCCCCCGAGCCGCGCGCGCTTCGGGCGGTCGCCTGGTGACGCGGCGTCTCCGGTGACGC
Source organism: Acetobacteraceae bacterium (assembly GCA_003151425.1). Lineage (GTDB taxonomy): Bacteria > Pseudomonadota > Alphaproteobacteria > Acetobacterales > Acetobacteraceae > Palsa-883. The sequence goes on from PLXO01000083.1 coordinate 7,806, forward strand.
CCATCTGCCAGCACGGCGTCTGGTCAAATCCCCGTCTGGTAAAGCTCCATCCGGTAACGGGGCGTCAAGGTTTCGGGCGTAGTGGCACAGGCTCATTGGTGAGCCCGACCGACCCATGCGACCAGTCTTCAACGAGGTGCTGCTGCTCTGCCCGGAGGTGAAAACCGGCGGACCGGAGGCGCTGCACCAGCTCGGCTATCGCATCGCGCAGCATGGCGGGGCGGCGCGCATGGTCTATTACGCCCCGCACTCAAGCATCGAGGTGGACGGCGACATCCTGCGCTGCCATGCCGAAACTTCGCCGATGCCGGCACATTTCGCGCAGTACCAACCGCTTGTGCTGCGCGAGACGCGACTGGGACCGGGCACGCTGATGGTGTTTCCGGAGCCGCTGTCCAAGCTGGCGGCGGCGGCGAACAAGTACCAGCGGGCGGTGTGGTGGCTGTCGCTCGACAATGCGATGCCGCAGAATCAGGATCTGCTGGACGAGGCGGCAAGGCGCGCGTTGTTCGCGGATACCAACTTGATCCATCTGTATCAGTCGGATTACGCGCGGCATTTCCTGGCGGCGAACGGGACGGCGCAGTACTTTCCGCTGTCGGACTACACCGATCCGCAGTTCGTGCATCGCAGCCTGGTGACCTCCGAGGTCGCCCCGATCGAGGCGCGGCGCGATGTGGTGTGCTTCTTTCCCAACAAGGGCGGCGAGCGGGCGGCGCGCTTCCTCGCGGGCGCGGCGGCATTGCGGCATCCGATCGATTTCGTGCCGATCCGCGACATGACCAAGGCGCAGGTGCGCGAGACGTTGTTCGACGCGCGCATCTACCTCGATTTCGGCCATCATCCGGGCAAGGACCGGGTGCCACGCGAGGCCGCGATCGCCGGCGCGGTGGTGCTGCTGCACGCGGTCGGCGCGGCGACCTGCTTTCTGGATCATCCGCTGCCGGCGGCGTATCGGTTCACCGAGGACGACATTGCCTCGGGCGCGCTGCACCGGCGGATCGACGCGATTCTGGAAGAGCCCGCGGCGCATTTCGCGGCGCAGCGTCTGTACCGGCAGAGGATCCTGCTGGAGCAGGAGCGGTTCGATCTGGAGGTGCGCAGCTTCTTCTTCGACGGCGCCTGACGACAGCCGGTATTTCCCGGATGATCGGTTCCAGATGATGCCGCGCGACGGGTATGCGCGGTTGTTCGAGACGACACTGGACCATAAGCGGATCGCGGTGACGTTGAATCAGGCGTTCGATGCGACACTACTGGCGGGGTATGCGCATTGCTTCAACAGCATGCCGATCGATGAGTTCTTCGTCGACCGGTTTGGGCCGCTGCCGTATCGGTCGATCCGCTTCCATCACGTGGTGCGTGTGTCCGACGCGGGAGCGGGGGATGCGGCGACGATAAATTTCACCGATGACGGTCCGCTGACGCGGGAGACCGACTGGTCCTTGCTGCCGGGTCAGAAAGCGCACAGCGGCAAGCCGAAGACCGTGACGCGGCAGGAGCCGTGCGACTACCTGGCCAACGACCGGGAGCGGTATTATCCGGTGACGACGTGTGACGGGCGGTACCAGGCGGTCTATGCGCGCTTCAAGGCGCTGGCCGACGCCACACCGAGGATCTCATTCGTGGGGCGGTGCGGGACGTGTCAGTATCTGGATATGCATCAGGTGGTGAACCAGTCGCCGGTCCATGTCCGGGTGTGGCTGCTTGGGGTCTCGGCGCCGCTGGCAGCATAATTTTACTTCCCTGTCTGTCATCGGCGTGTCATGCTGCGGCGCAATAAAAATGTGCTGCGCAGCGGCGGATTGGGGGACGGCGGATGGACACGGACATCATCGAGCCTCGGGTTCGGGAACCGCCGCGGGTCTATCCGGCGCCGGAGGCGACCGGCTGTTGGATGGTGGAAGCCCCCGCGGCGGCGGCGCCGATGCTGTTCAGCGGACCAAACGCGCAAAAGTTGGCGTTGCGGTACGCCTACGAGGCGTTTGGGTGCGCACGATTTTTTCCGTTCTAGCAGCCGGTCGGACTTATGGTTTTGACGAAACTACCGGAAAGAGCAGGGCTATTCTTCCGCATCTTAGTTGCATAGATAGCCTATCCGGAGATCAAAAAATACAAATATGTCCGACCAAATCCGACAGGCCAGCGTCGCGGGCGGATGACCGGCGCCGAGGAGCGAGACGCCTCCGAACGAAGCCACACGTGGCACCCAGATTCAGGGCGGCCCCCTCCTGGGCGAATTGACAATCACAGGGGGCCGACGCCCTCGCTCAGCAGGAGGCGTACCAGATCGGCTTGGCGTCTGGTGCCCGTTCTGGCGAAGATCTGGCTCAGCTGGACCCGCGCCGTGCGCAGGCTGACGCACCGCTCGCGGGCGATCTCGGCAAGGTCCAGTCCGCTCAGCAGGCGCACGCCGATCGCCGCTTCGATGCGCGTCAGCCCTTAAAGCTGTATCAGGCGGGCTTCGGATATTACCGGAGGCCGTTCCGAATCAGTCACAGTCAGAATGACCGCGGGCAGTGTGGTGCCGAGCCAGTCGGTCTCCGGGCGGAACGGCGCCACCAGGATGACGAGCGGGCGGCGCCCGGACGGCCGCTCTACCCGGAGGGCCGAGCCTTCTCCGGCCACCGCCTTGGCGATCGCGCGCACCAGCCGCTCGGTCTCGGCTTGTCGTGCGCCGGCAAGTCCGCGCGGTGTGATGGCAAGCCCATCCCTCGCCGCGAGGATGGCCTCGGCCTCCCGGTTGAGGAAAGCGATCTTGCCGCGCCGGTCAAACAGGAGGAGCCCGTGCGGCAGGCGATCGAGTGTTGTCTCGGCGCCGCGCGAAACGATCGATGCTTCGGCGAGGCGCAACGAAACACCGATGGCGCGAACCAGATGCGGCCCCAGATCGCGAACCAGCCTGATATCATTCGCGTCGAATTCCTCGGCTTGCGGTGACCGGGACATGGTTACGCAGCATTTGAACTCGGTGCCCCGCCATAGGACCGCGGTGACCAGGGAGTTGATCCCGACAGGTCGCAGAAACGCGCGGTAGTATCGACTGGTGACGAGGTCCTCTCGTGGGGCCATTTGTCGATCGGTCATGAATTGGCCGGCGGGCGTACTCGAACTGAATTTCAGCGGCTCGGAAATGTGGCACTGACTGAGGTACTGCTGAAGAACATCGGGATCCATCCGAGCGATCACGCCACCCCCGCCGCCGGCGAATCGTTCCCGAACCATGGTGCCGTGGCTGCCGCCGACGCGGTCGATCAAGCGCTCCAGCACCCGAGGCCAGAGCGACGGGTCGACGGCCGCATCGTAAATGAGGGCTGCATCCTGGGCGCCGGCCATCGTCCCAATTCTGCCTTCTCAAGCCGGCGCCGGGAGTGGCGAAACCGGCCGGGAGGATCCGCTATCAGATCAGTCTAGTACGTTTGACGGATGCGCGGTAGGCGTCGGATGGGCAAAAATCGGCCTGTCGTCCACGCAAACAGACGACTCCCTCGTTCGGCTCATCTCGGACGCGTCGTCGCAACGTCGGAGGTAATATGGTCATGCGCTACGAATGGCTTGGTGCGGTCCCGGTCCTGGCCACGCTCGGATTGCTGCCGGCGGGATCGGCCCACGCCGATACGATACTTTGGATCAGCGACGTGAATGGCAACATCGGCCAGGTCGATCTCACGACCGACGTCGTCGTGGCGAATTCGGTGCAGAATACCGGGCGGAGTCTCACGGACATCGCCTTCAATTCGACGGGCACGATGTACGGCACGACGCGGACGAAGCTCTATTCGATCATCCCGTCGACCGGAGCGGCGACCGATCTCGGCACCTACAACGTCGGTGGCGGCATCATGAACGCGTTGGTCGGTGGTGGCGGCACCGACCTTCTCGCAGCATCTTTTCTGACGAACTCGGTCTATTCGGTCAATCCGAGCAGTCCGGGAACTGCCTCGATCTTTGCGCCAACGGCGTCGGGATCGTCCGGCGATCTCGCCTTCAGTGGAACCACCCTCTACGAGTCCGGCACGGCGACTTCGACCAGCGATAACCAGTTGGTCGATGTGAGCACCGACAGCATCGTCGGCTTCTTTCACGTCGGCAACCCAAGTGGACCCGAGCTTAACAGTGTTGTCGGGCTGGCCGATGATGGCACCACGATGTACGCCGTCGACAATACGGAAATATACAGTGTCGATCTCGCCACTGCTGGTCTTACGCCGCTGTTCGACTTCAGCACGGCTGAAAATGGCCAGAGCCTAGGCGACGATACCGGCGTGGCATTCATTGGCGAGGGGGTATCATCAGTGCCGGAGCCTGCGACGTTTGCGCTGTTCGGCGTGGCGCTGGTGGGGCTCGGCGCGGTGCGGTGGATCAAGCGGACGTCGCCGATTCGGGACGGGTCGTGGTCCCGCAATTCATTTGAGTGGAGCCTGCTCGGCACGACCCAGGTCCGGGTATCGGCGCTGATGCGCTTCCGTCCGGTGTCTGTCTCGGTCGGCAGGCTGATGGAGTTTCTGGCCACCCTCGGCCAGGACGCGGAGGTAACGGTGACGGTGAAACCGGCGAAGCGCCAGCGTGCAGGGCATATGTCGGTCACCGTGCAGTCTGGCTAGCTGCGAATCCGGAGCGCCAGAGCCTCTTCCATCCAACTTGTATCCCCCACCTTCCGCTTCGCACCCAGCGCCCGCTGCGCTAGACCCGGCGCATGCCCGCCATCCCGCATGCTGCCGGCGCCTCCCCCGCGATGGCGCAATGGTTCGCCATCAAGGCGGACCACCCGGACGCCATCCTGTTCTTCCGCATGGGCGACTTCTACGAGCTGTTCTTCGCTGACGCCGAAGCCGCCGCCGCCGCCCTCGACATCGCGCTCACCAGCCGCGGCGAGCACGCCGGCGCGCCCATCCCGATGTGCGGCGTGCCAGTCCACAGCTCTGAACTCTATCTCGGCCGCCTGATCCGCCGCGGCTTCCGCGTCGCCGTCGTCGAGCAGATGGAGAACCCGAAGACCCGCACCAGCAAGGCGCCGATCCGCCGCGCGGTGGTCCGCCTGATCACCCCCGGCACGATCACCGAGGACGCGCTGCTCGACGCTGCCCGCCCCAACCTGCTGCTGGCCCTTGCGCGCGACCGGGACGGCCTCGGCGCCGCGTGGCTCGACGTCTCCACCGGCCTGTTCGAAACCACCGCGCTGACCGAGCCCGAACTCCCCACCCTGCTCGGCCGGCTGGACCCGGCAGAGATCCTTGCCGCCGCCACGATCGCCCTCGCCGACTGGTCGGATCGCCGCGCGCCGGAGACCATCCCCTCCCCGCCCCTCGTCGCCCGCCGCCGCGTGGCCGAGGCCTTCGGCGCCGCCAGCCTGGACGCGTTCGGCAGCTTCACTGACGCGGAAGCCGTCGCCGCCGCGCTCGCGCTGGACTACGTGCGCGCCACCCAGGCGGGCGCCCTGCCGCGCCTCGCCCGCCCCACGCCGCAGGGCCGTGCCGGCACGCTGGCGATGGATGCCGCCACCCGCGCTAGCCTGGAAATCCTGCGCACCCGCGAGGGCACCGATCGGCACACGCTGTTCGCCGCCGTCAATCGCACCCTCACCGCCGCCGGCGCCCGCACGCTTGCCGCCTGGCTGTCCGCCCCGCTGACCGACACCGCGACGATCGCGGCACGCCAGGACGCCTGGTCGTGGCCGCTCGCCAACACCGCCGCCACCACCACGCTGCGGACCGCGCTGCGCGCCGCGCCTGACATCGCCCGCGCGCTTGCCCGCGTGTCCGTCGGCCGCGGCGGCCCGCGTGACCTTGCCGCGCTGCGCGACGGAATGGACGCCGCCAACAACGTCGCCACCGCCCTCGACGGCCCACTGCCAGCGGCGCTGACCGCCGCCCGGGCGGCCCTCGCGGTCGATTCGGATCTGCAACGCCTGCTCGCCGACGCGCTGGCCGATCCGGCGCCGCATCGACTGGAAGATGGGGGCACCATCAAACGCGGTTTCGACGCCGAGCTCGATGCCGAGCTCGCACTGCGTGACGACAGCCGCAAGGTCCTCGCCCAGTTCCAGCTCGACTACGCGCAACGTTACGGCGTGGCATCGCTCAAGATCCGCCACCACGCCCAGCTCGGATACGTCATCGAAGCCCCGGCGCAAGCCGTCGAACGACTGCGCGATTTCCCCGAGCTCACATTGCGCCAGGGCATGGCCAACGGCGCGCGCTTCACCACGCCCGACCTGTCCGACCTCGACCGGCGCATCACCGAGGCAGGCGAGCGTGCCGCCGCGCGTGAACGCGCCGTGTTCGCCCATCTCGTCAGCACTGCTCTCGCTCAATCCGATGCACTCGCCGCCTGCGCCGACGCGCTGGCCTTCCTCGATGTTGTGCAATCCGCCGCGCGTATCGCCGAAGGCGGCGCCTGGTGCCGCCCCGTCGTTGCCGATGACGAGAGCTTCCAGGTCCGGGCCGGCCGCCATCCGGTGGTGGAAGCCGCCCTTGCCGGCGCCGCCGCATTCGTGCCCAACCACTGCGACCTTTCCGCCGATCGCCGCGTGCTGCTGCTGACCGGCCCCAACATGGCCGGCAAATCAACCTTTCTGCGCCAGAACGCGCTGATCGTCGTGCTCGCCCAGGCCGGCCTGCCGGTGCCGGCGGAGTCCGCGCGCATCGGCGCGGTGGATCGGCTGTTCTCCCGCGTCGGTGCCGCCGACGATCTGGCGCGCGGCCGCTCCACCTTCATGGTCGAAATGATCGAGACCGCCGCCATCCTGCACCAAGCCGGCCCGCGCTCGCTGGTCGTGGTGGACGAGATCGGCCGCGGCACCGCGACCCTGGACGGCCTCGCCATCGCCTGGGCAGTGCTGGAAGCCCTGCACGAGGCAATCCGCTGCCGCACAATTTTCGCCACACATTTCCACGAGCTTGCGGAACTCGCCGATCGGCTGCCACGATTGCGGCCGCACACCATGCGGGTGAAGGAATGGAAAGGCTCCGTGGTTTTCCTGCACGAGGTCGCCGAGGGCGCCGCCGGACGAAGCTGGGGCGTGCACGTGGCGGAGCTCGCCGGCGTGCCGGCCCCGGTGGTCAAGCGCGCCGCGTCGCTGCTGGCAACACTGGAAAAGCACGGTGGGCCTTTGGGTGCGGCCGGCGCACCACTCACCGCGCTGCCGCTGTTTGCCGCCTCGACCAAGGCGTCGCCGACGTCAGAGCCCGACCCAACACCCGATGCACCCCCCGATCCAACCCCCGATCCCCTGCGCGACCATTTATACGAGGCGATCACCGCGCTGGAACCCGATCGCATGACCCCGCGCGAGGCGCTGGACACATTGTATCGATTGCAAACCTTGTTGCCGGCGCCCTTGTTGCAGACACCCTCGTTGCAGGCCCCCTCAGTGCAGGCGGCGGAACAAGAGGTTTCCGGCGACGCCACATGAGGTTAGCATCGCGCCCATGCTGAGCCCCGCCATCCTGCCGAAAGCCGCCGACGTCGCCCCCAGCGCGATCAACGAAGCGCTTGCGGCACTCGGCGCCGGCGAGAAAATTCCCCGCGACGCGGCACTCGGCGTGTTCCGCCGCCACCTCGCCCGCATTCAGCAGCACGTGCAGCACGCGTTCGAGCAGGACCAGATCAACGGCCTCGTCGCCTCGCGCATGCTTGGCAAGCTGATCGACGGGCTGATCCGCGCGCTGCACGACCACACGGTGGACCAGCTCGGCGAACCGGAGGCGCTCTCGGTCGCCGCCACCGGCGGCTATGGGCGCGGCACGCTCGCACCGTTCAGCGATATCGACCTGCTGTTTCTCACGCCGAGCGCGGCCAGCCCGCACACCCTGCAGGTGGTGGAGTACATGCTCTACTTCCTGTGGGACCTCGGGCTGAAGGTCGGCCACGCCACGCGCTCGATCGCCGAATGCCTGACCGAGAGCGCCCGGGACACCACGATCCGCACGGCGCTGCTCGACGGCCGCCATATCGCCGGCGAGGCCGAGCTGTTCGGCGCCTTCCATGCCAGCTTCCGCGCCGCCTGCAAGGAGGCCGGCGCGGCGGGCTTCATCACCGCGAAGCAGGCGGAGCGCGAGGTGCGCCACCGCCGCTACGGCGACAGCCCGTACGTTGTCGAACCGAACGTGAAGGAAGGCCGCGGCGGGCTGCGCGATCTGCAGACGCTCTACTGGATTGCCCGCTACGTGTTCGGTACCGAAACGATGGGCCAGCTCGCCGAGGTCGGCGGCATCCTCTCGCCGTCGGAGGCCAGGCACGGCCGCCGGTCCTGGGAATTCCTCTGGACCGTGCGTTTCCATTTGCACTACGTCGCCGGCCGCGCCGAGGAACGGCTGACATTCGACCTGCAACCGGTGGTCGGCGCGCGCATGGGCTACACGCGCCACGGCCGTCAGGACGGTGTCGAACGTTTCATGCGCCACTATTTCCTCACCGTGCGCGAGGTGGTGCGGCTGACCCGCGTGGTGGAGCCGGCGATCCTGCGCGCCGCCCTCGGCGCCCCGGCGGTGTCGGCGGAAACCGATCCCAACCTGCGCGCCGCCGGATTCGTGCTGGCCGAAGGGAAGTTGCTGCCGGCGCCCGGGCGCGAATTCGAACGCGAACCGATCCAAATGCTGCGCATCCTGCAGGTGGCGCGCGACCGCAACCTGGAACTGCATCCGCTGGCGATCCATTCGCTGACCCGGAACGAACGGGGCGCGATCAGATTGCGCGGCGACAAAGCCGCGGCGGAGCTGTTCATGGACCTGCTGTGCGGCGCCGACGCCGAGCACGTTCATTCCGATGGCGCGCGCTGGCTCGCGGTGCTGAACGAAGCCGGCTTCCTCGGCTACTACCTGCCGGATTGGGGCCGCATCGTCGGGCAGATGCAGTTCGACACCTACCACGTCTACACCGTCGACGAGCACACCATCGAGGCGGTGGGCGTGCTCAACCAGATCGAGCGCGGCAAGCTGGCCGAGATCGCGCCGGTTGCCAGTAGCCTGATCACGCAGGTGCAGTCGCGCCGCGCGCTGTATCTGGCGATGATCATGCATGACGTCGCCAAGGGTCGCGGCGGCGATCATTCGCAGATCGGCGCGGAACTGGCGCTGACCGTCGGCCCGTCGCTCGGCCTGACGCCGGAGGAGACCGAAACGGTCTCCTGGCTGGTGCTGCACCACCTGCTGCTGACCGAGATCGCGTTCAAGCGTGACATCGACGACCCCAAGATCATCCTCGACCTGGCCGATGTCATTCAGTCGCCGGAACGACTGCGCCTGCTGCTGGTGCTGACGGTCGCCGACATGCGTGCGGTGTCGGCCAAGGTGTGGAACGGCTGGAAGGCGACCCTGCTGCGCGAGCTCTATCAGCGTGTCTCCGAGGTGCTGGCCGGCGGGCTGGCGACCACGGAGCGCGACGTCCGGGTCAACCGCGCCAAGGACGCGGCGGCGGCGCTGCTGACCGACTGGTCGGCCGACGAGATCGAGAAATTCACCACGCTCGGCTACCCGGGCTACTGGCTGTCCTTCGATCCCGAAACGCATGGTCGCCACGCCCGGCTGGTGCGCGACGCCGGGGCGCGCAAGGCACCCCTGACAGTCGATACGATGCCGCTGCCGGCGCGCGCGGTGACCGAGGTGACCGTTTATTGCGACGACCATCCCGGACTGTTCAGCAAGATCTCGGGGGCACTCGCCGTGGCCGGCGCCTCGATCGTCGACGCGCGGATCCACACACTGACCAACGGCATGGCGCTCGATACGTTCTGGATCCAGGACGCTGCCGGCGGCGCCTTCGACGCGCCGCATCGCCTGGCGAAGCTCGCGGTGCTGATCGAGCAGGCGCTGTCCGGGCGCATTCGCCTCCCGGCCGAGATTCTCAAGGTATCGAAGCTGCTGCTCGGCCGGCGCACGCGCGCGATCAACGTGCCGCCGCGCGTGGTGATCGACAACCACGCCTCCAACGGCTTCACCGTGCTGGAGGTGAACGGCCGTGATCGGCCCGGCCTGCTGCACGATGTTACGGCGGCGATCTCCCAACAGGGGCTGCAAATCGCCTCCGCGCACGTCACCACCTACGGGGTGCGCGCGGTGGACGTGTTCTATGTGAAGGACGTGTTCGGCCTGAAGGTCGAGAACGAGCGCAAGTTGCAACAGTTGCGTGAGGCGCTGCTCGCCGCCCTGGCCAATCCGGATGAATCCGAGGCTCCCGCCCTGCAGCCGCGCAAACGCCGCCGCGCCGCCGGTTAGGTTAGCCGGGGCGCGCAGGCGCGCGCAGCAACCTGGCCAGCTTGCGGCGGCCGCTCGCCTCGAGCTCATAGACGCGCTCCACCGAGATCTCGAGGCAAGCGGCGAGCCGCTGCAGCGCGGCGATGTCATCCGGATGCGCGTTGCGCCGGGACAGGAACACCTCTCGCACTCGCGCGCCGAGGATCTTGTCGCCAGCCGTGGCACCGAGTCGTCAACGTGCCGCCCGCCGGCACTGGCGGACGTTGTCGCGACCCAGTCACGACGGATGGCGCAATCCATCCGTCGCGCGACTTCGGCCGGTGGCAAGCCAACCCGCCTGGCGACCAGCGCGAACAGTTCCCGCCGCGTAGTGGAAATGCGTTCCCGTCGGCAGGCGTTGCGCGCGTCCGCCAGCAGGCGATCGGCCAACCCGGCCAGGGTTTGGTTGGCCACATCACCTGGCGCACCCGATGGACCCCAGTCGGCACGTGTATCGCGTGACACCGCGACTTCGGAGCCGCCGCTGCCGCCGCGCCGGATCCCTCTCGCGAGATCGGCTCCGACCGCCCGGTTGCGGCCAGCGTTCGCTACAATCGTGGCCGCCACAGGCACGGGTGGGATGTCTTGCGTCCTCCTCGCGACAACGTCCGCACAGTTTCCCGAGCTTGGTGAGGTGATCCCCGCGAGCATCTCGCGGCCAACGGCACTATTCAGGACTACGAGCTGGAGTACCGGCGCGGCGCGGCCGACGGGCCGTTTCACGGCGCCCCGGCACGCATCGTCTTCACCGGATCGGCACGGCTGGCACGTTTCTATCAGGCGACACTCGAGGGCGGCCTGACCGAGGTTGCCTCCAATCCCAGTCGCCACGGCGCATTTGGCGCCGGAGACCGAAACCGCGGCGGCGATGCGTCTCGCCGTGCAGACGTGTTGTGGCGACGACGCACGCATCCTCGATGCCCGCGAGCCGACGGTGATCGAGGCGATGGTGGGGATCACCAGCGTGTCGCATGTCATCCAGCCAGATGGACGGGAGGTGGCCTGCGGTATCATCTGGCATGGTCCGATCGCCGTTGCATTGCAGGCCGATTGTCCGCGCTGCGATGTGGAACCAACCCTGTCGGCACGACAATCCAGCGCGCTCGAAGCGCTGGTTGCCGCCGAAGGGCTGATCATGCGAGACGCGGCGGGACGAGCATGGCCTGGCCGTCGTCGCCCGCCGCCGCGCAACCGCCGAACCGCACCACCACCGGGACAAGGGCCCCACCGGGTCGAGCCCGGTGGCAGGCTACAGTGCGACAGGCTCAGCATGGCCGGCGATCCAGATCGACGAGATGTTGCTTCAGCGTGGTGTCCTTCAGCGTCTCTCGTCGTCGCCCGATCGCGATGGCACGCAGCCACAGCCGCTTGAGCGGAGCACTGAAGGCGGTATCGCCGCATTCCAAAGGATAGCGCGTATCGCGCAACAGATGCGCCAGACACACCTGCCATTCGACCGCGTGGCCACGTTGGCTGCCCAGCATAGCCTGCCCCTGCGAAGGCGGGGGGACACCCAGACCATTGGCCTGATCTCGCCGAACAGCGCTGAACCACAGCCTTGCCACGGACTCGACCACCAGTGGCGTCAAAGTCGCCTCGCCGATGTTCAGGGAGCTGCCGATCTCGGTTGCCAGCGCGTCAGCGTCACGCCGCGAGTCCGGGTTGCCGGCGGCGTAGACGATCGCGATGACCGCCTCGCCCGTCAGCGGCGGCTCGAGGAATGCCAGCGCTTTGGCGAGGATCTGAAGGTCCAGCGGCGGCAACGAGGCCGCGTGGCCAGCGACACGATCAGCGCCGACGTCAGCACCATGGCTAGGAGCCGACGCACCATCCGGCGTGTCCGTTCACATTCCGGACCTTGGAATACCGGTGGGAGGTTACCGAGTCAGCAAGTCGGCACTGGTTTACGCACCCGGCCTTGGCCGCACGCGCGCGGCTAAGACTTTGTTCACGCCTCCGTGCCAAACCCGTGGCCGAAAGGAACAGGGTACCGGGTCGATGGACGAACTGTTCGATGCCGTATCGTGGGCCGTATCGTGGAACGCGATTGCGTTTCTTGCCGTCGCCGGCCCTGCAAGCCTGCTCGGCGGCTGGCTGGTGCTTCGCATGGTGCCGCTCGCGATCGCGGGGCGCGAGGACATCGGCCTGCCGCGTCTGCTGTTTGCCGGAGTGCTGCTGGGTCTGACCGGCTGGATCGCCTTCCTGGTCTGCCTTCAGGGCAGTTTCCCGCATCTTGACCCGTATTTCCCGCTTGCCTCGCTGATTCAGGGTTGGTTGGTGCAGGTGGCCGGCGCCGTCACCGCCGTGGCGATCGTCGCGCGCTGCACCCGCAACATCCGCAACGTTGTGCTCGCCGGATCGTTGCTGTCCGGCGGCGCGTCCTGCATGCTGTTCATCGACATGAGCGGGCTGACCGCGCCGGCGCCCCTGGCCTACGACCTTCGGGGCGTGCTGGCCGCAATGGCCGCCAGCGGCATGCTGTGCGCCATCGGCTTCTGGCAGGCGGGTGCCGCGCGCCGGGTGGTGGCCGCCGCGTTCATCGGCGTTGGCCTCACCGTGGTGGCCTCTGCCTCGTTGGGATCCGTGTTGGGGTTTTCCGATTGGAGCGCGCAACTGGCGACGCCCGGTGGCATGGCGTTCCGTCCGATCGTGGTCGTGTTCATCTCCGAGACCGTGGTGACGGCCCTGCTCGGGCTGATCGGGGCGGCCATCGACCGGCGCGCGGCGACGCTGATCGATCACGAGAGCGAACGGTTGCGCGAATTCACCGAGAGCACGTTCGAGGCGCTGGTCATCCATCGCGACGCCATCGTGCTCGACGCCAACGCGGTGTTCTGCGACCTCCTGGGCATGCCGTTGTCGGCGGTGAAAGGGCGGCGTCTGGGACAATTTCTGGCCGATAACCTCGCATCCCCGGCTTCGAGCGGGGTGGCCACGCATGACTATGCGATCCGCACCGCCAACGGCGTCGATCTGCCGGTGGAAGTGCTGTCGCGGGACATCTCGTTCGCCGGCGGCCGCGCCGTCGTCACCGCGTTGCGCGACATTAGCGAGCGACGGGCCGCCGAGGCGAAGATCCGCTTCCTGGCCCATCACGACATGCTGACCGGCCTGCCCAACCGGACGCAGTTTCACGACCTGATCGTGTGGCACCTGACGCAATCGCAGCGTGCCGGCGATCCCATCGCGGTGCTGTGCGTCGATCTCGATCGGTTCAAGGCGGTGAACGACACGTTCGGCCATCAGGCCGGCGACCGGCTGTTGCAGCTTGTGGCCGAGCGGCTGCTGGCGAACGTCCGCACCAACGATGCGGCGGCGCGGATTGGCGGCGATGAGTTCATCGTGCTGCTGACCGACGTCGCCCGGCGCGACACGATCACCCACGTTGCGCGACGGCTGATCGAGCAATTGTCGGAGCCGTTCGACCTTGGTGGCTATGAGGCGCGTATCGGTGCCAGCATCGGCATCGCCGTTGCGCCGCAGGACGGCACCATCGCCGAGGTGCTGATCAAGAACGCGGATATCGCGCTGTATCGCGCCAAAGCGGACGGGCGCGGCGATTTCTGCTTCTTCCAAAGCGCCATGGGTCGTCAGGCGGAGGAACGTCGCGCGCTGGAGCAGGAACTGCGCCAGGCGGTCGCCGACGCCGCGTTCGAGGTGGTGTTCCAGCCGCTGTTCAACCTGCGAACCAACGAGATTGTCGTGCTTGAGGCCCTGCTGCGCTGGCCGCGCCCCGGGCTCGCTCCCAGTTCGCCGGCCGAGTTCATTCCGCTCGCGGAGAGCACCGGCCTGATCGTGCCGCTCGGGCGCTGGGTGATCGAGGTCGCCTGCCAGGCCGCGGTCACCTGGCCGCAACCCTGTCACGTCGCGGTGAATGTCTCGGCCCGCCAATTCGTTGGCGGGACGTTCGCGGAGACCGTCGCCGAGGTGCTCGCGCGAACTGGACTGCCAGCCGACCGGCTGGAGCTGGAGGTCACCGAGACCGGGTTGATGCACGATGCCGACCAGGTGCGCGGGATTCTGCTGAGTATTAAGCAGATGGGCGCGTATATCGCGCTCGACGATTTCGGCACCGGCTATTCCAGCCTGTCCTACCTGCAGCGGTTTCCGTTCGACAGTGTCAAGATCGATCGGTCGTTCATCACGACGCTGGCCGACCGCGACAGCGACGGCGCGCGGGCGATCGTCGGCGCCATCCTGGCAATGAGCCATAAGCTCGGGCTCACGGTCACCGCCGAGGGGGTCGAGACCGAGGCGCAAATGGCGATGCTGCGGCTGTACGACTGCGATCTGGTTCAGGGCTTTCTTCTGGCGCGTCCGATGCGCCGCGAGCAGGTGCCGGGCTACCTCGCCGCGCGACAGCCCGGTGCGTTGGTCGATCGGTCGCCGGTTGCCGCGCCGCCGGTTGGGTGATCGACCGGCGTGCCAGGCCGTCTTCATCCTGACCGGATTCGCCACCGTACACCTCTCCCGCTCTTCGTGGGCTTGGGCCGCGAAGAGCGGACCAAGGTCGGCGAGCGGAGCGGTTGAGCCGCGAAGCGGATCAACGGTGAGGGTCGTGCCCGCTGCACGACCCTCACCCGCGTCGCAAGTGCTCCGCGACCTCTCCCACGAGCAGCGGGAGAGGTGGCAGCGGGAGAGGTGTACGTGTCTCCACCGCGCTGCGCTATTCCGCGGCGGCGCGGGCAACGGCCGCGTTGTCCTTGATCGAGACACGCCAGTGGATGCGATCCTCATGCGGCGGATAGTCGCCGGCCGCCTTGTGCACGGAACACCGGTTGTCCCAGATCACGATGTCGCCGACCCGCCATTTGTGCCGGTACTCGGCCTCGGGCTGGATCATGGTGCTGGTCAGTTCCTCGATCAGTGCGTCGCTTTCACCCGCTTCGGCCCCCTCGATGAACAGGATCTTCCCCGGATCGAAATACAGTGCCCTGCGACCGGTCTCGTTGTGCGTGCGGATGATCGGGTGAAACACCGGCACCCAGTCGCGGTCCTCCTCGTTCAACAGCGCCTGCGATTTGCGCCGCCCGCCATAGGTGAACGCGCCTCTGACGCCGTCCAGCCGCAACTTCAACCGTTCCGGCAGCGCGTCATACGCCGCATACATGTTGGAGAAAAACGTATCGCCGCCGGTGCTGGGGATCGCCAGCGCGTAAAGCTGCGTCGCCTTGAACGGCTCGGCGTCATAGGCGCCGTCGGTGTGCCAGCCCTCCGCGCCGCGCCGGTAGATCGCGGTGTTCAATGTGCCGTCGGCGCCGAACTTGTTGATGCCCAGCAGTGTGATCTCGGGAATTTCGGGATGCCGCGTCGACTTCGACGGGTGCGGCGCGATGTGCCCGAAGCGGCGGCTGTAGGCCAGGAACTGCTCGATCGTCAGCGTCTGGCCCGGCACCACGGCGACGTTGTAGTCGAGCCAGGCCCGATAGATCACGCCAAACGTCGCGTCATCCAGCGCCCGGACATCGACACCGCGGATCTCGGCGCCGATTTGCGGGCAAGGCGATGCACCTCAACCATTGCCGTTCCCTCCCAACCGACCGACCGTCCCCGCCTGCCCAACCCATCCGGTCTGCCCAACGCGTCCGGTCAGAAATCGCGCGCCGATCAAACATTCAGACATCGCGCGCCGATCAAACATGTGGGAGGCCACCGGGCGGGTCAATTGGCAAACCAAGGCCTGACGTGCTAGGGTCCCGCTGTCCACCGTAGGAGGGAGACCATGACCAGACGCATCTGCCTGGCTTTCGCGGTAATCCTTGGCCTCGCCGGAGCCACGCTCACTTACGCCGGCGTCACCGCCCACACCGTCGCGGCGTGCGAGAACCATACTAGCTAATTCGGGATGGCCGGCTGATCGTCCGGTCAGGCCGAAGGCGGCCATCCGCTTCACGCTGTCATGCCAGGAGCCGGCATGCCAGGAGCCGGCATGCCAGGAGCCGGCATGCCAGGAGCCGGCGCATCTTTCGCCGGCTCCCGCACGCGCGCTCGACGAATGACAGCGCCTTGTCCAGCGCGCGAATCCGGTGAAAATCGGCGGTGTCGGTGTCGCCCACTCCGCCGCCAGCGGGATCGCACGTGGCCGGTTGCGTGTGGCATTTGGCGTGCTGCGGGGCTGTGCTCGTGCTGGTGGGCGGCAAAGGAAAGCAATCTTGATTGCTTGATCGTTTGTTCGCGATCGCCGCGCGATGCACATCGGTGGCACCGTGGACCGGTGCATCATGCCAAATGCGATCGCCCCGACTTCCGCCGCATGGTCGATCGCCTTGCGCACCAGATTGATATCAGGCCGCATGATGTCCGGCGCGGCCGCAACCCTCGCGCCAGCACACCGCCCAGCGCGGCGGGTGTCAAATCGCACATACGCGGCGTGACCCTTATGTCGCGCCGTGAACCACCGCCGGCATCCAGTTGGCGGCGCGACGATCGAGCCGCGCATCCATGGTCTCCCCGTCATAGTCCGGCGCCGCCGGCGAGCGCGTGAACGCGGCCCGGTCGTCCAGGCAGTTCACGTTGACCACGGCGCGCAGGCCGGTCCTCGTCGCACACACCGCCGCGACGTAGCTCCCACAGCGGCGGCAGATCATGTAGTCCGCGGTGCGCGAGCCGAACCGGTAGCGTTCCACCAGCGACCAGTCCGCCGCCCGCAGCTCGAACAGCCCGTCGCGGTCCGACACCGTGCGCGTGCCGTGTGCGCGGCAGAAGCCGCAGGCGCAGGACCGCAACGAAACCTGGTCCGGCGGCATCGACAGGCGCAGCGAGACCGTGATGTTGCCGCAATGACAGCCGCCCGAATGGTCCATGCCCCAGCGTCCCGCGCCTGACCGCCCGCGTCTGGGCAACGTTGCCCGTGGCCGATCGTCCCCGGCTGGACGCAGCGTAGCACGCCAGCGCCGTCAGCGCCGAGGATCGGCGGTCACGAGCCAGCGCCGCGGATCGGCGGCTGTGCGCTAGTGCCGAGGATCGGCGGCCATGTGCTGCAGCGCGGCAGGGTTCCGCAGCTCGACCTGCCCCGGCTCGATCGCAATCGTTGCCTCGCGCCGCAGGTGCGTCATCATGCGGCACACCGTCTCGACGGTCAGCCCCAAATGGTCGGCGATGTCGCTCCGGCTCATCGGCAGCGCCACCTTGCACCCGCCCAGGCGCCCGCCCGGTTGCCGCGCCGCCATCTCCAGCAGGAATGTCGCGATCCGCTCCGACGCGGTCTTGCGCCCGAGCAGCAGGATCCGATCGTAGGCAGCCCGCAGCTCGCGCGCCGCCATCTCCCGCAGGCCCCGCGCCAGGGACGCATGCCGATCCATCAGCGCCTCGACCTCGCGCCGCCGGTAGCGCCGCAGCACGACGTCGCTCACCGCCTGGGCGGCAAAGTCGTGCGTGTCGAGTGCGTCGAAGCCAAGGCAGTCGCCGGCGAGCAGAAACCCGCCGACCTGTCGACGTCCGTCCTCCAGCAGCTTGACGGTGCGCACGCAGCCGCTGACGATGCGATAGCAGAACTCCGCCCGGTCGCCCTGGGCATGCAGCTCGCGGTCGCGCGACAGACTGATCGTCACCCCGCTCCCCGCCAGCAGATCCAGCGGATCGGCGGCCTTCCCACCCTGGATGACCTGCCAGGTCGCCTGAGTCTGCTGACTTGTTGTTTGCGCCGCACCCGACATGAACCCCTCCGTCCGCTCGTGGAACTCCCGGCGCAAGCTGTATCGAGCGACGGCGGTGGCAGAAATTCGCAAACCGACGTACGAATGGACGCGTACGTAGTCGTACGGACCTGGACGCCCTGACGGAGTGCAGCATGGCCGAGACCGCCTCACAGCCGATCGGGCCCAGGGGTACCGCCCAATGGGACGCAGCTCTCGTGCACGTCATCGACGATGACGACGCGGTCCGCGACTCGCTGGCGCTCCTGCTCGACGCGGCGGGCATCGCGGCGCGCACATACGACTCGGCGACCGCTTTCCTGGCGCTGGCGCCAAGCCTGGGCGCCGGCTGCGTGCTGACCGACGTGCGCATGCCCGACCTGGACGGGCTGGCCCTGCAACGCAAGCTGACCGAGGCAGGTGTGACCCTGCCGGTCATCGTCATGACCGGCCACGGCGACGTCCCGATCGCGGTGGCGGCGCTAAAGGCCGGGGCCGCCGATTTCCTGGAAAAACCGTTCGATGACGAGCGCCTGATCGCCACCGTACGCACCGCCCTGACCGCCGGTCGGGAGGCGTGGCGCCACGCCGCCGCCATCACCCAGATCGCCACCCGCCTGGCGAGCCTGACCCCGCGCGAGCGCGAAGTGCTGACCCTGGTGGTCGCCGGCAGCCCCAACAAGACCATTGCCTACGACCTTGGCGCCAGTCCGCGCACCATCGAGGTCCATCGTGCACGGGTGATGGAGAAGATGGGCGCCCGCAACCTGCCCGAGCTGGTTCGCATGATGATCGCGGTGCCCCCGGTCGACGCAGTGCCCCTGGACGGCGTTGCGCCCCCGGGCGGCGCCGCGCGCAAGCCGGCCGGCGGTTGACCTGAATCAACGCGCCGCGCCGCCGCGTTCGCCATAAGGCACTGCTGCCACTCCCGGTGGCCGCCGACGGCGCGGCCGTTTGCAGCGGAGCGATCGTAATGCAGGATGGACACCGCCCCGTGGTGATCGTTGTCGATGATGACGAGGCTGTGCGTGAGTCGTTGCGGTTCCTGCTGGACACCGCGGGCTATGATGCCGTGACGTTCGACTCCGCGCAGGACTATCTCGACCACATCGGCGGCCAGCCGGCGACCTGCCTGGTGCTGGACCAGCACATGCCGCTGACCACCGGGCTCGAGCTGCTGGCCGTGCTGCGCCAGCGCGGCCAGCGCCTGCCGACCGCGCTGATCACCGGGTCGCTCTCCCCTGACCTTGTGCGCCAGGCCACCGCGCTCGGCGCGGCGCGGGTGCTGGAGAAGCCGCTGGCGGACGACGCGCTGCTGCGCTTCGTGGCATGCGCCGCAGCCGGTGCGTGTCTGCATTAGATACCTCCCTCCGCCGCCCCCGGCCGCCCGTCCTGCCCTGCCTGTTTCGCCGCTTCGGTCTCACCGCCGTCGCCACCACCGGGACAAGGGTCCGGCGGCAACCTCGACATGGTGTCGTTGTCGCCGTCCGTGCCTGCTCCCCCACCCGGCCCAGTCGGACGCATCTCCGTCCCCCGCTTCATAGGGTCTTGTCCTGATTTTGCGGATTGTGCCTCCTGCCCGGGGGACAGACCCCAACCCGGCAGCCGCGCCGTGCGTCCGCTCCGTCTCACCACCGGGACAAACGCCTACGGGAGTCCCAGAAGTGCGGAACGAATTTTGGTCTTTGTGCCAATGGTTTACGGCACAATTTTCGGCAGACCAAGAAATTTCGTTCCGGATCAGGTCCGTTTTCCTGTTTCTGGGCCGGAGTGGTCGGGACCGCCAATGCGGGAAAGGTCCAGATAGGTGCGCCACCCAGCCATTTTCGTTCCAGGTCACCACTGTTGCGGCCGGCCGACTCGGGCGATCGCAGTTCCTGACTCGACCCCCGGTAAACTGCGCGATCCAGACTCGCAAAAATCGATTCGCGATTGTGGCACCGCCGTAGGACAAACGCCCGGTGGCAGGCTCACCATAGGATCTTGTTCTGGTTTTGCGGATCGTGCCCCCTGCCCGGGGACAGACCCCAACCCGGCAGCCGCGCCGTGCGTCCGCTCCGTCTCACCACCGGGACAAACGCCCGGTGGCAGGCTCATCATAGGGTCTTGTCCTGATTTTGCGGATCGTGCCCCTTGCCCGGAGACGGACCCCAACCCGGCAGCCGCCCCTCCCGCCCGCTCCGTCTCACGGTTCATAGGGTCTCGTCCTGATTTTGCGGATTGTGCCCCTTGCCCGGGGACAGACCCCAACCCGGCAGCCACCGCGCCGGGCCGCACCGTCTCCCGTTGTATGGGGTGTCGTCGGAGGCCGGCGGGCCGCGCCCCCTGCCAGGCACCGACCCGATCCCGGCCGACGCCCCGCCGGGCCGCACCGTCTCCCGTTGTATGGGGTGTCGTCCGAGGCCGGCGCACTGCGTCCCCTGCCCAGGGACCGACCCGATCCCGGCCGACGCCCCGCCCGGCCGCGCCGTCCCCCGTTGTATGGGGTGTCGTCCGAAGCCGGCAGACCGCGCCCCCTGCCCAGGGACCGACCCGATCCCGGCGGACGCCCCGCCCAGCCGCACCGTCTCCCGGGGAGAGACCCCAACCCGGCAGCCGCCCCGCCCGCCCGCNNGCGGATCGTGCCCCTTGCCCGGGGATAGACCCCAACCCGGCAGCCTCCCCTCCCGCCCGCTTCGCCTCACGGTTCATAGGGTCGGTCCCGATTTTGCGGATCGTGCCCCTTGCCCGGGGGGACAGACCCCAACCCGGCAGCCGCCCCTGCGCCTGCTCCGTCTCACGGTTCATAGGGTCTTGTCGTGGTTTTGCGGATCGTGCCCCTTGCCCGGGGACAGACCCCACCCCGGCAGCCACCCCGCCTGTCCGCTCCGTCTCACCACCGGGACAAGCGCCCGGTGGCAGGCTCATCATGGCATCTTGTTCGCGTTCAGCGGGCCGTGCCTCTTGCCCAAGCGTCCCGCCCCCGCGAAGGCCGAGGACCGACCCCACGGCGGCATCCACCCCGCAAAACCGCACTGTGCCATCATCGGGACAAATGCCCGGCCGCAGGCTCGGCATGGCATCTTGTTCGCATTCGACGGACCGAGCCTTTTGCCCGAGAGTCCCGCCCCGATGAAGGCCGCCTGCCACCGGCGTTGACCTGGTGGGGCATTTGTCCCTTGGGCAATGCCCCTCCGGAGCCTGCCAGCGGTAGGCCGTGCCCCGGGCGCCTGTCCCGGGGGATTGACCTGCTGGGGCGCTTGTCCTGCGGTCCCGCGGCACGGCAATGGCGTTGGGGGAGGCGCACCGGGCGGTGGCTGTGATTGGGAACATAGGTGATCCTTGGCAGTGAAAGTCAGTTAGTATATCTTACATCAAATCGCTCCCCCGCGCCAGCTAAACCACCCCGGAGAGGGGCGCCCAGCCCTCGCCCGATCAGCCCCGCCGCGGGGCGGACTGCCGCCGGTCCGCCCGGTCAGCCAAGGCGCCGGTGGCGAACACAGGTTCGTAAGAATTTCACCACGGAGTTAGCCAGCGGCCGGGGCCGCACTGCCATGGCTGAAAATGGTCCGGCTGGGGCCGCTCGGCGGTCGCGCCGCTGATCTTCTCGCGGACGATGGTGGCGCACTCGGCGGCCTTAACCCGCATTTCTCACACTGTTGCGGGATGCTGGCGTACACGAACAACGCCGAGGAATTTTTCAGCCGGATGCGCCGGGGCGAGATCGGCCATCACCATCGCGTCGCTTGCCCGTACCTGATCCGGTATGCGCAAGAGGCGTCGTGGCGGGAGGATCACCGGCGAGTGGACAACGGGCGGCAGGTCCAGGGCGTGATGGGGGCTGGCGATGGCTTGCCGGCCGAGCGTGGACTGGTGCGGGTACTGGCAGCGTTGGCAAAAGGCGGCATAGCGCCGCTTGGGGCGAGTGGCGCGGCGGAGTTTCACCGCCGCGCTCTCTCAGAACCGGACGTGAACCTCTCAGCTCATCCGGCTCCCAGTATCCAGCCGTGTTCGAACGGCTTTGCCGTGGTCATGCGGCTCCTCCCGTCACCGGTTGGCCGCCTGCCGCAGCAGGATACCGCAGCCCCTTCGGTCCAGTCCCATTACAGGACCTTCGCCCCTACTACGGGCTGCTCCGCCCCTGTGCCCCGCATCGGTACTCTGGCTCTCGCGGGGGCTTCCCACTTGAGCTTCTCCCTTAACATCGGGACGACAGGTTCCCGCGTTCCGCAACAGAGCCTGATCCGGGTTCACGCCGCCTCCAAGCCGGGTGCCGCTCGGGCCGGGCTCCAGGGCTCCGCCCGAACTCATCCCGGAGGCCACTACCATCCCCCCGGTTTCGACACCGTCCTGTGAATTTCGGCACGTCATCAGCGGTTCGCTCACGCTCGTCTCTCCGGATCTCACCTGACGGGATCAGGTCCCGCCTTTTCTGCGACGCTCACCACCAACGCTCTTGACGCCAGCAGCTCGCAGCGGTTTGGAGCCTGCTCCTGATCGCCGGCTCCGAGGGGCCTGCCCTCATCTCTCCTGCAGTTCCACACCTCCCTCGCGGTCGGTGTGTTCGCGGCACACGTAGTGGGTCAGTTTGAAGGAATATAGTCCACGCGCTCGGAGAAATTTGAAGGAATATAGTCCACGTGCTCGGAGAAAGCGGTCCGTCGCGGCTGCGCTACCTCTCATTCAATACGCAGTAGCCAGCTAGCACGGCCGCTGGCGGCGCGCACATCAGCCAAACAATGAGGCTCAAGGTCAGCATGACTTGCGGTCCTATGCCCACGGGGGATAGCGGACTGCGTTCACCCGTCGCGCCCGGAACTGGGGGCGCCGGGTGGCCGAAACCATCACGCGAGACTGAGCTGAATTGATAGTTTCGGAATTTACTCAGGGTGCCGCAGCATTCACCAGCGGGTTGCAAGGCAATCGCATTTGGCAGAATGCGTCGGCTCGGGTGCCGCTGATGGGCATCGTGTGTGGATCGCAAATCAAGCAAGCCAGAATAACACGGAGCACGCGGAGAAGCAGATTCAGTCACGGAGTCCACGGAAAGGAAGTGATGGCGCTTCGCGCGAAGTCAAACAGAAAGCTTGCGCGAAGCGCCATGGTTTGCTTTCCGTGGACTCCGTGACTGAATCTGCTTCTCCGTGTGCTCCGTGTTATTCTGGCTTGCTTGATCGTCTTGCCTAAGCCGCCCGCGGCACGGATGCAATCCCGCAGCCCACCAAATGCCACACACAGGGCGAAATGCGATCGCCCGGCCTCAGGTTCGCCCCCGGCTTGCGTCCAGGCCGATATTCCCGCCACTCTCCAAGCTCGCCTGGGGGACAGAGGACCGGATGCCCGATCGCTTCGCGACGGCCGAAAGCGGCGCGCTGCTCCGCTCGATCCTGGAAACCGTGCCGGACGCCATGCTCGTGATCGACGATCGCGGCGTCATCCTGCTGTTCAGCATCGCCGCCGAGCGCCTGTTCGGCTACACCACCGCCGAGGTCCAGGGGCGCAATGTCAGCATGCTGATGCCCTCGCCGTATCGCGAGGCGCATGATGCCTACCTCGCGCGCTACCTGACAACCGGCGAGCGGCGGATCATCGGCATCGGCCGTATGGTGGTCGGCCTGCGCAAGGACGGCGGCACCTTCCCGATGGAGCTCCAGGTCGGCGAGGTGCGCGCCGAAGGCCACCGTCTGTTCACCGGCTTCGTGCGCGACCTGACCGAGCGCCAGCGCACCGAGCAGCGGTTGCAGGAGCTGCAGGCCGGACTGCTGCACGCCTCCCGCCTGCGCTCCATGGGCCAGATGGCGGCCTCGCTGGCGCACGAGCTGAACCAGCCGCTGACCGCCACCGCCAATTATATGAAGGCGGCGCAGCGCCTGCTCGAGGCGGCGCGGCCCGACCTCGCCCGGATCCGCCAGGCGCTCGACCTTGCCGCGCAGCAGACAATGCGGTCCGGCGAGATCATCCGCCGCCTGCGCGGCTTCGTCGCGCGCGGCGAGGTGGACCGGCGACCGGAGGCGATGGCCAGGCTCATCGAGGAGGCCAGCGCGCTGGCCCTGGTCGGTGCCAAGGAACTTGGCGTGCGGGTCGATCTGGGCCTCGACACCGTCGTCCCCCCGGTCGAGGTGGACCGCGTGCAGATCCAGCAGGTGCTGCTGAACCTGATGCGCAACGCGATGGAGGCGATGGAAGCGAGCGACCGGCGCGAGCTGTCGGTGCGCGTCGGCGCAACGGATAGCATGCTGCAGGTGTCCGTCGCCGATACCGGCCCCGGCGTGTCGCCGGAGGTCGTGGCCCAGCTCTTCCAGCCGTTCATCACCACCAAGGCGGATGGCATGGGCATCGGCCTATCGGTCTGTCGCACCATCATCGAGTCGCACGGCGGGCGACTGTGGATGGAACCCAACCCCGACGGCGGCGCTCTGTTCCACTTCACAGTCCCAATCTTCTCCCCCTCCTCTTGAGGGAGGGGGAGAGTCTTAGTCGTCATCGCCAAGAACGGCGTGCCACAGGCACCGGCTGGTGCCGCTCGCCGTCCGCGGTGAACGCCGCGCGCCGGCCAACGCCATGCGCATCCGCCGCATCGCAGCGGATTTCGACGCCCGGGACCACACCATCGAGGCCCTGTTCGGCGGCGAGACCGCGTGAACCTGCTGCTCGACACCCACGTCTTGCCGTGGTCGGACCGCGCGGACAAGGCGCTGAACGCCGAGGCTCGGGCTCTGATTGCCGACCCCAGCAACCAGGTCTTCATCAGTGCCGCCGCGGTAGTGAGTCAGTTTGAACGTCACCCACCTCTGTCGGAGTGGGAGAAAGCCGCCAAAGCGCTTGCGCCCCTTTGGTATTTGCTCACCCCCGGGTA
>PLXO01000105.1 GCA_003151425.1 Acetobacteraceae bacterium
CGGCCATGACGATGTGGCAACTGGATGGGCCAAAATGAGAATTGCTGGATCAAAGTGGCGCATCGCCAGCGCCGGACGCGCCGAATCGGGCCGCAAGCCGGATATCGGCTTCCGCCTCGGAGAGGGAAGCGGCCGGGTCGGCGAGTGACTGCCGCGCCCGGGCGCGTAATGCGGCCACACACTCGGTGTCCTCCAGCCGCGGGCGGTACCAGGCGCGGACAGCGTCGCACAGCGCCTCGCTGGTGGAGGCGTATTCGCCCTCGGCGACGGCCTCGCGCAGGAGCCGGAGCATCTCGGATGGCAGGGTGATGGAGATCTTTTCGGCGCTTTGCATGGGAACCCCCGCGTGTGGTGGGACAAAATCCGACTGCCGGCGATTGTCATCCCCGGTGCGTTGTTCCTATGCATCGGGTCCGCCGGGTATCTTACTGTATCATCCGGTTGAAACCGGAGAGAGGCCTTGCCCGACATTCTGATTTGCCCCGGCAAAATCTCGCAATGGGACAACGACGTTGCCGTCAGTATTGGGGCGGCGGCACTGGAGCGTGCGGGCCTGCACGTCGATGACGTCGTGGACGTCTTCGCCAGTGAGGACAAGATCGTCATCCGGCGCCAGCGGCCGCGCGTCACGATGGCCGGGCTTCTGGCGGGCTTCGACCCGGCGAAGCACCGGCATGGGCTTGCGTTCGACGGCGATCCCATGGGCAGCGAGACACCGTGATGGTCTACGCTCCGGACCCGGGAGACGGGGCCGGGTCGGCGATCGACTGCCGCGTCCAGGCCCGCAATGCGGCCAGGAACGTCGGACCGCCGGACATTACCGTTGTGATGCGGAGGCTCGCGCGCCATGGAGATGAACTGCCTCTGGCCGATGGCGACCTCGATCGGCGGATCGGGATGGCAGCGGTATCCGAAAGCGCGTGACGCGGTTAGATACGGTTCGGAATGTCGGCGGTGACGTAGAACACCCCGGAAATGACGGGGGGTGTCGTCAGGCTGTAGGAAATCCAGTAACGCCCCTCGATGATCCAGCGGCGGCTGTGGCGCTTCAGGGAGGGATAAGGGCGCGGGGCGTCCAAGCCTGCGTCTGGCGCGGCTGTAATGCGCGCCTTGGCACGTTCAAGGGCGTGCAACAGATTCACTGCGGCTTGAAGCCGTTCCTTCGCCTCGTAATGCGCTATGAGCCGGTCAACGTGGGTTTCGGCTTCTGGACTGAGGGCGATCACGCCTTGTGGGTGATTCTCGGCGCTGGCGTTTGCTGCTTGCCCTTCATGCGGGCAATGCTCGCGCGGAGCCGGTCAAGAACCGGCTCAAGCGGCACGGTCTGCCCGGCGGCGATCTGCGCCTCGCTGCGTTCCAGCGATTCGGCAAGCCAGCCCGGTGGTGTCTTGTCGGGTACAGCGTCCATGGTCGGAGTATGGGCCGGGAGGGCACGCTTTTCCAGCCCGGACGGAAAGCCGGCGGGCGGACCGACCGAGGAGGGCCAGCCGTTAACCGCGGCACGTCGTGTTGCATCCGATTCCAAAAGTATCTACAGTGTCCACTTGTCGATACAGGAGAGATGATCATGCCCGACGTTCTGATCCGCCCTGGCAAAATCGCGCAATGGGGCAACGGCGCTGCCGTCAGGATTGGGGCAGCCGCATTGGAGCGTGCGGGCTTGCATGTCGATGATGCGGTGGAGGTCGTCGCCAGCGAGGACGCGATCGTCATCCGTCGCCAGCGGCCACGCGTCACAATGGCCGAGCTCCTGGCACGCTTCGATCCGGTCAAGCATCGGCACGACCTTGCGTTCGACGGCGATCCGGTCGGCAGCGAGACGCCGTGATGGCCTACGACCCGGACCGGGGCGACATCGTGCTGATCGATCTCTCACCGCAGGCAGGCACCGAGATGCGCGGCGAACACCGGGCCATCGTGCTGTCCGAGCGAGACTTCAGCGTCGCCACGGGATGGGTGGTGGTCTGCCCGATCACTACGAAGATCAAAGGCTCGCCGTTTGAGGTGCAGATCCCTCGCGGGTTGAAGGCGCATGGTTGCGTCGTCGCATCCGAGTTGCGGACCATGGATTACCTGGTGAGGGGCGCGCGTTTCATGGAGAAGGCACCGCTGAGTCTTGTTCAACAGGTGCAGGCGATCGCCTGCGCGACCATCGGCTGCGCGTAAGGCGGTTCAGCCGTCGCCCGGTAGGTGCGTGCAGCATCAGCTTGAATGTCCATGATGGGTGGAGAGCGGACGTTTGGGCGGGACGCGTCAGCGGCCGGATAGCGCCAGAAGCGATCGTTCGCGACGGCTCAGTATACGCCTCAGTTCGACCCAGCGCGGCGCCAATCCAGAAATCATGCGCAGGGAATGATTCTTGACACTCACCCTCTCGAATGTTGTAGAATTTCGTCACCGAAAGGTGACTCTGTCAGGGGACTCGAGCGCCAGTTCAGCACATTCACACGTTTCTTGTCCATCCAGGCAAAGGGTCGCGAGAGAAAGTGCCAGTCAACGGCACTTCTGTCCCGCTCACGGGCCCGATGTTCCAGCTCGTGGACGACGGGCCTGTCGTCAATTAAGCCAAAC
>PLXO01000042.1 GCA_003151425.1 Acetobacteraceae bacterium
GTGCCGGACCCGAAATTTTCCTCGCAGACCAAGGACAAGCTGGTCAGCTCCGAAGTGCAGCCGGCGGTGCAGGCGGCCGTGGCGGACGCCGTCGCCCACTGGTTCGAGACGCATCCGAAAGAGGCCAAGTCGATCATCCAGAAGGTGATGGACGCCGCTTCGGCGCGCGAGGCGGCTCGCAAGGCGCGCGAGCTGACGCGGCGCAAGGGCGTGCTGGACATCTCGACGCTGCCCGGCAAGCTGGCCGACTGCCAGGAGCGCGATCCGGCAAAGTCGGAAATCTTCATCGTCGAGGGTGACAGCGCCGGCGGCACCGCCAAGCAGGGACGCGATCGCAAGAACCAGGCGATCCTGCCGCTGAAGGGCAAGATCCTGAATGTCGAGCGCGCGCGTTTCGACCGCATGCTGGGCAGCCAGGAGATCGGCACGCTCATCACGGCGCTTGGCACCGGCATCGGCCCCGGCGAGCCGGAGCAGGGCGGCTTCGACGTTGCCAAGCTGCGCTACCACCGCATCGTCATCATGACCGACGCCGACGTGGACGGCAGCCACATCCGCACGCTGCTGCTGACGTTCTTCTTCCGCCAGATGCCGCAGCTGATCGATCGCGGGCACCTGTACATCGCCCAGCCGCCGCTGTATCGCGCCAAGCGCGGCAACGACGAGCGCTATCTGAAAGACGACCGTGCGCTGGAGGACTTCCTGCTCGACAAGGCGCTGGCCGACGCGCGGTTGACCTTTGCCGACGGGCATGTGGTTGAGAAGGACGAGCTGCGGCGTGAAATCATGCTGCTGCGCGAGGCCACTCATCGGCTGCACGGTTTGTCGGCGACGATCCCGGTGGCGCTGCTGGAGCAGGCGGCGATCGCCGGCGCACTAACCCCCGACGCCACGCGCGCGACCGAGGCGGCACCGACCCTGGCGGCACACCTGAACGCGGTCTCGCTGCCGACCGAGCAGGGCTGGGTGGTTGCCGCCGACGGTGGACTGACGCTGTCGCGCACCGTGCGCGGGGTGATGGAGAAGCGCGTGCTGGACGCCTCGGCGCTGCGCAGCGCCGAGGCGCGCTGGCTGAACGACCGGGCGCCGGCCTTCGCCCAACGCTTCGCCACCCCGGCGCGGCTGAAGCTGGACGCGCTGGAGGTGACGGCGGCCGGTCCTGCTTCGGCGTACGAGCGCGTGATCGCGCACGGCCGGCGCGGCCTGACGGTGCAGCGCTTCAAGGGGCTGGGCGAGATGAACGCCGACCAGCTCTGGAAGACCACGCTGGATCCCGCGCTGCGCACGCTGCTGCAGGTGAGGGTCGGCGACGCGGAGGACGCGGCGCAGGTGTTCTCCACGCTGATGGGTGATGTGGTCGAGCCGCGGCGCGAGTTCATCGTCGGTAACGCGCTGAAGGTTGCCAACCTGGACGTGTAGAGCGTCCGCATCCTGACCGGGATCGCCGTCGTTCACCTCTCCCGTGCTTGGCGGGCTTGGGCCGCGAAGAGCGGGAGAGGTGAACGTCTGTCCGGTCGGGCGACAGGCGGTCTCAGGCAGTGAGCTTGCGGACCTCGATCCGGTTGGCGGCGGCTTGCACCGAAATCTCGAAATGATCCGTCTGGGTAACGGCGAGAATGTTGCGCGTCCGGTACGCCACCACGGCGACGCCGCGTGCATGGCGGAGGCCGTCGTACAAGATGCCGGCCCCACCCGACGCCCGGACGACCTCGCCAAGGGCTTGCGAGGCAGCAAAGCTGGTTGGGTCGTAGACAGCAGCGCGGGCCGACTGTTGGCCCCTGATGTCGAGATAGCTGCCCGCCAGCACGGAGGTGTATCGGCGATACGTGCGATGGGCCGTGGCAATGCCACACGCGACCGCTTCGCGGCGCAGATGATGGGCGACCTCCGCCATTGCGGTCGTCAGCGTGGCGGCAGCGTACCAAGCCCCAAGGTCGGCGGTGTTGAAGCGCATCCCACCGGGGCCAACGTGCAGGAACGCGGCCATGATGATGCTGGCGTTCGCGCGCCCGTCGACCCACTCATCGCGTGGCAGCCGGTTGATGCGCGCCGAGACCAGGCGATCGTTGGTCCAGCCTGCCAGCTCCATCACCGGCTCCAGGTCGGCCGCCGTGGCCAACGTGTCGAACAGGCCGATCGGCGGGAAGCGGGACGGGATGAGACGGAACGCTGGACTGGGGGCGGGCGCGTAAACGTCGTTCAAGAAACGACGATGTCCGCATCGGTGTATGGCTGGAAGCCGGCGTCGATCTCGTTCGGCGCCATGTAGGACCCGCCGCGGGCGGCGTCGAGGAAGCGCCGCACGATCAGCAGGCCATCCTGGGTGCCGCTGGTCACCAGGTCCATCGGGGGCCTGCCGCCGAACACCGTCGTGCGGTGCGGTCCGCGTAGCCAGGCAATGCCGTCCTGTTCGCTGCCGTAAAGGACGCCCAGCGCCTGGTGGATGCCGAGGACGGCCGAGATGCGGGTGAGCACGTCAACGTCAAGTGTGATGTCCCGGTGCTCACGCGCCGCCTTGACCCAGTTCTGATAGGTGGAGCGCGAGGGCAGTCCAAGCACGAGGCGCCGTTGCTCCTCGTTCAGTCCCCAGAGGTCGGCGATGGCGAGGAATGTGCGCAGGCCGGGTGCGCTCAGACGGCGCCGGTTGGCAGGGGCAAAGCGTTCAGGGTCCAGGCGCGCCGGGCCGGGCTCGACCCCGAGCTTCGCTCTGATCGCGCTCCGCGGCATGGTTTGGGTCTCCTGCTCGAATTTGGACATAGTCCATATTTGGACGTTGTCAATGCCGGCATTGATTGCTGTCATTGCGAGCGTAGCGAAGCAATCCCCCGCGAGGAGCATACCTGGATGGGGATTGCCGCGTCGCCACGCTCCTAGGGAGAAACAAACCACCCGGACCGACGTTTGATGGGCTGTTACGGCATCACGCTGCCACCGCGAGGGGTTGCAATTGGACCTGGAAGCCGAGTTTGGTGAGCTGGCTGACGAGGCGCCTGGCCTTGACGTCAGTGGAGCGTCGGTCGAAATGGCCGGCACCGAGGTCCTGATGTCCGGTGCCGTCGTTCAGCATGTGGTAGATGGCGGTCAGCATTGACGCGGCAACCGCGCAGATCGCCTTCTGCGGACCACGCCGGCTCTTGAGCCGATTAAACTGCGCTTTGTAGTAGCTGTCCTTCTTTTTGACGGCGGAGACCGCGCATTGCACGAGCGCTGTCTTGAGCCAGGGGGCGCCTTTGCGCAGACGCGATGATTTGCGTTTGCCGGCGCTTTCGTTCTGACCTGGACACAAGCCGGCCCAGGCGACGAGATGGCCGGCCGTTGGGAAGCGGCGCATGTCACGGCCAATTTCGGCGAGGATGATCCTGGCCGACAGCATGCTGACGCCCGGGATGCTGCACAGAAGGATCATCAATGCGCGAAAGCGGGCCTGACCTGCCTTGACCGCCTCGTCCATGCGCGCGATCAGCATGTCGACCTGCTGGTCTACCTTGGTGATCGCCACGGTCAGGAAGTCATGCTGTTCCAGATGGAGTTGCAGCAGGAAGCGGTGGTGATCCGTCACGCGGCCGCGAAGCGCCTCGCGCAATTCGTCGTGCGATGCCTTGATCCGCCGATCCGCCAACAACGCAAGCCTGGCCGGGTCGGTTTCCCCGGCGACGATAGCTTCGATCATCCTGCGCCCCGACAAGCCGATGATGTCCGTGATGGCCGAATCGAGCTTGATGTTGGCCTCTTCGAGCGTCTTCTGCAGCCGCTGGATGTGGCGGGTCTGCTCGCGGGTCACCTGCTTGCGGGTCCGCAGCAGCGAGCGGAGGTTCTGTTGCTGCTCATCGGGGACAAAGCTGGCCCGGATCAGCCCGCAGGCCACCAGGTCGGCGATCCACATCGCGTCGTTCATGTCCGTCTTGCGGCCAGGCACGTTCTTGATGTGAGCGGCATTCGCCACGACCAACTCGAAGGCGCCGTCACTCAAGATGTTCCAGACAGGCTTCCAGTAGACCCCGGTCGCCTCCATCGCCACATGGGTGCACCCCTGCTCCGTCAACCAGGCGAGCAAGGCCAGGAGCCCCGACGTCGAAGTGTCGAATGTGCGACATTCCCGGCTGACCTTGCGATCCACCACCAGACGCACGCAGGCGACGATCATCTTCTTATGAACATCGAGGCCGGCACAGCGTTCGTGCATGACATCCATATCAGTTCTCCTCCACGCGTTCACCGCCGGCGTGGGGACCTCACGGAATAAGAACTCTAGGGATCGTGCTCCGGAGCATTGCTGCCCCTGGCTCCAGTGGGGGTGATCGAGGCGCCCCGGGTCCAACTAACAAACGGGCTCTTGCGCACCAAGCAGAAACCGACCTCCTTGCCGACGGTGCGCACACACTACATAAGACGCGAGCAGGCCCAAACGTTTCGTCCAGGGCGGGTCGGCCGCCGGCCGGTGGTGAACTAACAAGAAAGAAGTGAAAGATTTGCTCCGGCCTCGGACACACGAAGAAAATTCTTTCATCCAGGGTGGGTCGGCCGCCGGCCGGTGGGAACTCGCAATGACAGTGAACCCGGTCGCTTCGCTCCTCGCAATGACGGTGAACCGCCTGATCGTCCGCCTCTTCTACGTTCGCCCGATTGCCCTGGCACGGACGGTCGGCGGCATTCCCCCGATGCGCGGATCGGGTTATGCGAAGTCCGTCGGCCGCTGAAAGGAAAAACGCAATGAGTGACGCTGCCGATCACCCCGATGCCGACACCGTCGTTGCACGGCAGCTCGACGCCTACAACGCGCGCGACATCGATGCGTTCATGGCGACATGGCACGACGATGCGCAGTATTTCGAGCATCCGTCGAAGCTGTTGGCCAATGGCGCGGCCGAGATCCGCGCGCGCCACGTGATTCGCTTCC
This sequence comes from Acetobacteraceae bacterium, assembly GCA_003151425.1. GTDB lineage: Bacteria > Pseudomonadota > Alphaproteobacteria > Acetobacterales > Acetobacteraceae > Palsa-883. Next base: position 4,898 of record PLXO01000042.1, read on the forward strand.
AGGAAGCGGAGTTGTTCGGGCGCCTGCTCGGACGCTTCTCGGTCGGCAACATGGTCGTCGATCAGGAGGTCGTGACGCGCCGCTTCCCCGAAGGTCGAGGCCGGGTGGATGTCATCGCGATCTATGAGGTCGCGGGCGGCAAAATCGCACGCGCATGGTTCAAGCTGGGCGTGCCCATACTCGATACGGCAGCGTGACAGGCCATTTCCGTGACCCGGTCCCATGACCCCGGCATCTCGAAGCCGCCCCCACCGTGAGGACCGCCGGTTCGGCCATGAGCACCGGCGGTTCGGCCGCGACGGACCGAATTCCGCCCCGCAAGCTGACCGGGATCGAGGCTGGTCGCGGCATCGCGGCGACCCTGGTGCTGCTGTACCACGCCGCCCGCTATCTCGATAACGCCGCCGGCGCGCCGCTGCTGAGGGGCGTGTTCGCGTTCGGCCATGCCGGCGTCGACTTCTTCTTCGTGATCAGCGGGTTCATCATCCTGTTCGTCCACTATGACGACGTCGGCGATCCCACCCGCCTCGGCCGCTACGCGGGACGGCGCTTCACGCGACTGATGCCGACCTATTGGGTTGCGCTGGCGCTGACGGTGGCCATGCATGCCGCCGGGCACCAGGGCGCCCCGTCGCTGGCAAATCTGGCGTTGTCCGCATCGCTGCTGCCGTCGAACCACGAGATGGTGCTGGATATTGCCTGGACGCTGCGGTTCGAGGCGCTGTTCTATGCGCTGTTCTGCGTTCTGATCGTCAGCCGAACGGCCGGGTTGCTCGTACTGGCGGTCTGGCTGTCGGCAACCGTCCTGGCCGCGGTGACCGGCGTCGACGCAGGCTGGGTGCCGGTTGCGTTCTATGGCGTCTACAATCTGGAGTTCTTCCTGGGCATGACAGCCGCCTACGTGCTGCGGAATTTCACGGTCCCGCGCCCTCGGCTCGTGCTGGCGACGGGCCTTGCGCTTTTCATTGCGGTTGCCGTGCTCGAGGATTTTCACCTGCTGGATGGCTACGGCAACCTTGCCCGCCTCGCCTACGGGATTCCCGGCGCCATCGTCGTGCTTGGGCTCGCGGAGGCCGACCGGCGGAACCTTCTGCGCGTGCCGGCGATCCTGCGGACGATCGGCGCCGCGTCGTATTCGATTTATCTGTTCCAGTTCATTTTCATCGCTACGACCTGGCAGGTGCTGCGCGTCACGGGACTGGATCATCGGATACCGGTTGGCGCGGCATTCATTGTGCTCGCGCTGGCCGTTCTGGTCGGCGGCATGATCATGTCGCGCTGCGTCGAGCACCCGCTGATGCGTCTGGTGCGCAGCCGGCGCGGTGCAATTCGCCTGCGCCCGACCAGCGGGTAACGGCTCGAAATGTTCACGCTTTTATACAGGGCGCCGAACGATTGGCGGCGAAGCTGCCGTGAGATAGCGCCGCCGGCCCGCGCGGTTTCCTGTGAAGGCCGGCACGTGTGTGGCCTTCAGCCATCGCGCGATCGGCCCGGAAACAGGTATCGCGCGATGATGACCGGGATCGTGCCAACCTGTACCGTGGTGGCGCCCAACAAGGTCATGAACACCTGAGGTGTAATGATGCGGTCGCCTGGAGAAACGAGACGAAACCAGATACTGAATTCATCCAACGCCACCAGCGCGCCAAGAGCGACCAGTATCACGGCGTTGGCCTGGATGAAGGCCCGGACAATACGATCAGCCATCGATCGTCGCAGGCTCGCGTCTTGCAGCGCGATCTGGTCGGCGACGGACAATCCCTCCCGTTCTGCCTCCTTATTGAGACTGACCACCTCCGCCGTCGCGATGGCCGTTGCAGTCCCGACAACGTTGGCACAGCCCTCGATCGGCGGCAGGGCTTCACCCGGCGAGGGAGACTTTCACTGGGGGTTTCCCCGCCACGCTGGATGTGATGGTGATCGTGTGATCAGAATCCGCGTGCTGACTGGCAACGTTCGCCAGGGCCAGCGCCTTGCGGATCACCGCGGCGTTCGTTTTGACCCCGAATGTCTCGCGCAACTGGGCGATCAGCGCGGCCGTGCGGTCATCTATTTCGAAGGTGGTAACCGGCATCGTGTGCGCCTCTAAGCAACAATAGCGTGGAAATCATATAGTTTTTATGGGTAGGCGCAACGCTTGGCCGCTTCATGGACTCCGCTTGTCCCGGTCGATCCGTCCGCGGCGCCGTGCACGCCCCGTCGTCGGACCATACGGGATTTCGGGCAGAACCAGGGCTGCTCGCCAGGCGTGCCTGCGGCGCCATATCAGGTATCCTGAGGCAGCCATGTCTCGGCTACGATAAGATGTGTTTCCCCCCGGAGACTTCCATGGACGACATGACCGGCCTGTCCCACGCCAGCCTGCTCGATCGCCTCGCCGAGGTCGCCGTGCGCGTCGGCCTCGGCGGACTGCACCAAGGCCAGCAACTGGTGATGACCGCCCCGCTCGAAGCCGTGGCGCTCGCCCGCCGCATCACCGAGCACGCCTATCGCGCCGGCGCCTCGCTGGTCACCACGTTCTTCGCCGACGACGCCGCCAGCCTGCTGCGCTACCAGCACGCCGCCGACGCCAGCTTCGACGCCGCCGCGGGCTGGCTGTATGAGGGTATGGCGGCGGCCTACCGGGAGGGCGCGGCGCGCCTGGCCATTGTCGGCGACGACCCGCACCTGCTGTCCGGCCAGGACGCCGGGAAGGTGGCGCGCGCCAATCGCGCCCGCTCGATCGCCTACCGCCCGGCGCTGGAGCTGATCACCACGTCAGCCATCAACTGGACCATCGTCGCCTGCGCCACGCCCGCCTGGGCGCGCGCGGTGTTCCCGGCGTTGCCGGAGGCCGAGGCGATGGCCCGGCTGTGGGACGCGATCTTCGCCGCCTCCCGCGTCACCACCGACGATCCCATCGCCGGCTGGGCGGCGCACAACGCGACCCTGATGGCGCGGCGCAACATGATGAACGCCAAGCACTACGTCGCGCTGCACTATCGCGGCCCCGGCACAGACCTGCGCGTTGGCCTGGCCGACGAGCACCGCTGGATGGGCGGCCTGACCACCGCGGCGAACGGCATCACCGGCAACCCGAACATCCCGACCGAGGAGGTGTTCACCACGCCGCATTCCAGCGCACGGAGGGCACCGTCGCCGCGACCTTGCCGCTCGCCCACCAGGGCACGCTGATCGAGGGCATCGAGGTCCGTTTCGAGGCCGGCGCCGTCGTCGACGCCCGCGCGCGCAGCGGCCAGGACGTGCTGCAGCGCATGATCGCCACCGACGAGGGCGCGCGCCGGCTGGGCGAGGTCGCCCTGGTCCCCGCGGCCTCGCCGATCGCGCAGACCGGCTTGTTGTTCCTCAACACGCTGTTCGACGAGAACGCCGCCAGCCACATCGCGCTGGGCCAGTCCTACAGCAAGTGCTTCGCCGATGGTGGCGCGGCCGGCCCGGAGGCCTTGCGCGCGCGCGGCGCCAACAGCAGCCTGATCCATGTTGACTGGATGATCGGCTCGCCCCACGTCGATGTGGATGGCATTTCCGAGGATGGCGCCGCGGAACCGCTGATGCGCGCCGGCGGCTGGGTTTGATCCTTTGTCTACCTCCGGTTGTGACAGTGCGTCTGTCGGAGGTTGCATGCCGTCGTCGGTCAGGTCACGCTTTTGTAGGTCAGGGCGAGCCGTGAGCGGGGCACGGGGTGCCGACAGCGGTCTCGGCGTCGCGCGTCCGGGTGCTGCCGCGGGGGCAAAAAAAGGGCGGTGCGCCAATGTTTCAGGCGCACCGCCGAGTGGGTCGCGCCAATGGGGGAAAGGCGCGACTTCGGGGAGGAAACAGGACACCGGCCGCAGCCGGTTCCGACGCGATGGTATGGACCCACTTCGCTAACAAAAGGTTAACGCCAACGGGTTGCGCCGACATAATTCACGCTTTCTGATCCGGACCCCCGCCGCCATGGAGCCAGCGATGCCCACCCTTCCCGCGCGCACCGGTCCCCTGGTCGGACTCAAGGTGCTGGAGATCGGCCACTACGTCGCGGCGCCGTTCTGCACGCGGATCCTGGCCGATCTCGGTGCCGAGGTGATCAAGATCGAGCCGCCCGGCGGCGATCCGTTCCGCGGCTGGGGCGCGGCGGTGGATGGCAACTCGGTCTGGTTCAGCATCCATGGGCGGAACAAGCTGTCGGTGGTGCTGGATCTGAAGCGCGAGCGCGATACCGCGCTGAAGCTGGCGGTGCGGGCCGACGTGCTGGTGGAGAATTTGCGCGCCGGGCAGTTGGAGCGCCTCGGGTTGGGGCCGGAGGTGTTGCATGCGGTCAATCCCGCGCTGGTGATCGCGCGCATCTCCGGCTACGGGCAGGACGGGCCGTATCGCGATCGTCCGGCGTTCGGCGCGATCGGCGAGGCGATGGGCGGGCTGCGCCACCTGACCGGGTATCCGCCTGGCACCACCGATCTGCCACCGCCGCGCTGCGGGATTTCGATCAGCGACGATTTGGCGGGGATGTATGCGGCGATTGGGCTGCTGGCGGCGCTGTGGCAGCGGGACGGTTCACGTGGGGTGGTTGCGTCGGGTGGTTTGGCCGGTGGGTCTTCATGTGAGGCTTCATCGAGCACGCCGTCGCGCGAAGCCGGCACCGGGCGCGGGCGAGTGATCGACGTCAACCTGGTCGATTCCGTGTTCAGCCTGCTGGAGGGGATGCTACCCGAATTCGCGCTGGACGGGCGCGTGCGCCAGCCCGTGGGGGCGGCGATCGCCACCGCGGCGCCGACCAACACGTATCGCTGCGCCGACGGCAAGTACCTGTGCATCGCCGGCAATTCGGACCTGATCTTTGCGCGGCTGATGGCGACGATCGGGCAGGCGGGATTGGCGAAAGATCCGGCCTACGCGACCAATGGCGACCGCTGCGCCCGGCGCGACGCGCTGGACGCGGTGATCGGCGCCTGGGCGGTCACGCTGCCGGCCAAGGAAGCCGAGGAACGGTTGGAGGCCGCCGACGTGCCCTGCTCGCGGCTGTACGACATCGCCGACTGCGCCGCTGATCCGCATTTTCGCGCGCGGGGCAGCGTACAGACGATCGACGATCCGCTGATCGGACGCACTCTGCATCCCGGTCCGGCGATCCGCCTGGATGGCGATCGGGCGGAGGAGGTGGTGGCGTGGACTGGTCCCGCCGTCGGCGCACACACTGAGTACGTTCTGAACACGCTGCTTGGAGGGGACAGGACGTCTGCTTGAACCGCCGCGGCAGCTTTCACGAGAAAGAAGATCCACCGCGGAGCACGCGGAGGAAGGCAGACGGCGGCTCCGCGCGATGCGCGACGATCCTTCTCAGGGTTACCACACAATCTGTCCAAAATTGCACGCTAACGGACCATGCAGATCGCGATTACCTTTGGGCACAACTCTGAAATGGGGTTACGAAAGGAAATCCTCCAGGATCTGCCGTGGCCCGTGCTCCTATGCACAAACGACCGTTTGTGAAAGACGCCAAGCTGGCCGCCGCCGGCCTGTTGTTCGGCTATGCGCGCGTGTCCATCCTCTTAGAGTCTGACTCGAATCG
>PLXO01000163.1 GCA_003151425.1 Acetobacteraceae bacterium
CAGGGGCGAAGCCCCTGGCCTTGCTACCTTCACCCGATTGCCCTGGCCCTCGCCCTTGCCGCGGCGGCCCGCCGCCTCTATCTCCCCGATCACCCAACAGGAGACACTCCCATGGCCTACAGGGTCGCGGTCGTCGGCGCCACCGGTGCGGTCGGACGCGAGATGTTGAAAACCCTGGCCGAGCGCAACTTCCCTGTCTCGGAAGTCGTGGCCCTCGGCTCCGCCCGCTCCACCGGGTCGGAGGTCTCCTTCGGCGACAATCAGGTGCTCAAGGTCAGGAACCTGGAGACCTTCGACTTCCACGGCTGGGACATCGGCCTGTTCAGCCCGGGCGCCGCGGTCTCGGCGGTGCACGCCCCACGCGCCGCGGAGGCCGGCTGCGTCGTCATCGACAACACCAGCCAGTTCCGCATGGACCACGACGTCCCCCTGGTGGTCCCCGAGGTGAACCCGCACGCGCTCGCAAAATTCGCCCGCCGCAACATCATCGCCAACCCGAACTGTTCCACCATCCAAATGGTGGTCGCGCTGAAGCCGTTGCACGACCGGTTCAAGGCGAAGCGCGTGGTCGTCGCCACCTACCAGTCCGTCTCCGGCGCCGGGAAGGAGGGGATGGACGAGCTCTACGCGCACACCAAGTCGGTGTTCGTACACGAGCAGGGGCCGGCGCAGCACTTCACCAAGGAGATCGCCTTCAACTGCATCCCCCACATCGACAAGTTCATGGACGACGGGTCGACCAAGGAGGAGTGGAAGATGGCGGTCGAGACCAAGAAGATCCTCGATCCCGACATCGCCGTGCACGCCACCTGCGTGCGGGTCCCGGTGTTCATCGGCCACGGCGAGGCGGTGAACGTCGAGTTCGAACGGCCGATCACGGTCAACGAGGCGCGCGCCGCGCTGCGCGACTTCGAGGGCATCGAGGTGGTCGATCATCGTCAGGACGGCGGCTACATCACCCCGCTCGACTGCGCCGGGGAGGACGCGGTGTTCGTCAGCCGCATCCGCAAGGACCCGACGGTTGCCAATGGTTTGTCGTTCTGGTGCGTGTCGGACAATTTGCGCAAGGGCGCGGCGCTGAACGCGGTTCAGATCGCCGAGACGCTGATCGCGCAGGGGTTGCTGGCGAAAAAAGCCGCGTGATCGGTCAAACGGCGTCGGCCTTGGGGCGGACCAGGGCCAGGAAATCCTCGGTGCACCAGGCTGGGGTCGTAGCGTCGGGGGACAGCCGCCGGTCCCAGCATGCGCGCTCGGCGAAGTTCCAGGCGGCAACTTGCCGTCTTATGGCGCTCCGAAGCGATGTCGAGACGCCGGCGTCCGGCGAGCCGGTGATCCGCGGCACGACGGTGCCGGTTTATGTTGTCGCCAGCCTCGCCAAGGGCGAGACCGTCGAGGAAATCCTGGAGGACTACCCATACCCTGACCCGCGCGCAGGTCGAGAACGCGATCGAGTACGCGAAGGCCTACCCGAAGAAGGGCCGCCCGTATCCGGCCCGCAGCTTAAAGCGGATGGTTGCCGATATGGGCTTGGATGACATTGAGCCGGAGCGGACACGGGAAGGGCCTCGGCTGATTCGTTATTGTAGCACAAAGGAAGAGGGAGGAGGTACGGAGATCACGTAAAAGCGCGGAACGAGGTCGCTGTTCCCTTCAATACAGCCAGTCAACGTGGGACAGCGGCGCGCCGTTCAGCGTCTGCCTCAGTAACCGCCAGTTCGGCAGGCACCTGTCCATCAAGCCGATGAACCGGTCATCGTGACGGCGCACAACCAGATGCGCCATTTCATGCAAGACGATATATTCGAGGCATTCGGGCGGCTTCCTGGCCAGGTCGGTGTTGAGGCGGATGCTGCACGTCTCGTCATTGCAGCTTCCCCATTTGGTTTTCATCCGCTGGACGAAGAACCGCGCCACGGTCACGCCCAGCAACGGTTGCCACTTGGCGATCAGCGGCGGGGCAGCTTTTTTGACCTCTTCGCGATACCAATCCTCCACCACCGTGCGCTTCGTGGCGTCATGTGCCCCCGGACGCGCGCGCAAGACCATCTTGTTGTGCTTCAATTCGACCGAAGGTGCCGCGTCGCGTTCGACCACCTGGAGCAGGTAGCGCCGCCCCCAGACGTAATGGCTCTCCCGGTCTAGATATTCACGCGGCGTCTCGCGCTCTTGGCGCAGGAGCTTCGTCTGCTGCTGTTTGATCCAGCCGAGCTTGGAAATGGCGAAGACGCGGATGGTATCGAGACTCATGCGCAGCGGCGCCGAAATCCTCACCCTCCCAGTCGGCGGGTAAACGCTGAGATGGATGTTCTTGATGTCTTTCATCACGACATCCACCGCGATGCCGCCCAGTGTGATCTACGAAACCATCAGTATTCCGTCTGCACCTTGATGATGCGGAAGACATCCTCAACTTGGGTGACATCCTGCAAGACATCGTTTAACGCTGCCTTAATCACCTGCTCGCGGGCCAGGATGCCGCGCCAACTGTCCGGGCGGTTGCGTTTCACTGCTTCGTCGATCCTCCGCGCCAAGTCTTCGTTGTGGCCGAGGATGTTGTAAAGGGCGCGCTTCCCGGGCGTGTCCAGAGTCTGCGGCGTGTCATCGGCCTGACCGCGCTGCGTGTGTTTCGCCAGTTCGAAGGCGCGTTTCAGGTACTCCTCATACGAGATCGCCTTCGCCTTCCGGTCCTTGATGATCTCGTCCAGCAGCGCCGACATGGCCTCGTAGAACGCCGGATCGTTCAGGTGCTCCTTGACGATCTTGCTGCGGACGTTGTTCTCGATGGTCTCGGCTATCGCGTCCTTGTCGCCCTTCAGGCCGCCGAGCTGGGTGGCGATGGCATTGCCGATGCCGGTCTTCACGATCAGGTCCAGCAGGCTCAAATTGTCGAAGGGGGAAATCTTGCGCGGCTCATCGGCCTCGATATAGGTGTCGATGAGGTGGCGCATATCCGCCTCGTACGCCTTCAGGTCGAGGGTTTCGCTGGCGGCGTTGCGGACGATGTCCCGCACATCCAGATAATGCTTGAGCCGCTGCTTGATGCGGGCGATGTCGGCGGCGCTGTAACCCGCGCGGTCCAGTTCGTCGGCGATGTTGGCATAGGCGCGCATCAGCGAGGCGGTGGCCTTGTAAAGCGATGACCGTTGCGGCTCGCGCGCCTGCAAGTCCTCCGCGATCTCGGTGTTGCCGCAGAAGTAGTGGATGTGCGCCAGCGCGTCCCGCGGCGGCTCCACCGGCTCGCACAGCAGGTCGAGCGTTTCCAGCGCCTCGTCCAGCCGCTCGCGGCCCTTCTTCATCCGGTCCTGCAACAGAATTTCCGGATCGGCGCCGCCGGCCGAATGATCCAGTTCGGAGGTGTAGACCGCGAGGGCCTTCTCCACGCTGCTGAACAGATTCTTGTAATCGACGATATAGCCGAAATCCTTGTCCTCGCCGTCCAGCCGATTGGTGCGGCAGATCGCCTGGAACAGGCCGTGGTCCTGCATCGACTTGTCGATGTAGAGATACGTGCAGGGCGGCGCGTCGAAGCCGGTCAGCAGCTTGTCCACCACCACCAGCAACTTCATGGCCGCCGGTTCATGGATGAACGCGGCTTTGGCCTTGTCCTCATAGACCTCGGTCTTCGTCATGTTCGGCCTGGCTTCGACGTTTTTCAGCAGGTCCATGTAGGTGTTGTAGATGAACTGTTTGTCTGTCTCGTTGTTGGCGCCGGTTTCCTCCAGTGTGATGTCCCCCGCCTGTGGGTTGTATGACGTGATCACCGCGCACTTGTCCCGGAACACCGTCTTCTGGAACAGGGTGAAATAGCGGCACGCCTCGAAGATGCTGGATGCCACCAGGATGGCGTTGCCGTGTTCGCTGGACAGGCGCGGCTTCACGCTGAAGTCGAAGATGATGTCGGCGACCACCCGATCCATCCGCGAGCGTGAACTGAGCACGATCTGCATCGTGCCCCATTTCTTCTTCAGCTCGTCCTTCTGCCAGTGGTTCAATGCCGCAGTTTTCGCCTCGAACCAGGCGTCGATCTTGTCCTCCGACCCCAGCGTCTGGTCGATGTCGCGCGCCTCGTAGATCAGGTCGAGCACCACGCCGTCGTCCACCGCCTCGCTGAACTTGTAGGTGTGGATGTAGCCGCCGAACACTTCCAAACTCGTCTGCCGGTCCTTCTTCAGCAGCGGCGTGCCGGTGAAGCCGATGAACACCGCGTTGGGCAGCAGCGCCTTCATCACGCGGTGCAGCTTGCCACTCTGCGTGCGGTGGCATTCGTCAACGAACACGAACACCTCGCCCACCGTGGCGCTGGGCTGAGCTTCGAGTTCGGCGATGAACGCCTCGAAATCGCCCACATCGCGGCGGCCGAACTTGTGCACCAGGGAACACAGTAGGCGCGGCGTGGCCTGGCCGAGCTGGCGCATCAGGTCGCGGCCGCTGCTGCTGCGCTGGATGGTCTCGCCGGCTTCGGAGAACACGCGATAAATCTGTTTGTCCGGCTCGTCGCGGTCGGTGATGATGGCGACGCGGGCGTTGGGGTTGTTCTCCAGGATCCACTTGGCCAGCAGCACCATGACGATGCTCTTGCCGCTGCCCTGGGTGTGCCAAATGATGCCGCCCTGCTTGCGGCGCACATGCTCCTGCGCCGCCTTGAGGCCGAAATACTGGTGCACCCGCGGCAGCTTTTTCCACCCGCCGTCGAACAGCACGAAATCGTGCAGCAGCTCGATCAGGCGGGGCTTGGCGCAGACTTTCAGCAGGTATTTGTCCAGCTTGAAGCGGCTGTTGTCGGCTTCGTCTTCCTTCCATTGCAGGAAGTATTTTTCCTCGGTGCCGATGGCGCCGTATTTCAGCCCCTCGGAATCATTGCCGGCGAACACGATCTGCACGGTGGCGAAGAACCACTGATGAAAATCCTTCTGCTGGTTGGACAGCAGTTGGCAGATGCCGTTGCCGATGGAGGCGCGGCTGTTCTTCAGTTCCAGCACGCCGATGGCGATGCCGTTCACATACAGCACCAGATCGGGGCGCCGGTCGTGGTGGCCCTTGAGCGTCACTTCCTCGGCGATGGCGAAGTCGTTCTGCTCGGGGTCGCGCCAGTCGATCAGGCGGACGGTTTCGGCGCGCTGGCCCGCCTCGGTCGTGACCGGCACGCCGTAGCGCAGCAGGGCATAGACCGCCTGGTTGTTGCCGTAGAGCGTGCGGTCGTGATTGTCCGCCTCGGTGCGCAGGCGGTGCAGGGCCACGGCGATCTGCGCCGGCGTGTGGCCGCGTTTGGTCAGCCAGGCGGTGAGCAGTTTTTCTTCAATATTGCTGTTGGCGCGGTCGGTCCAGTCGCCGAGGAATCGGTAATGCAATTCGTCGCGGAACAGGGCGATGACGCGGTTCTGCGTGGCGCGCTCGGGCTGGCCGATGGGGCTCATAGCAGGCGTATCCTCCCGATGAGGCGTTCCCGCATCATGCGAGTGCGGGTTTCGGCGCGTTTTGTCTTCGGCACGGCGACGCCGGTGTCCATGGCAAGCTCCTTGACGCGCCTATTTTATGTGATACACTAATTCGGTGGACATCAGCTTCGACCCGGAGAAGCGAGCCGCGACCCTGCGCCATCGGGGGTTGGACTTCGCCGATGCCGGGCTGGTGTTCGCCGGCCGGACCGTCACGATCCAGGATCTCCGGCGCAACTATGGCGAGGACCGTTTCATCACCGCCGGACACATTGGCCAGAGGTGCGTGGTTCTGGTCTGGACACCACGCGACAGGGCCCGTCGCATCATTTCCATGAGGTTCGCACATGCCGAAGAAGAAAAGCACTGGTTCGGCTGAATGGTCCGACCCGGATGACGCGCCGGAACTGACCCCGGACCTGCTGGCGGCGGCCGAAGTGTTCGAGGGCGACACATTTGTGCAGCGAGGACGTGGACGGCCGAAGTCCGGCACCAGGAAGGAGCAAATCAGCGTGCGCCTCGATCCGGACGTGGTCGCGAAACTCCGCGAGGGCGGGCCGGGTTGGCAGTCCCGGATCAATGCCTTGCTCCGCCTTGGGCTGGGGTTGGAACAGCCACGGAAGCGGGCCGCCTGAGGCTTGAATGGGCGCGGTTGCGGTTGTTCATCGTGGTGCGCGCCTGATGCCGAGCCGCGGCGAATTTCGCGTTTGTGGAGCCGTCGCGGTCGATCCAACCGCCGAGCGTGTGGCCCAGTTCGTCGCGGAACAGCGCGATGACGTGGTTCTGCGTGGCGCGCTCAAGCTGGCCGATGGGGCTCATAGCAGGCGTATCCTCCCGGTGAGGAGTTCCTGCATCATGCCCTGTTTGAGCCGGCGGATTTTGGCGAGTTTGACTTCCAGTGTGGCAATTTCGGCGTCCATGTCGGACAGGATGATGGCGATGGCGGTTTGCTCCAAAACATTCCCGGGTAGGGATAGCTTGAACGCGAGGAGTGCCGTCTTCTGGACATTTGGTAGCCCAGAGCCCACGCGCAGGGCCATAATTGAGTCCTGTCGCGTCTTGAGCGCGTGGTACAGGAAGCGATTATCGATACTTCGTGGAACCACGGAATAGCAGTGGCCCCCGCACCAATATTCCCCAACCATAAATTGAACGTAACCGCACGAGTTCCCGCCCTCGCTGATGGCGATAGTGCCCCCCGGCGTGTTAGCCCTTTCCGCATAGCCCGACGGGGTAATTCCCCCATTCAAATGAGGAAAGCGATCGTTGTCGCTCGTTTCGGATCGAGGCAATTGGGTTCCCTTTGTCGCAGACGCAACTTCGCCAAGCGCCTCCACCTCCCACGCCCCGCTGAATCCCGGCAGGCGCTTTTTGCCGATGAGCAGTTCCTGCATGGCGCCTTGTTTGAGGTGGTGTTTCTTGGCAATGAGTTGCTCCAGGGATTCGATGAGGGCATCCGCATCGGTCAACACCCCGGCAATGGCTTCCTGTTCGACTTTGGTGGGCGGAAAAGCAAGAGGGCAGGAAAGGACATCGTCCTTCCGAAGATTCGTTTGTTTTACTCCGTCATCAAAAGCAAGGTAGTAAGGGTTTCTATCAAGCTTATAGGCGAGAAGTTTCCCGTCGACATGCAACGGCCGGATTGCACATATCCGTTGGTTTACAGTGTAACGTTCATCACGATCCACAAGGAAGCATCGCGCAATCGCTCTGCCGTTAGGGACATCGCTCATGACCATCAGAATCTCCCCTTTTGACGCAAGAGATAAGGGATGATCCGAGTACTTGATGACTTCTCCATTCGTCGATACGAACTTTGAATTCACAACGATGTATTTTCCAAGATCACTGATGCACTTCTCGTGGGCTTTCCCATTTGTGTAAGCTGCGACCGACGCAAGAAGTATGACCTCCCAATCGTCAGGGATGATCCCCACCGCGGTCTGCTTGTATCTGGGCTTCACGTCCATGAGAAACCCATCCGTTCGAGATGGCGGCATACAGCCTTCTGCAGCGCGGCGGCCTTGCTGACGGCTTGCGGCAGTGGGGTTTCGTAGCGTTCGGTTAATTCCTTCACGCGCTGGGTAATCTGCTGGCTCACGCGATCCATCTCGCCATGAATCACCGCATCGAGCGCGGCGAGCCATTTGTCGTCGACCGCCAGCACCTTGACCTCGGCCTCGGTCAGTTTGCGGTAACGCGCATAAGCCTTGGCATCCAGCCCAACCTCCGCCTCTCTCAATTGCCGCTTAAGCTCAGCCTCCTCACCATTCAGCGTCAGCCACGCGTCCAACACCGCCGCCTCAACCCTGGCCTCCGTGTCGCCCTTGATCTCCTTCAACCGCCCAACGACATTGGCCTTGCTGACCTTGTCGAGGTCCGCGAAGGCGCCCTCCTCCGATGGATGTCCTGCGCGCGCAGGCGGTTCTTCGGGCCGTCCTTCATGAAGCCGGCGCTGGCGTCGATCATGAAGATGCCCTTGCGCGCCTGGGCGTCCTGCTTGTCGAGCACGACGATGCAGGCGGGGATGCCGGTGCCGTAGAACAGATTGGCGGGCAGGCCGATGATGCCCTTGATGTAGCCGCGGCGCACCAGCGCCTTGCGGATCTCGGCCTCGGCGTTGCCGCGGAACAGTACGCCGTGCGGCAGGATGCAGGCGCCCTTGCCGGTGGTTTTCAGCGAGCGGACGATGTGCAGCAGATAGGCGTAGTCGCCCTGCTTGGCCGGCGGCGTGCCGAACGGCTGGAAGCGCTGATGCGGGTCGTTCAGCGGGTCGATCCCGGTGCTCCAGCGCTTGTCGGAGAACGGCGGATTGGCGACGACATAGTCAAAAGTCTTCAGCGCGTCGCCGTCCTTGAACTGAGGATCGGCCAGCGTGTTGCCCTGCACGATCGCTGCGCCGGGGTTGTTGTGCAGGATCATGTTCATCCGCGCGAGGCCGGCGGTCGCGGCTTCCTTCTCCTGCCCATAAAGCGTGACCGGCGTGCGCGCCGCGTCGGCCACTTTCAGCAGCAGCGAGCCGGAGCCGCAGGTCGGGTCGTAGACCGTCGTGGCGGCGCTGGTCTCGGCGTCGTGGATGCCCAGGACCTGGGCGATGATGCGGCTGACCTCGGCGGGTGTGTAGAACTGGCCCTTGCTCTTGCCGCTTTCGGTCGCGAAGTGGCGCATGAGGTATTCGTAGGCATCGCCCAGGATGTCGTCGCCGTCGGCGCGGTTCTTCGAGAAATCCAGCGCGGGGTTTTCGAAGATGGCGATCAGGTCGGTGAGCCGCTCGACCATTTCCTTGCCGGTGCCAAGCTTTGCCGGATCGTTGAAGTCGGGAAACCCCGAGAGCTCATTGGCGCGCTCCAGCGGGCCGATGATGTGGCTGTTGATCTTGTCGCCGATGTCGGGCGTGCCCTTCAGGGCAACCATGTCGCGGAAGCTGGCACCTTGCGGGATGGTGATCTGGGCGTATCGAACGCCCGCGTATTTGTCGCTGACGTATTTGATGAACAGCAGGACGAGGACGTAGTCCTTGTACTGGCTGGCATCCATACCACCGCGCAGCGCGTCGCAGCTTGCCCACAGCGACGAGTAGAGTTCGGACTTCTTGAGGGCCATGATTACGCTGTCGCTCTCCGCTCCCGGGCTGCCGGTGGTCGCCGGTGCATCCAGCGCCGCCAGCCGCCCGCACGCCTCCGCCGTCATCGCGCCATAGACCAATCGCCGCAGCGCCGCCACGATTTGGGTACACTATGTTGCCGAGCCGTCTGCCCCAATGCGCGGCATCGGCCCTATGTTGTCGATCCTGACCGTCCCGCCCGGAGGCCGATGAGCCAGCCGCCCACCCCTCCGCCGCCGCAGCACAAGCGTCTGGCGCGCCCCGCCGACGCCGTTGCCCCCGGGGCCGCGCGGCCGGAACGCAGCTTCACCGGCATCCCGATCGCCCCCGGCGTCGCCATTGGCCCGGTCTTCAGCGCCTCGGAACCCAAGGTCGAGGTCACCCGCCACAAGATCCAGGCCGCCGACACCCCCGCCGAGGGTGCCCGGTTCGACGCCGCCATCACCCAGTCGCGCAAGCAGCTCCTCAAGCTGCGCGCCCGGCTTGCCATCCTGCCGGAAGAAAGTCAGCAGGAGATCGCGCCGCTGATCGACGCCTATATTCGCATGATCGGCCCGTCGCGGCTGGTCCGCGGCGTCCGCCGGCGAATCGACGAGACGCTGCTCGCCGCCGAATCCGCGGTCGTCGAGGAGGCCGAGGCGATCGCCGGCGCCATCCAGGCCCAGGTCGAGCCCGGCATGTCCGCCGAGGACCGCGCCGGACTGACCCGCCGCGCCGACGAAGTGCGCGAGATCGGCCGCCGCCTCGTGCGCAACCTCACCCACGCGCCGTTCCGCAACTTCGCGGCCCTGCCGGCGGGCGCGGTGCTGGTCAGCGAATCGCTGCGCCCGGCCGACGCGGCGCTGCTCGACCCGGCCCGCCTCGCCGGCGTTGCCGCGGAGGAAGGCGGCGCCGACGGCCACACCGGCGTGATGCTGCGCGCCGTGGGCGTGCCGGCGGTGCTCGGTGCCGCGGGCCTCGCCCATGCCGTTCGCCCCGGCGACGTGGTGGTGGTCGACGGCACCGCCGGCACGGTGGTGCTGAACCCGTCCGTGATCACGCTCACCGCCGCCCGCCGCGCCGTCACCGCCTTCGCCCGCGAACGCCAGCGCTATGCGATGCTGCGCCGGCTGCCTGCGGAAACCCAGGACGGCGCCGAGATCGAGCTCGCTGCCAACCTGGAACTGCCGCTCGAGCTGCCGCAGATCGCTCAGTCCGGCGCGCACGGCATCGGCCTGCTGCGCTCCGAATTCCTGTTCATGAACCGCGAAACGGTGCCCGACGAGGCCAGCCAGACCGAGAGCTACCGCTCCATCGTCGAGGCGATGGAAGGCGATCCGGTCACCATCCGCACGCTCGACTGGGGCGGCGAGAAGGAGATCGAGGCGCTGTCGGCCGCGGGCATCGTGCCCGAGGTCGCCGACGCCAATCCGGCGCTGGGCCTGCGCGGCATCCGCCTGCTGCTGCGCCGCCCCGAGCTGTTCGAGACCCAGCTTGCCGCCATTCTGCGCGCCGCCGTGGCCGGGCCGGTGCGCGTGCTGCTGCCGATGGTCACCAATGTCGCCGAGGTGCGGGCGGCGCGCGAAACATACGAACGCGTGGCAAGGCGGCTGCGCCGGCGCGGCGAGCGGCTGCCGGAGAAGCTGCCGCCGCTCGGCATCATGATCGAGACGCCGGGGGCGGCGCTGTCGGCCGACGCGCTGGCGCTGGAGGCGGATTTTTTCGCCATCGGCACCAACGACCTGACCGCCTACACGCTGGCGGTGGACCGCGGCGAGGCCGACCTGGCTGGCCTGTACGACCCGATGCACCCGGCGGTGCTGCGCCTGGTGCAATTCGCCACCGAGGCGGCGCTGCGCATGCGCATGCCGGTCAGCGTCTGCGGCGAGATGGCCGGCAACCCGCGGCTGACGCCGCTGCTGCTCGGGCTGGGGCTGCGCAGCTTCAGCATGAACGCCGCGTCGGTGCCGCGGGTGAAGCAGGTGGTCCGCGCCGTGGACATCGACGCCTGCACGCGGCTGGCGCGGCGGGTGATGGAGCAGTCGGACGCGGTGGCGATCGCCGAGATGGTGGACGGCTTCATGGGCCGGCCGGTGGGGTGACGCCGGGCAACTTTCTTCCCCTCCCCTTGACGGAGGGGGTAGGGGGGACGGGTCGGTGCCCGGGTGGTACCGAGGTTTCGTACCGCGATAACCCCTCCCCCCACCCTTGGTCCGCTTCGCGGCCCAAGCCCTCAAGAGGAGGGGGAGTAAGGCGTCAGACACCGACGCACGTCACGCCGTCCGCCGGTTGATATTACTCGCGGCGTTGACGCATCCGGTCCGCCAAATGGCGCAGCTTGTCCAACAGATGCTGCGGGATCGCGTCGCCGCGGATCGGCGCGACGTCCTCGGCCTGGGCGAACAGCGCCTCGATGTCCGCGCGCACCTTGTCCTCCGAGGCGGCATCGACCGGCGCGGCGGCGTCGGCAGGCGTGACCGGCGTCTCGCCAACGGCGTGACCGGCGGACACGGCGTCCGGTGCCGCGCCGCGCGCGCGCGGTTCCCCCGAAGCGGCGTCGACGGTGGCGACCTCCGTCTCCGCGACATCCTGATCGGCGGGCGCGCCGCCGCCCGGGGCATCGCCGCGCACGGCCGAGGCGACGGTCTGCCGGCAGCCAGCGCAAACAATCTCGATCGAGCCGTCATCGCTGTTCAAGCTCACGAAGCCGCGCGGCAAGCCGACCACCAGCGGGCCGCCCGCGCCGCGCGCGCCGGCCCGCTCCCGCTCCTCCCAGATGACGAGGCCGGTGTGATCGCATCCCGCATGGGCAAGCGAGACCGAGAAACGGGTAGCCATGTCGCGTTTCCATTATGCGACCCACATGCGTGAGCCATTGAGCCACACTGCACGGTGCGCACAAACAGCGATACTTGTCTTTCTTTTCTTTCTTTCGGTCGCGACGCCGGCTTTTCTTTCTTTCGGCCGCGACGCCGGCCGCGCGACACTGGGGAGGGCCAGATTTCGCAGCGCATTTCAATGCCTTTTTCCGCGCGTTTCGCGTGCTCCGCGGTGAAGCTTCCTGGCACGAGCCCCTGGCACAAGCGCCTGGGGACCAGCCCCTGGGACCAACGTTGCATCCCGTGGCGATCCGTGCTTTACGCCCCGCCTTCCCTGCCGGGGGTGCGGCTGCACGCCCCGGCTATGCCCGGCGTCCCATGGTGGGGCGTGGCCCACCCACGACGGGGGGCCAGGGGCGGAGACAAGCCAGAGGGAGAACATGGATGCCGCTGTATGAATGCGTGCTGATTGCACGCAACGACGTCACGCAACAGCAGGTCGACGCCATCGCCGACGGCATCGCCGGCCAGATCGAGGCCGACGGCGGCGCCGTCAAGAAGCGCGAATACTGGGGCCTGCGCAGCTTGGCCTACCGGATCAAAAAGAACCGCAAGGCCCACTACATGCTGCTCGGCCTTGACGCGAAGCCGGCCTTCGTCACCGAGATGGAACGCCAGCTTCGCCTGAACGAGGACGTGCTGCGCTTCATGACGATCCGCGTCGAGGCGATCGAGGAGGCACCGTCCGCCATCCTGTCGCGCCGCTCCGACGACCGCGAGCGCACGTTCCGCGGACCGAAGCCGGCCGGGCGCTTCGAGTCCGGCCGCCGCCGCGGCTTCGACGACCGCGAGGAATACCGCGCGCGCGACGAGACCCGCGACGACTTCCGCCTCGGCGTGGAGGAATAGAAGATGTCCGACACATCCGACATCAATCCCGCCGCCCGCCGCGCGGCCGTCGGCGCCCGCCGCCCGTTCTATCGGCGCCGCAAGTCCTGCCCGTTCTCCGGTCCGAACGCGCCGGTGATCGACTACAAGGACGTGCGCCTGCTGTCGCGCTTCCTGTCGGAGCGCGGCAAGATCGTGCCGAGCCGCATCACCGCCGTGTCCGCCAAGAAGCAGCGCGAGCTCGCCGTCGCCATCAAGCGCGCGCGGTTCCTCGGCCTGCTGCCCTACGTCCTGGTCTGAGGAGCCCGCCATGGCCGCCGTGGAACTAATCCTGCTGCAGCGGGTCGAGAAGCTGGGGCAGATGGGCGAACGGGTGCGGGTAAAGCCCGGTTTCGCCCGCAACTACCTGCTGCCGCAACGCAAGGCACTGCGCGCCAGCCCGCAGAACCTGGCCCGCTTCGCGCAAGAGCGCGTGCAGCTCGAGGCGCAGAACCTCAAGCGCCGCGAGGAAGCAGAACGCGTTGCCGAACGGGTCGGCGGCCTGTCGGTGGTGATCATCCGCCAGGCGGGTGAATCCGGCAGCCTGTATGGCTCCGTGGCCGCGCGCGACATCGCCGAGGCCTGCACCGCCGGCGGCCTGACGGTGACCCGCCAGCAGGTGGTGCTGGAACATCCGATCAAGACGCTGGGCCTCGCCAAGGTGCGCGTGGTGTTGCACCCCGAGGTGTCGATCGCGGTCACCGTGAATGTCGCCCGCAGCGTGGAGGAGGCCGAGAAGCAGGTGCGCGGCGAAGCGGTCGGCGCCGAGGCGGAGGAAGCAGCGCCGGCCGACCTGGCGGAATTCCTCGATCCCGGCGCGGCGCCGCAGCCGGACGTCTGACGCAAGCCGAGCGAAACGATTGACGTAGCCGCGGGCGCCGGGCGTTCCAACGGCCATGGCCGGGCCACGGGCCCGAGGACACGCGGAGCCCGCCGCCGGGCTTGACCCGGTGGGCCGGCCATGACGAGGGTGGCCGTTGTTACCCGTGCTCTCGCGCTTCGAGCTGTTGTTGCACCTCGGCCAACGTGTGCGGTTCGACCAGCAGACCTTGGCGTTCGTAACGCTCGCGGGTTCGGCTGAAGCGGACGACAACGGCGGATCGCGCGCTCCTGGCCCTGACCCGGCGCGTGAGCAGCGCGTCGCCCCGCGGCAGGAATTCGAGATCGTCAAGTCCGACGCAGTGCAGGCATGCCGGGCCGGCATTTTCCATCACCAGGAAATCGCCGGTACCGCCGCACCGGTGGCACGTCCATTCGTGTTTCAACGGCTGTACGACCACCAGGTCGGGTGGTCGGTTCGCCTGCTCGGCCAGGCGTTCACGCTTCTTCTCCGACAACGCAGGCGAGATCCAATGGGTCCCATAGAATGCTTCGATCTTGGGATCTCCGCCGCGGCTGAAGCGCAGCGTCTGTCGTTGCGGCGTGCGCGCCACGTACTGCGTCTCGCTCGGGATCAACTGGTTTTGCGCCGCCCACACCCGGAACAATTCCATGGCTTCGGTTATGCGAGACGGGTTGGTCTGCATCGCCGCCTCGAGGCAATCGATCTGCCCCTGCTGCCAGCGCTTCACCGTTCCGGGGTCGATCCAGCGGATCCCAACCAACACCTCGACGGGGCTGACGTAGCCCTGCGCCGCGAGTGCGGTATTCGCGGCCTGGGTGACGCGATCGACGAGTGGGCTACGATTGTTCCTGCTCATGGCCCAGTGACCAAAATCGTTGCGCGGGGCTGAAGCCTGCCAGGGCGGTCCCGGCCGGAGACTTCAGCACGACCGTGTGGATCATACCACCACCCTGGTTCGCGGCCAGCAATTCTCGTTTTGGTCGGGCGGTCCGGCCATGACGATGTGGCAACCAGATGGGCGAAAATGAGAATTGCTGGTTCGCGGCAACGCGTCTCACGGTTCGCCAGCGGCTGGTCGGTTTGTCGATCCCGCAGCGTATAAGCGGCCGGGCGCGAAGCAAATCTTTGACGCCGTTGCCCGCAGTTGCAAAACTGCGGCATCGCACGTGCAGCACCGCAAGAGGAACCCCCGACGATGGAAATTCGCAATCTGGGCCAGTCCGGCCTGCGTGTCTCGGCCATAGGCCTGGGCTGCAACAACTTCGGCGGCCGCATCAACGAGGACGCCACACGCGCGGTGATCCACCAGGCGCTCGATCTCGGCATCACCCTGTTCGACACCGCCGACACCTACGGCGAGCGCGGCGGGTCCGAAACGGTGATGGGCAAAATCCTCGGAGACGCGCGCAAACGCATCGTGCTGGCCACCAAGTTCGGCATGCCGATGGACGATGCCGGCGTGAAGGTCGGCGGCTCCCGCCGCTACATCATGCAGGCGGTCGAGGACAGCCTGCGCCGGCTGCGCACCGACTGGTTCGATCTGTATCAGATCCACCAGCCGGACCCGCGCACGCCGATCGAGGAGACGCTGCGCGCGCTCGACGACCTGGTACGCCAGGGCAAGGTGCGCTACATCGGCTGCTCCAACTTCCCCGCCTGGCAGGTGGTGGAGGCGCAATGGACCGCCAAGGCGAACAACCTGAATGCGTTCGTTTCGTGCCAGGACGAGTATTCGTTGCTGGTGCGCCATGTCGTCGAACCGCAATTGAAATCGGCGATGCTGAAATACGGCATGGGCCTGCTGCCGTTCTTCCCGCTCGCCAGCGGCCTGCTGACCGGCAAGTACCGTCGCAACGCCGCGCTGCCGGCGGGCACGCGGTTGGCCGGCACGCCGCGCCTGGCCGACCGGTATCTGACCGAGCGCAACTGGCCGATCGCCGAGAAGCTCGGCGACTTCGCCGAACAGCGCGGCCATACGCTGCTGGAACTCGCGTTCAGTTGGCTGCTGGCGCAGGCACCGGTGGCCAGCGTGATCGCCGGCGCGACACGTCCCGAGCAACTGGAGCAGAACGTCAAGGCCGGGAGTTGGAAGCTGTCGGCGGAGGACCTCGCGGAGATCGACCGCATCACCGCCGGGTGACGGGGGGCCAGGGCGAAGCTCCTGGGGCAGCAATTCTCGTTGTGGACGGGCGGTACGGCCTGTCATCGTCATGGCCGGACNNCAACCAGATGGGCCAAAATGAGAATTGCTGCTCCTGGGGGCTTGCTTCGCGCGGGGGTGATTGCCGTTGGGCGTGACCGCGGCGATAATTCCGCCGGGAAGGGCGTCGAGCCGTTCGGGGGAGCTTTGCATGATCGGTCTGGTGCGCCTCGCCTTGCGCCGGCCTTACACGTCCGCGATTGCCGCGATGCTGATCATCCTGCTAGGCGCGCTGTCGATCACGCGGATGATCGTCGACATCTTCCCGGTCATCGACATCCCCGTCGTGCTGGTGGTTTGGAACTATCCCGGTCTGACCACCGAGGACATGGAGCGCCGCGTCGTCTTCATCAGCGAGCGCGCGTATTCCACCACCGTCAACGGCATCTCCCGCATCGAATCGCAATCGATCCCGGGCATCGGCATCCTGAAGGTGTATTTCCAGCAAGGAACCGACATCGGTGGTGCGATCGCGCAGATCTCGTCAGTTAACAACTCGATCCTGCGCAGCGCGCCGCCGGGGATGCAGCCGCCGGGGGTGATCCAGTTCAACGCCTCGAACGTGCCGGTCGTGCAGATGACGTTGTCGTCGAAGACGCTGACCGAGCAGCAGATCTACGACTACAGCCTGAACTTCATCCGGGTGAAGTTGTTCACCATCCCCGGCCTGTCCACGCCGGGACCGTTCGGCGGCAAGTCGCGGCAGATCAATGTCGATGTCGATCCGGCGCTGCTGGTTGCCAAGGGCTTTTCGCTGAACGACGTGGTGAACGCGCTGCAGACATCGAACGTGATCGTGCCCGCCGGCACCGCGCGGATCGGCGGGCGCACCTACAACGTGCAGCTCAATTCCAGCCCCGCAACGGTGGACCGCTTCAACGCGCTGCCCATCGGCGTGTTCAACGGCGCCACGGTCACCATCGGCGATGTCGGCCATGTCAGCGACAGCTTCGCGACGCAGGCCAACATCGTCCATGTCAACGGCAAGCGGGCGGTCTATCTCGCGATCCTCAAGCACGCCGACGCCTCGACGCTGGCCGTGGTGGATGCGGCCCGCGCCGCGCTGCCGGAAATCCAGGCGGCGGCGCCGGGCGGGCTGGAGCTGAAGCTCGATTTCGACCAGTCGGTGTTCGTCCGCGCCGCGGTGGAGAACGTGGTCCGCGAGGCGATCATCTCCTCGATCCTGGTCTCCGCGCTCATCCTGGTGTTCCTGGGAAGCTGGCGCAACACGGTGATCGTTGCGACATCGATCCCGCTGTCGATCTTCGCGGGCATCATCGGATTGTTCCTGACCGGCAACAGCATCAACCTGATGACGCTGGGCGGCCTGGCGCTGGCGATCGGCCTGCTGGTCGACAACGCCACCGTGACGATCGAGAACATCCATCGCAACCTGTCGCACGGCAAACCGCTGACGGTGGCGATCCTGGAGGGATCTGCCGAGGTGATCCAGCCGCTGACCGTTGCCACGCTGGCGATCTGCATCGTGTTCTTTCCGGTGGTGATGCTGTTCGGCGTGGCGCGCTACCTGTTCATCCCACTGGCCGCGACGGTGGTGTTCTGCATGCTGGCGTCCTACGCGCTCAGCTTCACCGTGGTGCCGAGTTTTGCAAGGTTCCTGCTGGCGTCCGGCAGCGACCATCATGCGCCGCCGAAGGGCTTGTTCGGCCTGTTCGACCGCGGCTTCGAGCGGTTCCGCGGCGGTTATGGCTGGCTGCTGGAAGGCACGCTGCGGCACCGCGGCTTCGTGCTGATCTGTTTCGGCGTGTTGCTGGTGGTGACCGGCGGCGTGGCCGGAACGATCGGGTTGGACTTCTTCCCCAGCGCCGATGTCGGGCTGATCAAACTGCACCACCGCGCGCCGCCGGGCACCCGCATCGAGGACACCGAGCGCCAGGTGTTGGCCGTAGAGGACGCGATCAGGCGGATCATTCCGGCCGCGGAGCTGGACACCATCAACGACACGGTGGGCGTGCCGTCCTCGTTCAACCTGGCCTTCGTGCCGAGCGACAATGTCGGCGAGATGGACGCGGAGCTGCTGATCTCGCTGAAGCCCGAGCATCACCCGACGATCGGCTACATTCGCGCCATCCGCGCCGAGCTGCCGCCCAGGTTCCCAGGCAGCCTGTTTTACTTCCAGACCGCGGATATCGTCAGCCAGGTGCTGAACTTCGGCCTGCCGGCGCCGATCGACGTGCAGATCCAGGATGTAAACTTCGACCGCTCCTACGTCCTGGCGCAGCGTCTGCTGCAACGGATGAAGCTGATCCCCGGCGTGGCCGATCCGCATCTGGTGCAGGTGCTGAACTATCCGGGGTTGCAGATTGACGTCGACCGGCTGCGCGCGGCGAAGCTGCTCGTCTCGCAGCGCGACGTCGCCAACAACATGCTGGCCTCGTTGTCGTCCTCGGTGCTGGTGTCACCGAACTTCTTCCTCAATCCGCAGAACAACGTGAACTACTCGGTCGCCGTGCAGACACCGATCGAGCAGATCAAATCGGTGGACGACCTGATGAATACGGCGGTGAGTGCACCCGGCCCGCTGGCGACGGCGGACCCGGCCGCGCTGCCGGCGGCAACGGTGATGCGGCTGGGCGATCTGGCGACGGTGTATCCGCGCTCTAGCCTGGAATCGGTGAACCATTACACGGTGCAGCGCGAGCTCGACATCGCCGCCAACGTGGACGGACGCGATCTTGGCTCGACCGCCGCCGACATCCAGGCGGCGATCAACGACATCAGCAAAGGCCTGCCGATCACCACGCATATCGACATCCGCGGCCAGAACGAAGTCATGCTCGCGTCATTCCGCAGCCTGGCGCTGGGCATGATCCTGGCGGTGATCCTGGTCTACGCGCTGCTGGTGATCCTGTTCCAGTCATGGGCCGATCCGTTCATCATCATGATGGCGGTGCCCGGCGGGCTGATGGGGATCATTTGGATGCTAGCGCTGAGCGGCACGACGATCAACGTCGAATCACTGATGGGGTCGATCATGACGGTCGGCATTTCGGTGTCGAACTCGATCCTGGTGGTCAGCTTCGCCAACGATTTGCGCGCGCGCCGTACGCATGGGTCGGAGCCGCGCGGCGGGGATGATCCGGGTGCGCGCCGCGTGATGACGGTGACCGAGGCCGTACTTGGTGCCGGAACGATCCGGCTGCGTCCGGTGCTGATGACGGCGCTGGCGATGATCATCGGCATGATCCCGATGGCGCTCGGCCTGGGCGAGGCGGGCGAGCAGAACGCGCCGCTGGGCCGCGCGGTGATCGGTGGGCTGATCATGGCGACATTCGCCACGCTGTTCATCGTGCCGATTTTCTATACTCTGTTGCGGCGCAAGCCGCCCACCCTGCATATGCTCGACACGCGCTTCGCTGCCGAAGCGGCCGGCACGGCAGATGGCGGGGAACCGTCGCCTGGAGACCCACTGCATGGCTAGACGAAGTCGTTTCGCAAGCTTCCTGCTGTATGTCGCGGGTGTGGTGTTGATTTGCGTCGCGACGCTGGCCGGGTTGCGCATGTGGCACGACAAGGACGACGCGCTGTCGGCCTCACGCGAGGCGCTGGCCGAGGTCGTGGCGCGCGGGCCGGTGGTGCAGGTGGCGACGGTGACCCAGGGGCCGAAGGAGCGGCTGATCCAGTTGCTGGCCGACACGCGGCCCTATCAGGCGGTGACGCTGTACAGCAAGACGAGCGGCTTCGTAACGATGATCGCGGTGGATCGCGGCGATGCGGTGAAGGCCGATCAACTGTTGGCGACCGTTGCCTCGGTGGAGACCGACCAGCAATACGAAAGCGCGGTGCGCGACATGCAAAACAAGCAGCGCAACTGGCAGCGGGCGAAGGACCTTGTGGCGCACGGCTGGACCTCGCGCCAGGCGGCCGACCAGGCGGAGACCGACTTCTCGATGGCGACCGCCAGCGTGGCACAGCTTGCCACGCTGAAATCCTATGAGCAGATTCATGCGCCGTTCGACGGCGTGGTCACCGCGCGTTTCGTGGATATCGGGACGCTGGTGCAGAACTCCGCCACCAACATGACCAGCAACCAGCCGGTGGTGACGATCGCCGACGGGAGCAAGCTGCGGGTCGATGTGCATGTGGAACAGCGTGATGTGCCGTTCGTGCATGTCGGCGACAGCGCCGACGTGGCCGACGGCGCCAACGCCGATCGCAAGGTGCAGGCGCGGATTGCCCGCACCTCCGACGCGCTGGATCCGCGCACCCGCACGCTGTTCGTCGAGCTGGACGTCGACAACCGCGACCACTTTCTGGTGCCCGGCAGCTTCGCCTATGTGACGTTGCACATCCCGATCGACAGCCGTCCGGAGGTACCGGTGGCCGGGTTGATCGTGCGCGGCACACGCACTTTCATCGCCGATCTGCGTGGCGACAAGACGGTGCACCTGCAGCCGGTGAAGGTGGCGAGCACCGACGGAATCAACGCCGCGCTGGCCGAGGGCGCGACGGTCGGCCAACGTGTGGCGATCAATCTGCCCGACGAGGTCGGCGACGGCGGCCGTGTGCAGCCAATGGGCGACAAGTAGGGCGGCCACAGGGCCGCCAGCCTCATCTTCAGGTAATCTCTATCCGTCAACCCTGACCACCAGGAGGAAACCATGCCCAAGGCATACTGGATCAGCAGCTATCGTTCCATTTCCAACCCGACCGCATTGGCCGAGTACGCCAAGCTTGCCGGGCCGGCGATCACCGCCGGCGGTGGCCGCTTCCTGGCCCGCGGAACTCCGGCGAAGACCTACGAGGCGGGGCTCGACCAGCGCACCGTGTTGATCGAATTCGACAGCGTGGCGGCGGCGACGGCCACGCACGACAGTCCCGGCTACAAGGCCGCGCTCGATGCATTGGGCAACGGGGCAGAGCGGGACATCCGCATCGTCGAGGGTGTCGGCTGACGCAGCGGGGGCGTCGGCTGACGCGGCCGTAACGTTACGCCTGCAGTCGGTCCCCGTCCGGCGGCGCCGGCAGACAATCGCCGTCGGGCGGCGCCGGCACCTCGAACGCGTTTACCATGCCGGACAGGAAGGCGAAGAAATTCGCCGCCGCCGTCAGCTCGACCAGCCACTGCGCGCCGTGGCTGGCGTGCAGTGCGTCGAACACCGCCTGCTCCACCCGGTTGGTGCGCATGAGCTGGCGCGTGTAGACCACCACGTCGCGCTCATCGATCGGCAACCCCGCCGGATCGCCTTTCTCGCGCAGCAGATCGATCACTGCCTCGCGCAGGCCGACACGCCGCGCCACATCGACCTGCGCCGCCCAGACATAGGCAGCCTGTCGTTCGCGCGCCGCGGTCAGCGCGGCGATCGAGCGCAACTGCGGCTCCACGATACTGTCATTGCGGTTGAACGTGACCAGCGGCAGCAGCCGCTCCGCCAGCTTCGGGCTGTGCAGCAGGATGCTGAACGGGCCGCGCACACGGCCGAACACCTCCAGCACCTGATCGACGACGTGCTGATCCGCAGTCGCAACATCCACCTTGCCGGTGATCGCCGGAATTCGCGCCATGACCGCCTCCCCGCGCTACAACCCGGCGTAGGGCTTGCCCCATTGGTCCTGATACACGAACGCGTCCAGTACGCCGCGGCCCACGGGGCCGAAACGACCCATCGGGTAGCCGATCGGCAGGATGGCGTAGGAGTGTACGCCCTCCGGCAGGCCCAGCGCCGCCTCGGCCTCCTTCTCGTATAGCAGGTGCCGCGTGGTCAGCGTTGAACCGAGACCCAGCGCGCGCGCCGCCAGCAGCATGTTCTGCACCGCCGGATAGATCGAGGCGCCGGCCCAACGATTGGGCGGCGCCGTGTCCTCGATGCAGGCAACGATCCAGACGGGTGCTTGGTGATAGTGCTCGGTCAGGTATTCCACCGCCGCGTGCTGACGCTTGTAGCGTTCCGGCGTCACCCCCGGCGGCGGTGCGCTCGTGGCATAGCGCGGGCCGATCACCTCGTCGAACGCGCGCTTGTAGAAGACCTGCACGGCTTTCTTGATCTTCGGATCCTTGATCACCAGGAAGCGCCAGCGCTGCGTGTTCCCGCCATTGGCGGCGCAGATGCCGGCTTCCAGGATCTTGCGGATCAGGTCGTCGGGCACGGGATCCGGCTTTAACCGACGCATCGCGCGCGTCGTGTGCATGATCTCGAACACGTCGGTTGAATCGGACATCACGCCCCCTTCACGTCATCTGCTCAGCTTCACGCCAACAGCGTGGCTTCACGTTGTCTGCCCGGCTTCAGGCCAACTGCTTGTGCAAGAACGCCGTTACCGGATCGTGCGAGGCGTTGCCGGCGCGCGTCGCGTAGTCGATATACAGCAGCTCGATCGACCCGCCCGCCTTGCGGTAGTCGGCGACGAAACGTTCCGGCTCGTTGCCGTCGATCGGCGACTCCGGATCGCGGTAGTCGTGCACGATGTCGGGCTTGCCCTGCACCCATAGCGCAGGCGGCGTCTGCACCTTCTCGCCACGTTCCAGCGCGAGCACCGGGTTGCCCTCGGCCATGTTGGCCTCGGTCTTCCAGTAGGTGTCGTGCCGCTCGGGGATGTTGCCGACCCAGGCCGGCGGGCTGGCGGTGTCGCGGGCGCGGCGCGCATGGCGATAGCGTGACAGCGGGTTGATCACCGGCCAGGTCATCGCGACGCATTGCACCGTCGCATCGACCGTGGGCGAGCCTGCGGGAAGTGCTACGGAGACGTAACGAGGATCGCGCGGCCGCATCGCCGCCAGCATCGCCAGATGGCCGCCGCTCGATTGCCCGGACAGCCCGATCCGGTCCGCGCGCACGCCCAGTTTTGGCCCGTTCGCCTTCACCCAGCGGATCGCGTAGTTGATGTCGATCAGCGAGGTCGGATAGCCATCGCCGGCGTGGCGGAAATCCAGCGCGATGGCGACCAGGCCGGACGCCGCCAGCACCTCGTCGCGCGCCTTGCATTCATTCAGGTCGCCGTTGCACCAGGCGCCGCCATGAATATCGATAACGGCCGGGAACGGTCCGTCGCCGCGCGGGCGAAACACGCGCAGCTTAAGTCCGCGATCGCCGTGGCGCAGATATTCGAAGTCTTCCGTGCTGAACTCGTATGTTCCGCTTGGCATTGCAGTCCTCCCTCCGGTTGCGCCTCAGCCGCGTGGCTGCGGCAGGTCCAGTCGCACCGCCACCGCGGCGCTGGCGATCACCGCGATGTCGCCGGATGTGTCGTCGGGCACGTCGAGGCCGCCTTTCACCACGAGCACGCTCACCTGCCCGTGCGGCAGAGCTGCCCGTACCGCTTCGGCATCGACCTTGTCGGGACGCTGAACGCCGATGGTGACTTTGACCAGCATCCTGCGCGAGTCGAGGCCGAGCGAGCGGATGATGCTCAGCGAGCTGTGGCGGATCGCGTCCTGCACCGCGCGGATCGCCGCCTTGGTGTAGTCGCCGCCGTGCAGGTCGTTGCCGCTGCCGAGCTCCAGGATGATACGTTTGGATTTCGGGACGGTCGGTTGCATGGCGGTAGGTCGCATGGCGCCTGTCATGGCAGGTCCAGTCGCACGACCGCCGCTGCATGGGCGATCACGGTGTAATTCGTGCCGGCGTCGTTGGGGATTTCCAGCCCGCCCTCAACCACGGTCACCGTTCCGGTGCCGTGCGGCAGGATCGCAAGCACCGCCGCCTTGTCGACACGTTCCGGGTGCGGCACGCCGATGGTGATCTCGACCTGCATCGAATCGACGTGCTGGCCGAGCGCGTCGGCGACACTCAAGGAATTGTGCCACAGCGCATCGCGCAGCGCCCGGACCGCGGCCTTGGTGTAATCGGCGCCACGGATGTCGGTGCCCATGCCGATCTGCAGCACCATGCGTTTCAGGGGCATCGATGGAGAGCTCCGTCCAGACTCTCCCCCTCCCCTTGAGGGAGGGGGGCGGGGGGAGGGGTTCCTCGGGCACGACGCTTTGGTGCGACGCTGGCACCAACCCCTCCCCCCGCCCCCTCCCTCAAGGGGAGGGGGAGAGTCAGTTGCATCTACTTCGCCAATTCTGGCTGGCGCACCTTGGCGCCCTTGAATGCCGGCATGACTTCGGTGGCGAAACGTTCCAACTGCTCCAGCGCCTCGGACGCCGGCACACCGACCGACAGACTGACGGAAATCCGGTCCAGCGCAGGATACTTCGCCTCCAGCGCCTTCAGGTGATCGATCATCTGCGCCGGCGAGCCGCACAGGAACCCACCGGCGTTGATCGCGTCCTCGATCCGCGGCAGCCCGGCGTGCGGCGCGCGGGCCGGATCGCGCATGATCTCGATCTGCTCGTCGCTCAGCGCGCGCACCAGACGCAGCTCGCCGAACATCTTCATATTCTCTTCGTAATATTTCGCCGCCTTGCGAATGCCCGCCTCGCGCGAGTCGGCCATGTAGAAGTGGAAGCCGAAGCACAGCCGCTCGCCCAGCTCGATGTGCTTGCCGAGCTTGGCGTGCGCCTCCTGCCAGGCCAGCACCACCTTGTGCATCGCCCCGCCCTCGGCCGAGCCGCCGCCGACCATGCCCTGAATGCCGTGCTTGGCCATGAACTCCAGTCCGCGCGCGGTGCCGCCCTGGATCGGCTGCCAGGTCTCCACCGGCAGGCGCAACGGTCGCGGAACGAGTGTCAGCTCCTTCAGCGCGTAGCCGCGATACGGCACCTCGGCCGGCAGCGTGTAGTGCTTGCCCTTATGGCTGAACTGCTCCTCGTTGAACGCCGTGAAGATGATGTCGACCTGTTCCTCGAACAGCTCGCGGTTGGCGTCCTGATCGATCAGCGGCGAGCCGAACGTTTCGACCTCGCGCGTGTGGTAGCCGCGGCCGAGGCCAAACACGACGCGCCCACCGCTCAGGATGTCGGCCATCGCGTAGTCTTCCGCCAGCCGCAGCGGATGCCACATCGGCGCAATATTGAATCCGCAGCCGATCTTGAGGTTGCGCGTCACATGCGTCAGGTGCAGCGCCATCAGCAGCACGTTCGGGATGCACTCGGTACCCTCGCGCTGGAAATGATGCTCGGCCATCCAGAACGCGTTGTAGCCCATGCGGTCCATGAGCTGCGCCATCGCCTGCGCCTTGCTCAGCGCGGTGGCGAGGTGCGCGTTGTCGTAGCGCCGGTCGTTGATCGGCGTGCCGCCGTAACCCACGTTGGTCAGATCGACGTGGCCGGCATACAGGCTGTCGAATTTCGTGATCATCGCACGCCCTCCCGCGGGGGATTGTTCTGTCGCTCGGCGATGATGGTAGCCCACGGCGCGCGATTGGCAACCTGGGTCTGGTGTGGCGGTCGGAGCAGCGTTGTAATGCGACCCAGGTGCTCGAACTTTCGGCAAGCAAGATTCACCACAGAGGCACAGAGACACCGAGAAGGAGATCGATGGGCTTCGCGCGAAGCGCAATCCGTTCGCTTACTCTGTGTCTCTGTGTCTCTGTGGTGAACCTTGCTGTCCTGAGGGCCATCCAAAGTTCCGGACGGTTGCCTAATATGGCCGGGCGCCAGCGACATTCCCCGGCGGGTCGTATTCGCAGACCCAGACTTGGCGATTGCCGTCGAATGCCATGCCGCAGCCCACGGCGCGCGTCGTGCGCCAGACCACCTGCGTGTAATGCCGGCAGACGCCGGCACAAACGTTGGTGTCGGGGTCATAGTCGCCCCGCTCCGCGACCCAGGTCTGCACCACCTCGGCCGGGGTCACGGTACCGCCTGACATGATGAACAGGTTTTCGCCATGCGGATCATCCGGTTGCTGCGCGAAAGTGTGCGTCGCGAGCAGTTGATCGGCCCATCGCCTGGCGTGGCTGGCGAGCGCACTGGACCACATCAGCGGTGGCGACCCGACATGCGCGCGGGCGGAATTATGCGCGTCCAGCAGTTCGCGCGTGCTGAACGTCGGCAAGGACTGGCCGCGCGCGGGAGCGACGGTCAGCAGCAGGGCGATGGCCACGCCCAGCGCGCGAGAAGCGCCCACCCAGCGCTGCTGCGGCGTGCGCCTCCGCTCCTTCGGCGTGTCTCGCCCCGCGCCGCGCTGGCCGCCCATCACGGCGGCACAGCGGCAAAATCCGCGCAATGTGCGCCGCGTGCGTGACGCCGGCCCGGTGCCGTCATAGACTCGTCGCCATAGACCTGCCCAGGGGGACTTGCCCAGGGGGGACTTGCCCGCTTGGGCTTGCGCGCAGGCCACAGGATCGTCCGAAAGGGAACCGCATGGAGTTCGGCATCTTCCACGAGTTCCCCTCGGTCGCCGGGCGCCCCGACGCCGCCGCCTTCGACCAGGCGTTCGAGCTGGTGGACGGCGCCGAACGCTGGGGCCTCGATGCGATCTGGCTGGCCGAGCTGCATTTCGATCCGGCGCGCGCCGTGCTGTCGGCACCGCTCTGCGTCGCCAGCGCGATCGCCGCGCGCACCCGGCGCATGAAGATCGGCATCGCCGTGCAGGTGCTGCCGCTGTGCCATCCGCTGCGCCTGGCCGAGGAGGCGGCAACCGTCGATCAGCTCAGCCAGGGGCGGCTGATCTTCGGCGTCGGGCGCAGCGGCGTCGCCGCGACCTACGAAGCCTACGGCGTGCCCTATGCCGAAAGCCGCGACCGCTTCGCTGAAGTGCTCGACATCGTGCAGCTCGCCTGGACGCAGGACAGCCTCTCCTACCACGGCCGGTTTCATCGCTTCGAGAACGTGCGGGTCACGCCGCGGCCCTTCCAGTCTCCCATGCCGCCGATTCGCGTCGCCGCGACCAGTCCCGACACCTTCGTTTCGATCGGTAAGCAGGGCAAGCCCATCTTTGTTGCGGTACGTTACGAAACCGCCGAGGAGATCGCGCCGCTCGTCACCGCCTATCGCACCGCCTACACGCAGGCCGGACACCAGGGCGCGGGCGACGTGTTCCTGCGCGTGCCCGCCTACATCGCGGCCACCGACAAGCGCGCCCGGGCGGAGGCGGAAACCAGCTTCATGCACTTCTTCCGCCAGCAGGCGCGGCTGCTTGCGGACAGTTCCAGGCGCGCCGGGGTCGACGGGGCGGAGCGCCGCGCCGCGACCGCGGAGCGCCTGCTGGCGATGAGCTACGACGACGCGCTGGCCGGCACGGTGCTGGTCGGCTCACCCGAGGCGGTCAGCGACAAGCTGCATGGGCTGCAGGCGCAGCTCGGTCTGGACGGCGTGCTGATGGAGCTGAACTGCGGCGGGTTGATCCCGCACGCCCAGGTGAAGAGCGCGCTGCGGCTGCTGTGCCGGAAGGTGATGCCGCGGTTCCATTAGCCGGGGCGAGCGGCCGACCGGCCATCGGCATCATCACGCGACCTCGCCCGCAACGAAGGCGCTCGCCCAGGCCCATTGGAAATTGTAGCCGCCCAGCCAGCCGGTTACGTCCACCGCCTCGCCGATCACGAACAGGCCCGGCACCGCGTTGGACTGCATGGTTCGTTGCGACAGCGCCGTGGTGGCAACGCCGCCCAGCGTTACCTCGGCCTTGGCATATCCTTCCGTACCGGTCGGGCAAACCTGCCAGCCGCGCAAGGCCGTTTCCAGATTGGCGAGATCGCGATCCGGCACCTCGCCGATCGGGCGGGCCGCAGCGTTGGGCGGCAGGAAGACATCGGCCAGGCGTTGCGGCAGCATGTCGCCCAGCACACCGCGCAGTCCCGCTTTCGGACGCTGCCTTTTGCGCGCCTGCAGGAACCCTGCTGCTGCCTGCGGCAACAGATCGATGTGCACCGCCTCGCCCTCGCGCCAGACCGAGGAAATCTGCAGGATTGCGGGGCCCGACAAGCCGCGATGCGTGACCACCATACCTTCGTCGAACCGCATCTTGCCGCAGCTTGCACCGACGCGGGCCGACACCCCGGCCAGGCCCGCCATCCGGGAGAGCTCCGCGCCCCCGAGCAGCAACGGCACCAGCCCCGGGCGGATGCCGGTCAGTTTCAAGCCGAAGCGCTGCGCCAGGTCATGGGACAATCCGGTGGCGCCGAGTTTCGGGATCGATAGGCCGCCGGTCGCCAGCACCAGGGAGGCGGCCTCGATCGGACCGGCATCGGTTTCCACCCGAAATCGGTCGGCGCGCGACACCTCGCCGATCCGCTGCTGCAGCCGGATGTCCACGCCGGCGGCGGCACATTCCGCCAGCAGCATCGCCACGATCTCCCGCGCCGAGCCGTCGCAGAACAATTGCCCCCGCGTCTTTTCGTGCCAGGCGATACGATGCCGCTCTACCATGTCGACGAAGTCGCGCGGAGTGTAGCGTGCGAGCGCGGAGCGGCAGAAGTGCTGATTGGCTGACAGGAACCGCTCCGGGCCGCAGTGCAAATTGGTGAAGTTGCAGCGCCCGCCGCCGGAAATCAGGATCTTCTCGCCGGCCTGGCGCGCATGGTCTAACACCACCACGCTCCGCCCGTGCCGGCCGGCGGTGAGTGCGCACATCAGGCCGGCGGCGCCGGCGCCCAGGATTACGACATCGGTGGCTTCCATGCTCCAGCGGACGTGGGCCGGCCCAAGGGGGTGGGTCAAGGGGCGGGTCAAGGGCCGGAACCGGCGAGGTCGCCAGCCTGGCGTATCCGTCGGCAAAAGCGGCGCGCGCCGAACCCACACAAGCCCAAAAGCTGCCAATCTCCGTTCGGCGCCTATGCGCCCACATTCGTCGTTCAGGCGAGGCGGTTGATTTCCAGAAACCGGACATAAGCGCCGGCAACGCGCCTTCAGCAGTCATGTATGGGAAGTGGCCACGGCTGGAAGGTCGATTGCAGCGAGCTGCGCGGACCACCCGCTGGTAACTCACGATCATCATGAAGAATGAAGCCCGCTCCAGCGGGGATTCCTTATTGACACACCGATCACACGAATGGATCAAATTGCCCATTGACGTCGGCATCGGCGTGCATCATAAGGTACGCCCATTTTTCACGGGCAGAGGACCATGTACGCCTACGTCGACGAAACCGGCAACACAGGCAACCGGATCTTCGACCTCGATCAGCCGCTATTTATCACAGCGGCGATGATGACACGCGCCAACTTTGATGCGGTCCAGAAGGCGGCAGTGACTGCAATCGCGAAGAAGGCGGGCGTACAGGAACTGCATGCCAATGAGATGGGTATTGCCAAGGTCGAGGAGATCGCGGGCGACCTCCTGAAACTCGCGAAGGTCGCACAGGCGCGGTTCTTCCTGTCTCGGCTAGAAAAGCGGTACCTCGGCGCCACCAAGGTCATCGATACCTACTTCGATAGTGGGGAGAACCTCGCGGTCCCGTGGCAGGCCTATAGCATCAGGCATCTGAGGTTGCTCCTCGTATTCAAGGTCGCGACCTACGTCCTGACCGATGATATCGCGCACACTGTATGGGATTGTCTCACGGCAAAGAAGGAAGGGACATCGCTTGCGCGGTTTATTGAAGGCGCAAAGGCTATGCTCGCGCGCGCGCACAACCTTCCGGATGCGCGTTCGCAGCAGATCGTGAGCGAGGCGATGCAGTGGGCAATTGAGAATCCAGAAAACTTCTCCTTCCATACCAAGAACAAGGCTCTGCGCTTCTCACACTCGCCGAACCACGTCGCCTTCAGTGCGCTTGTGATCGGCATCGATGAAGCGTCGAACACATGGAAGAGCCCGGTTCGCGAGATCGTCCATGATCGGCAAATGGAGCTCGAGGAGACGCTCCGCTATCATCATGAGATCGTCACGAATGCATCAGATCAGGTGTTGCATTGGCCTGGAGACCCTCCGATGTCCATGCGGCGGGTGCCCGGCAGCGTATTACGGATGGTGACGAATCAGCCAAGTCCTGGCTTGCAGGTGATCGACGTCATTTTGTGGCTATTCAAACGTACCTTGACGGACCATGACATTGGACCGGAAAGCGCGCGGCTCCTGCAGCAGGTTTTTCGGCGCGGCAAGCAGAATGATCTTTCGTTTGCTGGGGTAGGTAATCAGGTGAAGGCGGCGATGCAGATGATCAACGATGCGCCGTTAGGCGACGATCAGTTGGAGTTCGGTCGAAATTTCGTCGCCAAGAGCGAGGAACGGCGCCAAGCCGCGATGAAAGCGTACGGGGCCGAGAAGGCCCGAGGACAAGAAGCGGCCGACTGATTGGATCAACATGAAAAGCAGTCACCAGATCATCCAGGAACTGCGACAAAAAATTCGCGCAGCCCAGGAGGAGTTTGACCTCGCCGTCACGTTCCATGAAGTGTGGAAACCCGGTGCATACGACACCGACCTGCATGGTCGGATGGGCACATCATACGCCACGCGGGCATTTAACGTCGTCCTGATGGCGCTGCGCCGTGAGATGGTGCTGGCGATGGTGCGACTGTGGGACAAGGACAGTCGCGCCGTCGGCATGCAGGCAATCGCAGACGATATCCGCAACCTAGACGTGATGGCCGCGCTCACGAAGGAGCGTGCTGACAAGATGGGTATCAGTGGTGTTGAGCCACAGTTGCGCGTTGACCTCGATAAGAAGGCAGCCGAGGTCCTCACTCTGGTAGCCAAGTATGATCAGGGAGGGTCTGACGTCGATGTACTTCAGAGGCTCAGGAACTTGCGGAATATGCGCCTGGCGCATCGGCAGACGACTCCTGTAGCGCCGCATAGCGCCGATCTGACCGACAAGGAGATCGAGGGATTCTATCAGGACAATTCTGAGTTGATCCACATCTTGCTCAGCCTCGTGGACGGCCACGCTTATGATCCGGGAGACACCGCCGGGGTGTACCGACACTACGCCGGGCATTTTTGGGCTGGTGTGCGGGGCGAGCAAACCGAGGGGCATCCGAATTACCGCGCCCGGCCGAGTAGTTCGCGGTCGGAGTAACCGATATTCGCTTTCCGTAAACGGCATTCCCCATTTTTATTCCTTTCCGTGGCAGGAATGTCCTCCCGTGTAATGCCTCCTTTGGGTTGACGGCCGCGGTTCGCAATCCTTTCGAACGAATGTCCGTTTGTTGCCGCCACGCATTCCGAAGCGGCTGTTCCGCTCCCGGCCAGACTGTGCCGCCCGAGCTATGTCCGCTTTTCAGCCCTTCGGCCAAAAGCAGACGGGCTGCAAGCCACCCGAACCGGCCCAAGCCCAGGCGCCAGGCCTGAACCGCCCATCCGACCGGCTGCACCCACCCCAACCGACCCACTCCCTTCCGTTAGCGGGTCTCGCAAATGAAGCTTCCAGCAGATTTTCGCCCAAACGGCAGGGAATGATGGCTCGGGTGAATGATCCCTGGTATTTCTCCATTTGTTAGTATATATGACAGTCCGAGTCAAGCAATTGCACCCGGAGACGCCCAGCATGACACCGCCCACCAACGGGATTACCCCCGAAGTCATCCGCGAGATGATGCCGCCCTATCACCTCAGCGCCGACCTGCTGGCGGCTGCGTTCGCCTCGATCCCCCCACCCCCGCCTGACGCCTCCCAAGCCTGGCGGCAGGAACGCGCCGCGCGGCTGGTGCAGGAGATCGCCGGGCTGATGCCCGCCGACGCGCCGCAGGCGCGGATCGCCGCGCAGATCCTCATTGTGCGGGAGGCGACGGACGACAGCTTCGCCCGGGTGAACACGCCGGGGCTGACGGTGGACCAGATCTGCCGGCTGCGGCGGACTGGGTACGGTCTGGCGAACTCGGTCGCGGGGCTGGAGCGCCTGCTGGCGCGGCACCAGCAGAAGCCGGTGCCGTTCTTCGGCACCGTGCTGGCGGATGGGATCGACGTGGCGGCGCTCGCCGCGGGGTGGGGAGGCGCGGGTTTACGACGGGAGGACGTGGGGGAGTCGGGTGGCGGGGACGGTGGGTTGACGGATGGGCCGGTGCCGGTGGGGATGGCCGGGACAAGCCCGACCATGACGATAAAAGCGAGTCCGGACGTGATGATGGCAACTGGTCCGGACGACGCGATGGCGTCGGGTGGGCGTGCGGGTGCGGGTGGGTTGACGGATGGGCCGGCGGCCGCGGGGATGGCCGGAACAACCCCCGGGACAAGCGCCCCACCGGGACAAGCCCGGTGGCAGGCTCTAGAGGCGCAAGATCTACCGGCCATGACGGTGAACTCAGGTCCGCCGCATCCTCGGGCGGACGCCGATGCGACCCTTGGGGTGGTCACGCGGCTGGACCAGGGGCCTGGCTGGACGCTCGATGTCGTGCGTCCGCGTATGGGGGACGGCGTGGCGGTTAGCGCGGCGCCGGAGTTGATCGGGTGACGGTGTGCGACGCTGCCGCCGGGCCGGAACCTGCCGGAGGGGCCGGCACGTCGGACAGCGGCAGACCTTGGGGCAATCCCAACTTGGCGCGCGAGCAGGCTCCTCATGGCGGGACGAGCACCGGCCCGCGCACGGCGAAAGGGTTGGTGAGGCTGGCCACCGCCCACGCGACGGGCGGGACATATGCCGCGGCAAATTGGGTGCGGCACCGGTACTTCCGGGTGCTCGCTTGTCACATGCGGCTGTTCTCTGCCGCCAAGCTGGTCCGGGCCTATCTGCCGCCTGCGCTGACGGCGCGGCTGGCGACGACGCCGCCCGACTTCATGCCGCCGGTGCACGACTCGAACGCCCTCAAATCGGAAATCACGACAAAGACCCTATGGAGCGGGGGGCGGGGCCTCGGGGGGTCGTCGATGGCAAGGTCGCGTCCGGCGCTGCGGGGGCGGGCGGCGGAGCTTGAGGCGGAGCGGGAGGTGCTGGCACCGTGGCGGGCGGCGATCGCCGGGGCGCGGCTGGCCAAGCGGGAGGCGCTGGCGGAGCGTCGGGAGGCTCGAATCGCGAAATCACGACAAGGACCCTATGGAGCCTCGGTCGGTGGCCGAACCTGCTCGATGGATCGGTCGGAGGAAGCCGCCGCTGTTGACGCTGGGTTGGGGGCGGCGCGGCTTCGTGCGATGGCGGGCGGGGAAGCTGGAATTGATGCCACGGTGGAAAACCCCTGTGGCGCGTCGAGCGGCGCGGGGATCGGGGCGGCGGTGACTGCGCCGCAAGCAGCGGGCGGCCCGATGGGTGTAAGGGTGGGGATTCGGCGCGCAGGAGGCTTCGGTGCGACCCTGGCACCAACCCCTCCCCCCAACCTTGGTCCGCTTCGCGGCCCAAGCCCTCAAGGGAAGGGGGAGAGTCTTTCCCTCCATGCCGTTATCCCGACGCTTATGGGGTCGATCCTGGCCATGACGCAGTGCGCGCCGGCGGTGACCAAAAGCGCAAATCACGACAAGGACCCTATGGACCGTCGAACGGTGCGGTGGCCTTGGGGCGGGCTGAAGGGGCGGCTGTGCCGCGGCACGCCCCTCGGAGGTCTGTTGCCGGGCGTCACCCAGCCCGGCACCTGGCAGGCCGTTCTCGAGGCGTCCGATGCAGAGGAGGAATTGCTTATCTCCGCGTGCGCCGCGCCCTCCGCGGTGGATCTTGCCGACAAGCGAACGGAGCCGCCGCCCGCCTATCTGCACGGCGGATATTTCGACACCAAGGGGCCGGCAGTTCCGGCACCGACGTCGGCCCCAACGCCGCCGCCGGATGAAAACGCGGCGAGGCATGCTTCCTTGCTTGCTTGCTGCGGCGCGCAAAGGCGACAATGACAGAATGATGGACGAGGTGGCGCCCCTGCCGACGGCTGACCCTGTCCGCCCGTTCGCGCGGGGGGACCGGCCGCCCGCGCCCGCGTTCGCCGCCCTCGACCTTGGCACCAACAATTGCCGCATGCTGGTCGGCGCCCCCTCGGCCGACGGATTCCGCGTGCTGGACAGCTTCAGCCGGACGGTCCGCCTCGGCGAGGGACTGCACCACACCGGCTGTCTGTGTCCGTCGGCGATGGACCGGGCGATCGCCGCCATTTCCATCTGCGCGGAGCGGCTCGACCGTCGCCCGGTCCGCGCGCTGCGCGCGGTGGCCACCGAGGCGTGCCGGCGCGCCACCAACGGCGCTGCGTTCCTCGCGCGGGTGAAGCTTGAGACCGGGCTTGTGTTCAGCGTGATCTCCGCCCGCGAGGAGGCGGAGCTGGCGGTGGAGAGCTGCACGCCGCTATTGGCCGGCACCGGCCGCCGGGCGCTGCTGTTCGACATCGGCGGCGGCTCGACCGAGCTGGCCTGGGTGCGGCTGGACGCCGGCGCCGCGCCGCGGCTGATCGGCTACCTGTCGCTGCCGGTCGGCGTGGTGACCCTGGCGGAGCGGTTCGGCGCGGCCGGGTTCACCGCTGTGGGCTTCGCCGCCATGGTGGACGACGTCGCCGCCCGGCTGGCCGAATTCGAGCAGGTGCACTGCATCGCGCGCGAACTGCGCGACGGGGGGGTCACCCTGCTCGGCACCAGCGGCACGATCACCACGCTGGCCGGCGTCGCCATGGGGCTGGAGCGCTACCGGCGCGAGCTGGTGGACGGTGCGGTGCTGACCGGCGCCGCGGCCGAGGCTGCGCTGGCGGTGCTGCGGGCGCTCGGCCCGGACGGGTTGAGCGCGCATCCCTGCGTCGGGCCGGACCGGGTGGAGTTCGTGCTGCCGGGCTGCGCGGTGTTCGCGGCGATCACCCGAGTGTGGCCGGCGCCGCGCGTCGTGGTGGCCGACCGCGGGCTGCGCGAGGGCATGCTGCTGCGGCTGATGCGCGCCGACCGCGAGCGCCCGCGTTCGGTGTCCCGTTCGGCGCCGCCCCTGGCGCGGCGTTCGGCGGTGCAGCCGGGCCGAGATCCCGCCGCAGCGTGAAACCCGCTGGCGTGAAACAGCCGACATGAGACAGCGGACATGAAACAGCCCAGCGGACGCGACGCGGCGGTGACGCTGCGCACCGCGCGCGGGCGCAGCGCGGGGCAGCAGCGCTGGCTGCGGCGGCAGTTGAACGACCCCTATGTGCACGCGGCGCAGCGCGAGGGTTTTCGCTCGCGCGCCGCCTTCAAGCTGATCGAGCTCGACGAGCGCTACCATCTGATCCGCAAGGGCGCGCTGGTGCTGGACCTGGGGGCGGCGCCCGGCGGCTGGACCCAGGTCGCGTTGCAACGCGGCGCGGCGCGGGTGGTGGGGATCGACCTGCTGCCGGTCGAGCCGATCCCGGGCGCGGCGCTGCTCCAGGGCGATATCATGGACCCCGCGCGCGAGCAGGAACTGCTGGCGCTGCTGGGGGGCAAGCCGGACCTGGTGCTGTCGGACATGGCGCCGAACACCACCGGGCATACCGGGACCGATCACATCCGCATCATGGCGTTGGCGGAGCTGACGCTGGAGATCGCTCAGCCGATCCTGGCGGAGGGCG
Source organism: Acetobacteraceae bacterium (assembly GCA_003151425.1). Classification (GTDB taxonomy): domain Bacteria; phylum Pseudomonadota; class Alphaproteobacteria; order Acetobacterales; family Acetobacteraceae; genus Palsa-883. The sequence goes on from PLXO01000163.1 coordinate 35,004, forward strand.
GCGGGTTCGTCTGCAAGCTGTTCCAGGGCGGGGCGGAGCGGGCGATGCTGGAGCGGCTGAAGCGCATCTTCCGGGTGGTTCGGCATGCCAAGCCGCCGGCGAGCCGGAAAGAGTCGAGCGAGCTGTATGTGGTGGCGACCGGGTTTCGGGGGGTGGTGGGGCCGTAGCTGTGGTCTCTCAACCGTTATGGCGTGGCAGAACACGATCGATGGGATCCCGCAGCGTCGGCGGTGTCGACGCGGCGCGCCGGCCTCGGCTATGATCGCGGCCATGGACACCGTGCTGGACCGGCCATGGACCACGGAGACCTTCCTCGCCTGGGAAGACCGGCAGGAAGGCAAGCATGAGTTCGACAGCCGGCATGTCATCCCGATGACCGGCGGCAGCATCGCGCACCAACGCATCGTTGGAAATCTATGGGCGGCTCTGATCGGTTTGCTCGGTGATCGAGCGCTGATGGCCATGCTGCAGATGCGGCTCCGGATCGGAACCCGCATACGCTATCCGGATGTCGCGGTCTGCGCCGGTCCGCTCGACCAGACCACACGAACGTTGACCGATGCGGTGGTGATCTTCGAGGTGTTGTCCGACGATACCGCTGCCACCGACCGGGTGGAGAAGCTGATCGACTACGCCGCGGTGCCCTCGCTACGCTGTTACGTGCTGCTGGAACAGACCGCGATGGCTGCCACCTTGTTTCAGCGGGAACCGGGCGGCGCCTGGACCGCCAGCGCCCAGACGGAAGGCGCACTGGTCCTGCCGGGCCTCGACGTTACCCTGCCGCTCGCGGAGCTGTATCAGGGGCTGACCTTCCCGGCGTAGCCAGGCGCGCGGGGCGGGACGGTCGGTTGCCGCCGGCGTTTGACCGGCGCGGCGCCTTGCCGGCGCGGTCGTCCGGCGCGGTCGTCCGGCGCGGTCGCCTGCCCGCTTCCGTGCGCCGCATCCGCTTGCCGTACGCCGGGACAACGCGCAGCTTTCCGGCATGTCCACAGAGTTGAAGATGCCGTTGCGCCGCATGACCGTGGCCGAGTTCCTGGAGTGGGACTCGGGCGATCGGACCGGGGCGCTCTGGCAGTTGCGGGACGGCGAGCCGGAGATAATGGCGCCCGCCTCCGACCCCCACGGCTCCATTCAGGCCAGTTTGGCCTATCTGCTCACGGCACACCTGGACGGGCGCGGCGGACCATGTCGCGTGGTCGTGGCCCCCGGCGTTGTCCCGGCCCAACGCTCCGAGCAGAACTGTCTCGTCCCCGATCTCGGCATCACCTGCGCGCCGCCCGCGGGCGCGCGGTTGCTGCACGAGCCCGTCGTGCTGATCGAGATCCTGTCCCCGACCAACGTGTCGAAGACCCGGGCGAATGTCGTTGCCTACAGGACGATCCCAAGTGTGGTGGAAATCGTGGTCCTGCGCTCGACCTCGATCGTGGCGGAGGTCCTCCGGCGGGGCCCGGACGGCGCCTGGCCGCAGCAGCCGGACCTCATCGAGGCCGACGGCGAGCTTCGGCTCGACAGCATCGGCTTTGCCGCGCCGCTGCGCGCCGCCTATCGCAGCACCGACCTGACATAGGCTCCGGCGGCTCCATTTCGCCCCCGTCGCATGGCAGGATTGCCGCGCGGCGACCACACGTTGGTGGCAACAGCGGACGACGCCGCCCAGCTCTACGCGGCGTTGACCGGCCGCGGGTCAACAAAGCGCAACGCCCAAGCCGCATCGGGTGGGTAGTTATCGCCTCTCGCGGCAGGCGAAATCCATTATGGTCGCCATCCGAGCATCGCGACTGCCCTCAGCAACATCGCCCCCAGGCTGAAAGCCACCAATCGGCTCGTCGGGATAGAACCATTGCTGCGCCGCGCGCCGGCGATCTTCCTCGCGCTGGAACGCGAGATCGGGCGCGCGCATTCGTCGCGCGCGGTGGTGCAGGGGAAATGCGCGTGCCTAGTCGCGGCGATGGCCAAGAGCGAGGCGCAGACCCGGGCGGCGATCGCCGTACTGCGGCGCGAGGCCGGGCTGGGCCCGTCGTGACGCGGCCGCATTGGCGCCTATCGGTAAATTCCCACCGATTGCCGATCCGCAGGACGAGGCTACGCACAAGGTCGTCCTCGATACTGGCGATGATCTGCCAAACGCTGGGCTGCGTGGACTGAGCGGCCGGTTCCACGATCGCGCCGATAATGTTAGTTGGCGTTGATCTGATTGTTAGTGAATATGTCACCAACGATCAAGCCCACTTTCACCCGGAGTTTCATCATGTTGCCTGTCAAAGCCGAACATACCCACCGCGTTACCCAGATCGCGACGCCGACCTACCGCCTCAGCGACGATCTGCTCGACCGCGTGCAGGCCGCCCTGCCGCCGATGGTCGCCAACGCCCCGCTCGCCTGGCAGCGGACGCGGCGGAAGTGGATCATCAAGGAAATCGCCGCGTTGCATCCGGCCGATGCGCTGCAGGCGGTCCTCGCCGGGCAGATCGTCATGCTTCGCCATCTGGCGGCGAGCCTGATGGGTCGGGCCGGCCTGCGCACCACTTCGCTGGCCCAGGCGCGCCAACTGGGCCGGACTGCGGCCGCGCTGATGGGGACGGGCGAGCGGCTGGAGCGCACGCTGCCGGCGGCGGCAGAAAAGCGCGGTGCCGCCGGGCGGCGCGAGGGTGGCGGACGGGTTCGGTCTGGCGGCGATGGACGCACGGTGGCGCAGCAATTCCATACAACGTGAGAACGCGCCGGCGGCGGGAGAGGCATCGTGAGCGAAAGCATCAGGACTCCGACCTCCGTCGGGGCAAGCCCCATGCCGAGCCCGCCCCCGGCCTCCGCCGGAGCAGGACTCTCGGGCGCGCCAGCTTCGCGACCCGGGTGCGGGAACGGGCCGCTGCGAAACGGCAATCCTCGGGACGATCCCAACTCGGCCCCGCGCTGCGGGGCACGGACGCGCTCGGGTTGTCCGTGCCGCGCGCCGGTGATGGCGAGCGGGCGGTACCCCGCGGGTCGAGCCCGCGGGCAGGTTCCGCACGGCGGGCGCTGCACGGGGCCTCGCACGGCAGAGGGGATGGCGCGGATGATCGCCGCGCGCACCACGCTCGGGATGTACGCGGCGGCCGGCGCGCCGCAGCGGGCGGAGCAGCGGTATGTGCGGACACTGATCGTGCGGACCCGGCTGTTGTGCGCGGCGACCCCGATTGCGGGCGTATCTGCCGCCCGAGATGGCGGCGCGATTGGCGGTGGGGCCGCCGGAGTTGGCGGCGCCGATGCATCCGTCGCAGGTGGCGTTTGCGAAGCTGCGCGCAGCAATCCTACGCGGAGCCTGCCACCGGGCGCTTGACCCGGTGGTGAGAGCGGGCGTGGCGCTGCGGGCGCGTGCGGCTGTACGGCTGGCGGCGCTCCGCGGCGGCTGCGTGCAACAATTCCATGCTGAGCCTGCCAGAGCCTGCCGCCGGCCTTGACCCGGTGGGGCACTTGACCCGGTGGTGAGGATGGATGGTGCGGGTGGGTTTGGCGCTCAGGGTCCGCGGCCCGTGCCGCGACGGATGGCCGGATCAAGCCCGGCCATGACGGGCGGAGACAGCCCGGGGGAGAAGGCCCCAGTCCTCGTGTTCCGTCCGACCGGCTTCGCGTGTGGATCGCGTATTTCTTCCGCTCGCGCTCGCGCCGCGCTAAGCTCCCCAGGTCCAACCGGGCACAGCCCGAGCAAAACGTACCCGTCCAGGGTCCAGGAAGGAGGCGTCGAAAATGCTTTCACGTGAGGAGAATGAAATCGTCACCCGCGTCGGGCCGGGGGCGCCGATGGGCAAGACGATGCGCATGTATTGGATGCCCGCCCTGCTGTCGCACGAGATCGCCGAACCCGACAGCGCCCCGGTCCGGGTCCGCCTGTTGGGCGAGGACCTGGTGGCGTTCCGCGACACCGCCGGGCGCATCGGGCTGCTGGAGGAATTCTGCCCGCACCGCCGCGTGTCGCTATACTTCGGCCGCAACGAGGAATGCGGGCTGCGCTGCATCTACCACGGCTGGAAGTTCGACGTGGACGGCGGTTGCATCGACATGATGAACGAGCCGCCGGAATACGACTTCAAGCACAAGATCCGCACGACAGCCTATCCGACCTGCGAGCTTGGCGGCATCGTCTGGGCCTATCTCGGCCCGCCCGAGCGCATCCCGGCGCTGCCGAAATTCGCCTGGACCCAGGTGCCGGCAACCCATCGCCACGTCACCAAGGTGGTCGAGGAGTGCAACTGGTTGCAGGGGCTGGAAGGCGGGCTGGACACCTCGCACGCGCCGATCCTGCACCGGCTGATCAGCGAGACCTCGACGCGCGGTGGGTTCAAGCCGTCCAGCCCGTTCGTCGCCGGCAAGGCGCCCAACCTTGTGGTGGACCTGACCGACTACGGCTACCAGTACGCCGGCATCCGCGCGCTGGGCGAGGACAAGGTGCACATCCGCACCTATCACTTCGTCATGCCGTTCCACCAGGTCCGCCCGCACAAGTCCGAGCGCGGCTACGAGATGGACGCCGGGCATTGTTGGGTGCCGATCGATGACGAAACGACCATGGTCTACAACTGGTCCTTCAGCACCACCGACGAGCCGCTGGATGAGGAAGACCGGCTGGAACGCAGCCTCGGCAACGGGCCGATCCATGTCGATCAGGCAACATTCCGCTCGAAGGCCAACCGGTCGAACGACTACGGGCTGGACCGCACGGTGCAGCGCACCGAAAGCTTCTCCGGCATCGACGGGATCAACGCGCAGGATCGCGCGCTGCAGGAAAGCATGGGGCCGATCGTCGATCGCTCGAAGGAGCATCTCGGGCCGGCCGACAAGGCGATCATCCAGGCGCGCAAGTTGCTGCGCGAGGCGGTGCGCACCGTCGCCGCCGGGGGCACGCCGAGCGGGGTCGGCACCAGCTACTATACGATGCGCGCGCGCGAGGCGGTGCTGCCGCGCGAGGTGGATTGGCGCCGGGAGCTGACGCCTGACATGCAGGAGGTGGCGCTGCAGACGGTCTGACGCGACTCGCAGCTTCTTGTCGACGCGCCTCACATCGGCTTGGCGTTGCGGAGGTTGAGGCCGAGCGAGGTGAACAGGGCGCCGAACGTTTGGTGCTCGTCCAGCACGAATTGGGTGAATTCCGGTCCATCCAGCGGATCGACGGAAAAGCCGTTGCGGGCGAAGTCGGCACGCAGCGCGACGCTGGCCAGGGCCTCCCGCAAGCCGGCACGCAACAGGTCGACCGTCTCGTCCGGGGTGTCCGCCGGCACTGCCAGCCCGCGCCACCACGCGGTGGTCACATCCCAGCCCTGGTCGCGGAAAGTCGGGGTCGCCGGCAGCGCGCGCGTGCGTCCGCTGACCGCGAGGGCGCGTAGCGTGCCGCCGTTCAGCGAGGGTGCGACATCGTCCAGCCCGGCCACGACGAAATCGAGCTGGCCCTGCGACAGCGCCTCGACCAGCTCCGCGCCGCTGTAATAGCTGGACACCACATGCGGCTTGATCGCGGCCCGGAACAAGAACAGCGCCTGCGCCAGAGCGGGCGGCCACCAGCCGACCAGGGTGCCGGTCGTCAGCGTCTCCGGCGATGCACGCAGCGCCGCGACAAGGTCGGCCAGACTTCGCCGCGGGCTGTCGGCGCGCACCAGCAGCACACTGGGCAGCGAGGTCACCTGGCCGATGAAGGTGAAATCGGCCGGCATCGCCACGCTGCTGCGGTTGAGCCAGGGCTGGGTGGTCAGCGACGAGCTGACCATGGTCAGCGTGTAGCCGTCGGGCGCGGCTTCGGAGCCCAGCAGATGACCGGTGATGCCCCCCGCCCCCTGCATGAATTGCAGCGCGAGCCGCTGACCGAGCGCGCGCTCCAGGTGCGGCTGCAGCAGGCGCGCGTTGATGCCCAGGCTGCTGCCCGGCGTGAACGGCACGATCAATGCGAGCGCGTGGGACGGGAAGGCCGGCCGCGCGGTCGCGCGACGTATGCCGAAACACGTTGCACAGGCACCAGCAAGTACTGCACGGCGTCGCATGCTGGCCACCTTCCAAGCCCGTTCCGGCTTCGCTCAACCGGCGCGCGCGGCGCCCGGTCGCAGGCATATGTCGCTCACGGTGGTAAACAAAACGCTGACGCCGGATGTGCCGCGGAACTGGCGGGAGGTTCGCCTGCGGGCGGTGTCGGCGCGGGGACGATCCAGGATCGCGGCGCTGCCTTGAAACCGCCAGGGCCAGCGTCCACTTGAGGCTGCGCGGCCAATGCCTCTGAGCCTTCGGCTGCGGCGGGCGGCGGAATGGCCGGACGCGGACCTCTAAGACGCAGGATGCCCGGACTCAGAGCCGCCGGACACTTGCCAGCGCCTCCGCGGCGGGCTTCACTGCGGCGCACAATTCAGCCCGCAGGACGCACGCCTCGATGCCAGCTGCCCGTCTTGCCGTCGATATTGGCGGCACGTTCACCGACCTCGCGCTGGAACACCCGGGTGGGCGCAGCACGATCAAGGTTCTGACCACGCAGGCCGCGCCCGAGCTTGGCGTTCTGGCCGGCGTGGGCGCGATCCTGCAGGCGACCGGCCTTGCCGCGCGCGACATCGCGATCGTGATCCACGGCACGACGCTGGCGACCAACTTGGTGATCGAGCGCAAGGGGGCACGGACCGCGCTGCTGACCACGCAAGGATTCCGCGATGTGCTGGCGATGGGCAATGAGAGCCGCTACGACCAATACGATCTGAACATCATGCTGCCGCAGCCGCTGGTACCACGGCATCTGCGTCTGCCGGTACCGGAACGGTTGGACAACGAGGGAAACGTGCTGATCCCGCTCGATGAGGCGGCGGTGCGCGCGCTGGTGCCGAAACTGCGCGCCGAAGGGGTCGAGAGCATTGCCGTCGGTTTCCTGCACGCGTTCGTCAACGCGGCGCATGAGCAGCGCGTGCGCCAGATCCTCGCCGAGGCTCTGCCGCGTGTGCCGGTGTCGCTATCCAGTGAGATTTCGCCGGAGATGCGCGAGTGGGAGCGGTTCTCCACGACCGTGGCGAACGCCTATGTGCAGCCGCTGATGGCGCGCTATCTGCGCCTGCTGGAGGACGGGCTGCGCGGCCTGGGCATCGGCGCGCCGATGTTCCTGATGCTGTCTGGTGGCGGGCTGACGACTATCGACACGGCATGCCGGTTCCCGATCCGGCTGGTGGAGAGCGGGCCGGCGGGTGGCGCGATCTTCTCCGCCCATATCGCGCGGCAATGCGGGATCGAAACGGTGCTGTCCTTTGACATGGGCGGTACGACCGCGAAGATCTGCCTGATCGACAACTATCGCCCGCAAACTTCGCGCAGCTTCGAGGTGGCGCGGGTCGGCCGGTTCAAGAAAGGCTCCGGTCTGCCGCTGCGGATTCCGGTGATCGAGATGGTGGAGATCGGCGCCGGTGGCGGCTCGATCGCGCATGTCGACGCGATGGGGCGGATCGCGGTGGGACCCGAAAGCGCGGGTGCCGATCCGGGTCCGGCATGCTACGGCCGCGGCGGCCGGGCGCCGGCGGTGACCGACGCCAATCTGATGCTGGGCCGGTATGATCCCGCGCGGTTCGCCGGCGGCACGATGAAGCTGGACGCAGCGGCGGCGCGTGATGCGCTGGCGGCGCACGTGGGCGGACCATTGGCGCTGGGGCCGGAGATGGCGGCGCTCGGCGTGATCGAGATAGTGGACGAGAATATGGCGAACGCCGCGCGCGTGCACGCCATCGAGTCCGGCAAGACGTACGAGGGTCGCACGCTGATCGCTTTCGGCGGCGCCGGGCCTGTGCATGCCTGCCGCGTGGCGGAGAAGGTGGGGATCAGGCGCGTACTGGTGCCCTCCGGCGCCGGCGTCGGCAGTGCGATCGGCTTCCTGCGCGCGCCGGTAGGCTACGAGGTCGTTCGCAGCCTGTATCAGCGGTTTTCGAGCTTCGACGTGGCCGCGGTGAACGCGCTGCTGACTTCGATGCGCGTCGCGGCGGTGGCGGTGGTGGAGCAGGGCAGCTTCGGCGCGAAGCTGACCGAGAGCCGCATCGCCTATATGCGTTATGTCGGCCAGGGGCATGAAATCCCGGTGCCACTGCCGGTGCGCACGCTGACGCACGACGATGTGGCAATGATCCGGGCAGCATACGATACCGAATACACGCGATTTTACGATCGCCCGGTGCCGGGATCGGATGTCGAGATCATGAGCTATGCCGTGCTGGTGGCGAGCGTGGTCGAGGACGCCGACGCGGCGCCGGCCCCCGGTGCGGCGGACGCCTTTGCTCCCGAGGTTGCGCCGGCCCGCCACCAGTCGGTGCGCGACACGCTGACCGGCGAGGTCGCCGAGTGGGCGGTGTTCGATCGTTCCACGTTGCGTCCGGGCACGCGGGTCGTGGGCCCGGCGATCGTCGCCGAGGATGAGACCTCGACGCTGGTCGGACCGGGATGGAACGCGACGGTGAACGGCCTGGGGTATATCGAACTGACGCGGGAGACGGCGTGACAAGAAGAAGCAGAGACGCCGCAACATGAGAGGCAGAGGTGCCGCTACTACTTACTACTCCCCCTCCCCTTGAGGGAGGGGGCTGGGGGGAGGGGTCGGCGCGGTACGAACTTTCCATACCACCTGGCACCAACCCCTCCCCCAACCCCCTCCCTCAAGGGGAGGGGGAGTATCACATATTAAATCGCAAGCCCCCCACGCGGAGAGCGCCTGACATGTCCAAGGAAACCGGCGCCCTCGCGCAGATCCACCGCCAGATCATGTGGAACCGCCTGATCGCGGTGGTCGAGGAGCAGGCGCAGACCATGATCCGCACCGCCTTCTCCACCACGGTGCGCGAGGCCGGCGACTTGTCCGCCGGCATCTTCGACCTGCATGGCCGCATGATGGCCCAGGCGGTCACCGGCACCCCCGGCCACGTCAATTCCATGGCGGAAAGCGTCGGGCATTTCCTGCGCAAGTTCCCCGCCGAGACGATGCGCGAGGGCGATCACTACATCACCAACGATCCCTGGCTCGGCACCGGCCATCTGCACGACCTGACGGTGACCACCCCCGCCTTCCATCGCGGCCGCGTCATCGGGCTATTCGCCAACACCGCGCATGTGATCGACATCGGCGGCCTGGGCATGGGCCCTGAGGGCCGGTCGGTGTTCGAGGAAGGCATGTACATCCCGATCATCAAGTGCTTTGACCAGGGCGTGGCCAACGAAACGTTCTTCGACTTCATCCGCGCCGGGTCGCGCCTGCCGGTGGAACTGGAAGGCGACATCTATTCGCTGTGTGCCTGCAACGATGCCGGGGTGCGGCGGCTGCAGGAAATGATGGACGAGTTCGACATGGACGGGTTGGACGCACTCGCCGGCTTCATCTTCGAGAGCTCGCGCGCCGCCACCATCGCCGAGATCGCCCGGCTGCCGAAGGGATTGTTCCGTAACGAGATCAGCTCCGACGGCTACGAGGAACCGGTCACCCTGCACGCCGCGATGACCATCCTGTCGGACGGGATCGAGGTGGATTTCGCCGGCACCTCCGGCCTGTCCTCGCGCGGCATCAACGTGCCGCCGGCCTATTGCCGCGCCTATTCCTGCTTCGGAATAAAATGCGTCGTGGCACCCGAGGTGCCGAACAACTGGGCCAGCCTGGCGCCGTTCCGCATGCTGATCCCCGAAGGCTGCATCCTGAACGCGCCGCGCCCGTATCCCGTGTCGGTGCGCCACGTGATCGGCCACCTGCTGCCCGACCTGATGATGGGCTGCCTGCATCAGGCGGTGCCGTCGCGCGTCACCGCCGAGGGTGCGTCGGCGCTGTGGAACCCGCCCTTGCGCGGCGGCGGCTCGGTCTCCGGTCAGGCGCGCGGCAACCGCAAGGTTGTGGCGGATTTCGAGATCATCACCTTCAACTCCGGCGGCACTGGTGCGCGGCCGACGTCGGATGGACTGGACGCGACGGCATTCCCTTCGGGCGTGCGCACCATGCCGGTGGAGGCGACCGAGAACGTTGCCCCTGTGGTGTTCTGGACCAAGCAGCTCAAGCCCGATTCCGGCGGCGCCGGCCGCACCCGCGGCGGCGTCGGCCAGGTGATGGAGATCGGCACCAAGGGCGAGCTGGAATTCGCCGTCAACGCAACATTCGATCGTGTGGCCAACGCACCGAAAGGCCGCGAGGGCGGCAAGGATGGCGCCGCCGGCATGGTGCACCTGAAGTCCGGCGCGAAGCTGCGCACGAAGGGCTTCCAGATCATTCCGGATGGCGAGCGCCTGGTGCTGGAACTGCCGGGTGGCGCCGGCATGGGTGATCCGACCGAACGCGATCCGTCCCTGGTGGCGCGCGACGTGCGCGACGGCTTGGTCTCGGCCGAAGTGGCGCGCGGGGTCTACAAGGTCTCGGTCGACGCGGATGGCGGGTTGGATGCGGCCGGCACCGCGACGCTGCGCGGCTGACGCTCACGGCCACGCAGCGTCTTGCCGCAGCCCACCCCAAGTAAGATCCACCGCGGAGCACACGGAGAAGGCAGGCGATGCCAGCGCGACGCGCGAACCGCCATTTTCTTCCTCCGCGATCTCCGCGATCTCCGCGTGCTCCGCGGTGGATCTTTCTCCTTGCGAACGAGCTGGAACCGATCCAAGACGCGCCCCCCAACCTCACCCCACCAGCACCGGCAGCAGGAAGATCGCCAGATTGCACACGAACGCCAGCGTCCAGATGATCGAGCGCAATGTCGGCCGGTCGCCCAAATAGCAGACGGCATATGCGATCCGCGCGCCCAGGAACGCCAGCGCCAGTCCATCGATCATGTGTTGCGGCACCCCACGCATCTCCGCCAGCAGCACCGCGGCGGCGAACAGCGGGAACGCCTCCAACCCGTTCTGGTGCGCCCCCAGTGCGCGGGCGCGTGGCCCTTTGATGTAGAACCCAGGATCGCGCGGATACGCATTATCGAACTCGCGTCTCCCCGAGACTTTCGCGGGCGTCACGACCAAAAGCGTCAGCAGCACCATGCCCAGCAGGCACAGTTCGGCAATCGTCATGGCGGAGTCTCCCGATCGGGTCTATCCCTCACTCTACCCGATGTTCCACTGCGACAAGAGATCCCCTATGGCGCTGCGATGCGATCTGATCATCCGTAACGCGACGGTGTTCGACGGTACCGGCGCGCCGCGCTTCAAGGCCGATATCGGCGCCAAGGGCGACCGCATCGTCGCGGTCGGCGATCTGGGTGCAGCGAGTGCCGAGCGCGAGGTGATGGCGACCGACAAGGCGCTCGCCCCCGGCTTTATCGATGCCCACACGCACGACGACCGCGCCGTGCTGTGCGGCCCGTCCTGCATGCTGTGCAAGATGTCGCAGGGTGTCACCACGGTAGTGGTCGGCAATTGCGGCATCAGCCTGTCGCCGGTGCGGATGAAGACCCGGCCGGTGCCGCCGCTCGACCTGGTCGGCGACACGGAAGACTACGTGTTCGACAGTTTTGCGAGCTACGCCGATCGGCTGGCGCGCGACCCCTCGCCGGTGAACACCTACGCGCTGATCGGCCACATGTCGCTGCGCGTCGAGGCGATGGCCGGCGACACGCAACGCGCCGCCACCGACAAGGAGGCCGCGCACATGCAGGCGCGACTGAGGGCGGCGCTGGCCGAGGGCGCCTCGGGTTTTTCCACCGGCCTGTATTATCCACCCAACATGATGGCGCCCACCGCAGAGGTGATCGCGGTCGCCGAGGCGCTGCGCGAGGCCGGCGGCATCTACGTCTCGCACATGCGCGACGAAGCGGACGACGTGCTGCAATCCATCGAGGAGACCTTGCGTATCGGCCGTGCGGTCAATGTTCCGGTGGTGATCAGCCACCACAAATGCGCAATGCCGGAGAACTACGGTCGCTCGGTTGAGACGCTGCCGATGATCGAGGCGGCCGCGGCGCACCAGCGCGTCGATTTCGATGTCTATCCGTATCATGCCGGCTCGACCGTGCTGATGCCGGACCGGCTGCGCAAGGATGTTCCCGTGCAGATCACCTGGTCGGTGCCGCATCCGGAGCTGGCGGGCCGCATGCTGTCCGACATCGCCAAAACGTGGGGCGTCGAAGAGCGCGCGGCGGCCGAGCAGCTCACCCCGGCCGGTGCGATCTACTTCCAGATGGAGGAGGCCGACGTGCGCCGCATCATGGCGCACCGCCTGTCGATGATCGGCAGCGACGGCCTGCCGCACGACGCCTATCCACATCCGCGGCTGTGGGGCACTTTTCCGCGCGTGCTCGGCCATTACGCCCGCGATCTGGGATTGTTCAGCCTGGAGACCGCCGTGCACAAAATGACCGGCCGCAGCGCGAGCGTGTTCGGCATGGTGGATCGCGGCGTGATCCGTCCCGGCGCCTTCGCCGACCTGGTGCTGTTCGATCCGGCGACGGTGCGCGACACAGCCACGTTCGACGCGCCAACCAACGTTGCCGATGGGATCGAGGAAACCTGGGTGAACGGTCAGTCAGCCTATGTGCACGGAGCCGGCGCGACGGCAGCGCGGGCGGGACGGTTGGTCAGCCGCGCTGGTGCGGAAACAAGCTCCCGCGCCGCGACATAAAATTTCGTCCACCCTCGCGAATCACGACGCAGAATTGCGCTAAGCACGCATGTGCCAGAACGGCAGCTATGCTGTCCTATCTCCATGGACAGCGTGCTGCTCTCGCTGGTCGGCTTCGCGGTGGTGATGTACGTCACGCCCGGGCCAAACAACGTAATGGTCGCTGCATCGGCGGCAAATCACGGCATCCGCGCGACCATGCCGCATATGTTCGGCATCGCGTGCGGGTTCTCCGGCATGCTGGTGGTGGTGTGTGGAGGGTTGGGCTCGGCGCTGCTCGGCCTGCCTTGGTTGCTGCCGGCGTTCCGCTGGGTCGGCGCGGCGTGGCTTATTGTGCTCGCCTGGAAGATCGCCACCTCGCCGCCGCCGGGCGAGGGCGGCCGTGGTCGCGTGCTCGGGTTTTTCGGTGCAATGGCGTTTCAATGGATCAACCCGAAGGCCTGGCTGATCGCTGTCGCCGCGGCCGGCGAGTATCTGTCGCTGCAGCAATCGTTGCTGCTCCAGCTTGCCCGCATCTTCCTGGTGTTCCTCGCCGTCGGCATGCCCTGCCTGATGGTTTGGGCGTTCATCGGCAGCGGTGCGCGACGGCTGCTGCGCTCGCCGGCGCGCGTGCGCGTCTTCAACGTCGCGATGGGGATGCTGTTGATAGTGTCGGTACTGCCCGTGCTGTTCGAAGACTGGTAGACTGCCCGGAACCCGCAGGAGGGCAGCCGCATGAAAATCACCAGCATCGAGGCGTTCCAGGTGCAATGGACGCCAAACGACAAGCCGAGCCAGCGCAGCGCCTTCGTCCGCGTGCACACCGATGACGGTGTCAGTGGCCTGGGCGAGGCCTCGCCGATGCAGGGCGGCCTCGCCTCGCTCAGCATGATCAAGCATAACCTGGCGCCGCGGCTGATCGGCGCGGATCCGCTGGATCACGCGGTGCTGCTGGATACGCTGCTGCACGATTTCGTGAAACTGGGGCCGGAGGGTGCACTGACCGGCGCACTTGCGGCGCTCGACATCGCGCTGTGGGACATCAAGGGCAAGGCGCTCGGCCAGCCGATCTACAAGCTGCTGGGCGGGGCCTGGCGGACGGCAATCCCGTTCTATGCCTCGATCGGCGGCAACGGCGACCGCACGTTGGATGAGGTGTTGCGCGTGGTGGAAACCCGGCTGAAGGACGCGCCATCGGCGATCAAGATCCGCTTCGACAACAATCGCACGCGGCTGGACAGCGACATCCCAGGCGATATCGCCAAGGCGCGTGCGGTGCGCAAGCTGGTGGGCGATGCGTTCCCGCTCGCCTTCGACGCCAACAACGGCTTCACCACCGGCGGCGCGATCCGGGTGGGGCGGGCCCTGGAGGACCTCGGCTACTGGTGGTTCGAGGAGCCGGTGCAGCACTACCACGTCAAGCAGATGGGCGAGGTGGCGAGCGCGCTGGAGATCACCGTCTCGGCCGGGGAACAAACTTATACCCTTGCGGCGCTCGCCGACCTGATTGAGGCCGGCGTGCCGATGATCCAGCCGGACATCGTCAAGATGGGCGGCATCACGGGCTTGCAGCGCTGCGCGGCGTTGGCGCACGCGCATGGGGTGGAACTGGTGCCGCACCAGACGCAACCGACGATCGGCCACACCGCGAACCTGCATATGGTGGCCTGTCAGTTGCACGCGACCAAACCCGCGGAGTGGAACGATCCGTCAACCCGCACGCACGCGGTTTTCGAGAACCCGCCGAAGCCGGTTGGCGGGATGTTTCATTTGCCCGACGGGGTGGGGTTGGGGTTGGTGGTGAACGAGGCGGAGCTTGCCAAACGGCGAGTGGAGATTTGATCCGATCCTGTCCCGGTCCGAGTCAACGACGCTATCCTGTGCGTTAACGACGCCACTCTTTCCGTCATGGCCGGGCTTGTCCCGGCCATCCGTCGCGGCATCATGCTTGCAAGGATGGCCGGCACAAAGCCTTTCCCCAGGCGCCGGACCCGGGGGGCAGGTCATGACGACTTTGGAACCGACACGCACAGCACTCACGGATCAACACCGTAATCCCGCTTCGCTGCGTCCGCCGACACATACCCCATCTGCACGTCGCGCTTGACCCGCGCCGGATCCCGCTCCGCCGCCGCCCCCATCCCGCCACCCCCCGGCATTTCGATCACCAACCGATCGCCAGGCGGAACAACGCGCAGCCCCTTCGGCCCCAGTTCCTCGCCCGACTTCAGCGACAGTCGCCCGCGCGCGCCCGGCCCGCCGCCATGGCGCCCGCGCGGCGGAAACTTCACTCGCTCAAACCCCGCGAAGATCCCGAACGGTTCGTGTTCCCGACTGCCGACTTCCATCACCTGCCCTAGCCCGCCACGCTGCCGCCCCACGCCGCCGGAATCCGTGCGCAGTTCCTTGCGCCAGATCACCAGCGGCGTGATCGCCTCGGTCGCCTCCACCGGCACGTTGCGCACGCCGGAGGGGAACGGCGTAGCGCTGAGCCCGTCCTGTTGCGGCCGCGCGCCGGCGCCGCCGGAATGGAAGCTCATCACCATGAACGGTGTGCCTGCCTTGCCGCCGACCCCGGTCAACCCATGGCCGGCGACCAGCTTCAGGGTCCACAAATTAGACGACCCCTCCGCCGGCACCCGCCCCGGAATCGCCTGATCCAGACAGCCATAGACCACATCGGGCAACATGTGCCCCATCGTCGCGCGCGCGTAGACCGCGGCGGGATATTGCGCTGACAGAATGGTACCCGCCGGCGCGGTCACCCGCACCGCGTCCAATGTGCCGGCGTTGTTCGGGATATGCGGCGCCACCACGCAGTTCACCCCGAACGTCGTATATGCCTCCGTATAGCACAGCGGGCAGTTGATCGCGTACGACGACATGCCGGACGTCCCCGCGTAGTCCACCCAGATCGTATCGGCACCGATCTTCAGCGTGGCGCACAGATCGACCGGCGCCTCATACCCGTCGATCCGCATCGAGGCCTGCCAGGTCCCCCGCGGCAGCTTGCCGATCGCCTCCGCCATGCCGCGACGCGACCTTGTAATGATCGCCTCGCCCAGCAAATCCACATCCGCCAGCTTGAACTCGCGCATCATCGTCACCAGGCGGCGACTGCCGATCTCATTGCAGGCCATCAGCGCGTAGACATCGCCGACCGCCTGCACCGGCTCGCGCACATTGGCGCGCAGGATCGCCAGCAGGTCCTCGTTCACCTCACCCCGGCGCACCAGGCGCATCAGCGGAATGAACAACCCCTCGTGCCAGATCTGCCGCCCGTCCGGCGACTGGCCGATACCGCCCATATCCACCAGATGCGCGGTGCAGGCAAACAGTGCGACGATGCGCCCATCCATGAAGGTCGGCGACACCACCACGAGATCATACAGGTGCCCGGTGCCCTTCCACGGATCGTTGGTGACGAACACGTCGCCTTCGTGCATTTGCGTAACCGGAAAGACCTCCAGGAAATGTCCGACCGAGCGAGCCATCGTGTTGATGTGGCCGGGCGTGCCCGTCACCGCCTGTGCCAGCATGCGGCCTTGCAGGTCGAACGCACCGGCGGAGATGTCGCCGGCCTCGCGTGACGAGGTGCTGAACGCCGTCCGCACCAGGGTCTGCGCCTGCTCCTCCACCACCGACAGCAGGCGATTCCACATGATCTGCAGCTCGATCTCGGAGATGTTGCGGCTTGTCATGGCGTAACGTCCTCGATCAGCAGCTCGCTTGCAGCGCCGACACGCGCGCTGAAGCCTGGCGGCACGATGGTGGATGTTCCGGCCTCGACGATGATCGCCGGCCCGGTCAACCGCGCTCCGACGTGCAGCGCCGCACGCGAATACACCGCCGGATCCGTGGCATCACCGCTGGCAGGATCGATCAGGCGCACGCTGCCCGTCGGTGCCGCTGGCGCAACGTCCGGCGGTGTCGGCAGACGTTCCGGCAGCGTGAAGGGCTGCGTCAGCGCCAGGGTCCAGGTCAGCGCCTCGATCTCCAGCCCGGGGATCACGCGGCCGTAGACCCGTGCGTAGGTCACAGCGAATGCGGCGCGGAGCGCGGCTGCATCGACCGGACCGGACGGCAACACCACGGCGACCTCATGCCCCTGGCCGCGATAACGCATGAAGGCGGTGCGCGTCTCGGCCAGTTCTCCGACGGGAAAGCCAAGCCGCACCACCGCCTCGGCTTCGGCGCGCATCCCGGCGAACAACGCATCCAACGCGGCGGTGTCCATGTGATCGAGCCGTAACAGCAACGTCCGCACGACCTCATAGGCGATCGGCGCGTCCAGGAAGCCATGCGCCGAGCCGACACCGGCATCCGGCGGGATCACCACGCGGCTGATGCCCAGCTTCTGCGCCAGCCGTGCCGCGTGCAGCGGGGCCGCGCCGCCGAACGCGATCAGCGTGCGCCCGGCGGTGTCCTTGCCGTTCTCCACCGCGTGCACCCGCGCTGCACTCGCCATCGTTTCGTCGACGATCTCGGCGATGCCGCGCGCCGCCTCATGGACCGACATGCCAAGCGGCGTCGCGATCGTTGCCTGCACCGCCTCCGTGGCGCGCGCTGGGTCGAGCGCAATCTTGCCGCCGGCGAACCGCGCCGGATCGATCCGGCCAAGCAACACATCCGCATCGGTCACCGTCGGCACCGTGCCGCCACGCGCGTAGCACACCGGCCCGGGATCGGAGCCCGCGCTGTCCGGCCCGACCACAATCCTCCGCAGCGAATCGACCCGCGCGATCGAGCCACCGCCGGCGCCGATTTCCACCATGTCGATCACCGGGATACGCACCGGAATGCCGCTGCCCTTGGCGAAACGATACGCTCGCGCGACCTCGAAATGGCGTGACTGCTGCGGGGTGAAATCGTCGATCAGCGTGATCTTCGCCGTCGTGCCACCCATGTCGAACGACAGTGCGCGGTCATAGCCGCCACGCGCCGCGATGTTGCGCGCCAGTATGGCGCCACCCGCCGGGCCGCTTTCCACCAGCCGCACCGGATAGCGTCGCGCCGTCTCCACCGTGCAAACGCCGCCGGACGACATCATCAGCAGCAGAGGGCATGTGGCACCCAGGCCGCGCAGCCCCTCCTGCATGCGCGCGATGTAGCGGCCCATCAGCGGCAGCACATAGGCGTTGGCGATCGCCGTCGAGGTGCGCTCGTACTCGCGGATCTCGCGGCACACCTCCGACGAGATGGTAATGGCGACATTCGGCAGCGCCGCTTCGATGCGCGCGCGGGCGCGTTCCTCGTGCGCCGGATTGACGTAGGAATGCAGGAAGCTGATCGCCACCGCCTCGATCCGATGCGCCTGCAACGTCGGCACCAGCGCGTCCAGCGCCGCCTCGTCGAGCTCCAGCAACACCGCGCCGTCGGCGGCCAACCGCTCCGGCACCTCGAGCCGCAGATCCCGCGAGACCAGCGGCTCCGGCCGTTCCATATACAGATCGTATTGCTCGAAACGATGCTCGTAGGCAATCTCCAACGAATCTCGGAAACCTTGCGTGGTGATCAGCGCCGTCTTGGCCCCCTTGCGCTCGATCAGCGCGTTGGTGGCCAGCGTGGTGCCGTGGATCACCAAATCGAGCGCGGACGCTGCCACCCCGGCCTCGGCCAGAATGGTCCGCGCGCCATCGATCACCGCCTGATCCGGCGCGTGGTACGTCGTTAGGAGCTTGAGCGAAACGGTGCGATCGGGCAGCGCGAGCACGAGATCGGTGAAGGTGCCGCCGATATCGACGGCAAGCCGGGTATTTGCAGCCATGGATAAGGTCAGGCCTTGCCCGCTTGGGTGTGTGCGTCACCATCAGGCAACGTAATTCGCCAGATGACAAGCATCCGGTGTGCGATCGCTAGACGCTGGGCTTGCGCGCCTCCAGTGCCATCGCAATCAACGAGATCCCGCCGAACACCAGATCGATGCCGACCAGCAGGCCAAGTGCCCAGAACAGCGCGCCCGGCAGACCGGCGATGATCACGGCGGCAAGCACGAGATCGATGATGCCATTGACCATCATCCATTCCCACCGCCCCGACAATGCGCGGCGGTGCGAGATCGCGAGGATGATGATCAGTATTCCGTCGGCGATGAAGAAGGCGATCAGCACGTAGGTCAGCGTGACCAGACCCTCCAGCGGATTCCACAGCAGCACGCCGCCAGCTATCACCGCGATCAGGGCGGAGAGCAGCGCCCACACGAACCCCGGCGCGTGCCGTGCACCGAAGGTCGAGACAAGACCGACGATTCCGCCGATCAGGAACAGCCAGCCAAGAATAATCGTGGTGGCAATGCCGGCCAACGGCGGCAGCACGATCGCGGCAACACCGAGCACCACAAGGATGATTCCCTCCGCCAGGAGCATGCGCCAGTGGGCGTGCAGCGATTTGGTCAGCCCGGTCAGATCGGGGCTGCGGGGGCGGTTCGTCGAGGACATGGCTCGGTCTCCGTCGCGGGGCCGGACGCGGTCTTGCCGGCAGTCGACAACTTGCATAACCGATATTGCCGGCTGCGGCTATCAGTACCGTGCTGTGACGGCGATTATGTTGTGACATCGACATAGTTTGGCTTATCTCGGCCATCCATCGCGGCATGGTGCTGGCGGGGCTGGCCGGGACGAGCCTGGCCATGACGTTAGAGAGGACACGGCCCGGCCAAAATGAGAAACCCGTCACAGACGCCAGGATGGATCAGGGTCTCCTCGGCCTGGATCAACTGGCGGAACAGCCTGGTCTTGCGCGACATCGTGCAGCCTCCCATGGTTGTCGGGATGCGAGTCCGCGTCAGCCGCGCGCCTGCTTCGCCGCCAGGATGGCAACCAGATCGCCGACGTTACGCAGCTTCTCGATCTCGGCCATTTGGAACTTCACGTTGAACTGGCGCTCGATCTCGATCACCAGCGTGATGTGCACGATCGAATCCCAACCAGGCACGTCCTTCGCGGTGGTCGCCAGCGAAACGGTCAAGCCCGGATCGTCGAATACCGATCGAAACACCTCGTTCAGGCGCGGGAGGAGCGCAGCCTCGCTCATTCGGGTGCCACGTCTAGGTCCTTTATCTTGCCGGCCTTCTTTTTGCCGGCTTTCTTCTTGCTCTTGACCGCCTCGCTCTTGGCCACCTCGCCGACCCCGCCCACCGCGAGCCCGCGCAGGAACGTGGCCCGCGCCAACGAGCCCGCCACCACATAACTGTGGTCCGACCCGGTGGTGATAAAGCGCGAGCCCATGCCGATATAGCGCTTGGAATCCTCGTCGCCGTTGATACCCCCCATGCCCAACACCTTGCCGTGCTTCGCGCAGGCCTTGCCGACCTCCTCATACGCCTCGATCAGCTTGCGATGCCCCATCTGCCCAGCAATGCCGAGCGCCGAGGTCAGGTCGAAGCTGCCGATGAGCAACACATCGATGCCGTCGACCGCGGCGATGTCGGACGCGTTCTCCACCGCCTCCGGACTCTCGATCATGACCACGGTCAAAATCTCGTTGTTGACCGCCTTCTGCGCCTCCGCGACATGCGGCGGCATATAGCCATAGATCGGCGGCGGCCCGCCCCAGCTTCGCGTGCCGGCCGGCGGATAATGGAACGCATCGGCAATGCGCTGCGCCTGCTTCGCCGTGTCCACATGCGGAACGACAATGCCGAGCGCGCCATTATCCAGCAGCCGCGTCGCCTCATCCAACGCGCCCGCGCACACACGCACGATCGCCGGAACCCCTGCGGGCAGCGCGGCAATGCAGATCTGCGTCGCCTCCTGCACCGACGCAGCGCCGTGCTCCATGTCGATGAACAGGAAGTCGTGCCCACCCGCGGCGGCCAACATCGGCACGGCACTGGTCCGCAGATGGTGCACGCCGAAACCCAGCACGATGCCCCCCTCCGCTAGCTTGCGCTTCGCGGTATTTTGCACGATCGCCATCGTCTGCCTCCCTCCGCCACCCGGTTCGGATGCGAACAAACCAGCACGCGCCGAGAACGCGGTCAATCGCCCCGGCCTTCTTTTGTTCACACGCGCAGGCGCAGGGCGCTGACGACCATGGCGCCGAAGGAGAACGTGGCCCCGATGCTCAAGGCGAGGGTGGTGCCGTGGGCCACTTCGGCGCCGGCGCGGGCGCCGGTTAGACTGAAGGACAGGGCGACCAGGGCGCTGCCGATGGTCTGGCCGGTCAACCGTGCGGTAGCCAGCATGCCGGAGCCGGCGCCACTGCGCTCGGGTGGTGCGCTGCCGACCAGCAGGCGGTTGTTGGGGGACTGGAAGAAGCCGAAGCCGAGGCCGCTCAGCAGCATGCGCCAGGCCACGTCGGGGTAGCTGGGGGCTGCCGGCATGAACAGCAGGCTCAGCAGGCCGGCGGTCATCGCGAACAGGCCCAGGCTGCCCAGGATGCCGGCCGGATAGCGGTCGGACAGGCGGCCGGCGATCGGGGCGACGATCACCACCATGGCGGGCCACGGCGTCATCATCAGACCGGTATCGATCTGGCTCAGTCCGCCAACGTATTGGAAGTAGAACGGCAGCGCAACGTAGGCGGAGGTTTGCCCGATGTAGGAACAGACCGAGGTCGCGACCGACAGCGCGAAAATCGGACGGCGGAACAGATCCACGGGCAGTAGCGGCACGGTCAGGTGGAGCTGGCGGATGATAAAGACGGTGCCGATCAGCAACGCGAGTACGAACTCGCCCAGTTCGATGGGGCCGGGACTGCGGCCCAGTCCGTCGACCAACGTGATGATCAGCCCGAAGGTGACGGCGTTGAGCACGGCGCTGAGGAAGTCGAAGCGGTACCCGGCGCGCGGCGTCATCGGCAGGACGCGCTCGGCCAGCCACAGCGCGACCACGCCGAGCGGCACGTTGATGGCAAACAGCCAGTGCCAGCTTGCGACCGACAGGATGCCGGCTGCGATCGACGGGCCGAGCGCGGAGAAGCTGGCGACCACGAAGGCGTTGAAGCCCAGCCCGCGGCCGAGCTCGGCGCGCGGGAAGATGAAGCGGATCAGCGCGGTGTTGACGCTCATGATGCCGGCGCCGCCGAAGCCCTGCACCACGCGGGCGAGGACCAGCAGCGGCAGCGTCGGGGCCAGGGCGCAGCCGAGGGAGGCCACGGTGAACACCACCAGGCCGGCCATGTACACCCGTTTGTAGCCCACGATGTCGCCCAGGAAGGCGAACGGCAGCAGCGAGACGGTGACCGCGAACTGATAGGCGTTCACGACCCAGATCGTTGCCGCGGGGGTGGTGGCCATGTCGCGGGCGATGGTCGGCAGGGCGATGTTGGCGATCGCGCTGTCCAGCACCGCCATGGAGACCGCGATCGCGAGCGTCGCCATGGCGCGGCGTCGCGCGTTGGGCGGAAGTCCGTCCTCGAGGTCCATACGGCTCGATCCAATGCTGTGCCTGCCAACTGTCGCCGCCAACTTGACCTGGGAAACCCCGGCCAACAAGCTGCCGAATCGCACTGACATCCGGAGCTGCAATGCGCCTGCCGCAAACCGAAGGCTCGGTCCTGCTCGAATGGATCGACAACAATGACCATATGAATCTGGCCTACTATGTCCTGCTGTTCGACCTTGCGACCGACACGATCTACGACGCGCTGGGGATTGGGCAGGCGTATCGGGCGGCGACCGGGAACTCCACCTTCACCGCCGAGGCGCACACGATTTACGAGCGCGAGCTGCTTGTGGGCGAACGGGTACGCATCACCAGCCACCTGCTGGGCGCGGACGCCAAGCGGCTGCACTATTTCCACGAGATGTTCCATGCCGAGCAGGGGCATCGCGTTGCGGCGCAGGAGCTGCTGGCGCTGCATATTGATTTGCGGGTGCGGCGCACCACGGCATTCGCACCGGAATTGCTGGAGCGGATTCAGCTCGTGGTAAGGGCGCGGGCGGGGGAATCCTTGCCTGAGGGGGTTGGGCGACGGATTGCCATGCCCGTGGCGCGCAGGTCGTGATCACGCTGCGGTTTGGGGCGCATCAGCCGGCACCGTCGGTGCACAGGCCGTCGGCAGCGGAGGCCGAGGCTGGACCCGGCCCCCGCCCACCGGGTCAAGCCCGGCGGCAGGCATGGAGCCCCGGCCACGGTAGTTCTAGGCGCGCCTGGCTTGGCCGGGTCCGTGCCCCGACCGTGTCAGCCGGCGGGTTTGCCGACAGGCCCCCAGGTCACGAGGCCGGGGGCAGACTTGGCTCCGCGGTGCCGATGCCGCCCTTGATCATGCCCAGCAGCACCGCGACGCCGACCAGCAGCATGACGCCGGTCAGCACGAAGGCCATGTTGAAGTTGCCCGTCGCTTGCACGACGTAGCCGGTCACGATCGGCGATACAAAGCCCACCAGATTGGCGACCAGGGTGAACAACGCCACCGCGGTGCCGGCATCCTCCGGCCGCACCACCAGGTCGTTGCAGAGCGCGGTGTTCAGCGAGATTCCGTTCGCTAGAAACGTCACCGAAATGGTCAGCAGCGCAACGATCACCCACACGCTATCCACCTGCGGCACCACCGCGACCAGCATCGCCGGCAGATAGGAGAAGGCAACCACCCATTTCCGCGCACCGCCTCGCAGCGCCGCGGTCGAGAAGATGCGGTCGGACAACCGCGCCAGCAGGATGCTGCCGAGCACGGCCGTGCCGTAGATGATCGCGGTATACGCACCGGAGCTGAAGATCGAGATATGGTGCTGAGTCTGCAGGAAGTTCGGCAGCCAGCTCAGCAGCATGTAGGCCTCATAGACGAAGCCGCCTTGCGCCAGCGCCAGCGCCCACAGCGAGCGGCTGGCGAGCAGGCGCAGGATGGTGGCCCCGCCCTTTTGCTGCGGCGGCCGAGCCTCCCGCGTCTGCAGGATGTAGTCGCGTTCGTCGGACCCCAGCCAGTTGGCGCGCTGCGGGTCACGCACGAACAGCAGCCAGATCGTTACCCAAACCAAGCCAAGCACGCCGGTCAGCACGAAGGCGGCGCGCCAGCCGAAATCGCGTACCACCCAGCCGACGAACATGGCGCCGAACGCCGTGCCGAACCATTGGCCAAGCGAGAGCGAGGCGATCGCGACCCCATATTCCGGCCGCGGCGCCCAGGCGCGGACCGCCTGCGTGCCGATCGGGAAGTTGGCCGCCTCGGCCCCGCCCAGGCCGATGCGCGTCAGGTAGAACGGGAACGAGGTTTTGCAGAAGCCGGTGGCGATCGTGCACAGCGACCAGAACCCGACCGCCAGCCAGCCGGCGAGCCGGTAGCCCACCCAGTCGACGAACACCCCGGCCGGGGCGAGGCAGATGATGTAGGGCCACAGATGCGCCGACAGCAGCCAGCCGAGCTCGGCCGGCGACAGCCCGAACTCGTTCGAGACCAGCCCCCCGGCGACCGAAAGATTGACCCGGTCGGTGTAGTTGACCGCCGTCATGGCGAACAGCATCGCGTAGATGAACACCCGCCGCTTCGAGATCCTGGGCCGTTCCCCGGCAACCGACGTGACGCTTGCATCGGCATGCGTCGAGCTCATGACATGTCTCCTCGCTGTTGGCATCGCTAGCCAACGCCCTGACTTGCCTGTCCCGCGCTTGCTCGTTGGGTGACGCCCCCACGGCGACGTCGGCGCCCGACGGCATCGAGCTCTCGGACAGAGGTCACACTGACCGCGTTGCATGATCGTGCGCGCACGACCCGTTCCCGCCATCCCGAAAGACCGACAAGCCATACGCTAGGTGACCATCGTTGCGGCGTCCTTGACGTGGATCAAACCGAGCCGGCCGGCCGGGTCTATGATGCATGCTCACAGAGCTGGGCGAGGTCTGCGCCAGCGGAACACACAGGCAGCAGCAAAGGACGCATGACAGATGGCACAGCCACAAGCGCGGCCGATCAGGTTTGCGGCGATCGGCGTCGATCATCGTCATATTTATGAAATGGTTGGCCGTCTGCTGGAACTCGGCAACGAGTGCGTGGGCTACTGGACCGATGGCGAGCCGCAGCCGCTCGCCGGCTTCATCAAGCGCCACCCGCATATCCCGCGCGTCGCCGACAAGCGGCGGCTGCTCGAGGATCCGACGGTGCGGTTGATCCTCACCGCTGCCGTTCCCGCCGACCGCGCGGCGATCGCGATCGAGGCGATGCGGGCCGGCAAGGACGTGGGGACTGACAAGCCCGGCTGCACCACCGCGGACCAGCTCGCTGCGTTGCGCCGGGTCGTTGCCGAGACGGGGCGAATCTGGTCGGTGAACTACTCTGAGCGGTTCGAGGTGAAGGCGGTGACGCGCGCGCTCGAGCTTGCTGCCGCCGGCGCAATCGGCCGCGTCGTGCAGACCGTCGGGCTGGGACCGCACCGGCTGAACCGCGCCCTGCGTCCCGACTGGTTCTTCCGGCGCGCGTGTTACGGCGGCGTTTTGTGTGATATCGGCTGCCATCAGATCGAGCAGTTCCTGTCGTTCACCGGGTCAACGGACGCCGAGATCGTCAGCGCGTCGGTCGGCAACTTTGCCAATCCCGGGGATCCCGGCTTTGAGGATTTCGGCGAGATGCTGCTACGCAGCGACAGCGGCCGCGGCTATGTCCGCTGCGACTGGTACACGCCGGACGGGCTAGCGAACTGGGGCGACGGGCGGCTGACGATCCTTGGCACCGACGGCTATATCGAACTTCGGAAGTACGTTGACATCGCCGGCCGCCCGGGCACCGACCACCTGTTCCTGGTCGACAACAAATCGACCCGCTACATCGATTGCAGCGACGCCGGGCTGCCATACTATCCGAATCTTGTTGCCGACGTGCTCGACCGCACGGAGACGGCGATGCCGCAGCGCCACTGCTTCAAGGTGATGGAGCTGGCGCTGCGGGCGGAGGCGATGGCGACGCGGCTCGGCAATTTGCGTCCGGTGGAGGCGGGGCGATGAGCCGGCGCTTCCGCGTCGCGGTGATCGGCGCCGGCATCGGCGCCGCGCATGTCGAGGCCTACCGCGACAACGCGCAGGGCTACGAGGTCGCGGTGGTCTGCGACCTGGATGCTGGCCGGGCGGGAACGCTCGCGGCGACGGTGGCCGGCGCCGTCGTGGAAAAATCGTACGATGCGGTGCTGGCACGATCCGACATCGATTTGGTGGATATCTGCCTGCCGCCTTCCCTGCATCTCGACACGATCGAGGCGGCACTGTCCGCCGGTAAGCATGTGCTGTGCGAGAAGCCGCTGGTGGGCTCGCTGGCGCAGGTCGAGCGGGTGATGCGCGCGGCGGAGCAGGCGGGCCGCGCCGTGGTGCCGGTGTATCAGTATCGTTACGGCAACGGCCTGGCCCGGCTGCGGCGGCTGATCGAGGCATGCGTCACCGGAAAGCCGCTGGTTGCCAGTATCGAGACGCACTGGAACCGCCCGGCCGCTTATTACGACGTGCGCTGGCGCGGCCGGAAGGCGACCGAGCTGGGCGGGGCCGTGCTCGGCCACGCGATCCATGCACATGACCTGCTGACGTTTACGCTGGGGCCGGTGCGTCGGGTGTTCGCGAAGGTCGCCATAAAGGTCAACGCGATCGAGACCGAGGACTGCGCCGCGGTCTGCCTGGAGATGGAGTCCGGTGCGCTGGTGACGTCCTCGGTCACGCTCGGCGCGGCGGAGGAGCTCAGCAAGCTGCGCTTCTGCTTCGCCGAGCTGACAGCGGAGAATGCCGGCGTGCCGCCCTATCGTCCGGCGGAGGGCGACTGGCGCTTCCTCGCACGCGGGGGCCGCCGGAAGGACGAAATCGACGCGGCGCTGGCCGGCTTCGTGCCGCACCAGGAAAGTTTCGCCGGGCTGATCGAGGCGCTGCATCCGGCGCTTTCCGGCACGGCGCCCTGGCCGTTGACGTTGCAGGACGCGTACCGCTCGCTGGAGCTGGTCTCCGCCATCTACTACAGCTCGGCCACCAACACCGCGGTGGAGCTGCCGTTGCCGCCGGACCATCCGGTGCACGACGGCTGGGCGAAGTTTCTGCCGTGAGGGCGGGTGGTCCTTGCGCGATCAGTCGTATCCAGCGATCTTGCCAGGCCGTTTCAGCCACGGCGGGACCTCCTTGCATCTGGATGTCCCCGCGACCTGATTCACGAGATCGATCGCGACGCTTTCCAGCTGTCCGGCTTTCATCGTCGCACCGTCCCAGCCGTTTAGGCTTGGTCAAATCCGATTTCCACCCGTTGCGGCAGTTCTGACTGAAGCACGGCAGAGCGATCTCACGCGTAGCAGGCGCCAGGATCAGGCACTCCCGCCCGCGTTCGCCGCCGCAACGATCACCCCCGTCTCCGCCAGCGCCGCAACCTCTGCCGGCGAGAACCCGGCCTCCGCCAATACCTCCGCGTTGTGCTGCCCCATGCGCGGCGGCTGACGGGTGAGCCACGGGCGGGCACGACCGCCAAACTCGATCGGCAGCGCGGGCAGCCCGACTTTCTTGCCCTCCGTCCCGCCCATGCGCGAAATGAACACGTCCACCAGACCACCGGTCGCCAACAGGTGCGGATCGGCAAACAGATCGCCGGGCTGGCCGACCGGCGCCCAGGAAACGTTGGCGCGCTCGCAGCGCGCGGCGACCTCGTCCTGCGGGAGCTTAACCAAAATCTCCTGCAACGCGGGGATCAGCCAGGATCGTTCCTGCAGCCGCATGAAATTCGTCGCCAGCCGTGGATCGGCGGCCAGCGCCTGCAAGCCGAATTCCTCGACGAAGCGGGACCATTGCTGGTCACTGGTCACGCCGATGAACAACTGCCCGTCGTTCGCCGTCCGGAACACCTCGTAGATCGCCCAGGCACCGCGCCGTGCCGGCATCGGCCGCGCCTCCAACCCGGTCGCGGTCATTCCGGCCATGTGCGTGCTCATCAGGAACGCCGCGGTCTCGAACAGCGCGCTGCTGACGCGCTGGCCTTTGTCGGTGGTCTCCCGCTCGCGCAACGCCGCCTGCGCCGCAACCACGCCGAACACCGCGCCCATCATGTCGATCACCGAGGCCCCCGCGCGCAGCGGCCGCCCCGGCGGGCCGGTCATGAACGCCAACCCGGTCTGGAACTGCACCACCTCATCCAGCGCTGGGCGGTGTTCATAAGGCCCTGCGAGGTAGCCCTTCAGCGCCAGGTAGATCAGCCGCGGGTTCAGCGGTGCCAGGTGTTCGTAGCCGCAGCCAAGCCGCTCCATCGTGCCGGGACCGTAATTCTCGATCACCACGTCGGTGGTGGCGGCCAGACGGTGCAGCACCGCCTGGCCCTCGGGCCGCTTCAAATCCAGCGCCAGGCTACGCTTGTCGCGGTTGAACGCGGCGAAGAAGCCAGCGGCGAACCCACCAAGGCCGCGGGTGTGATCGCCCTTCGGCGCCGGCTCGATCTTCACCACGTCGGCGCCGAGCTCGGCGAAGATCAGCCCGGCGGTCGGTCCCATCACCGTGTGGCTGAACTCGAGAACCTTCAGCCCAGCCAGCGGTGTTGCCGACATCAGGCCGCCAGGCGGCGGAACGCGTCGAGGCTGCCGGCGTGGATCAGTTCGCTCGGCAGCACGTGACCGACGATCTCCTCGGCCATGCGCCCAACCTCGATCAGTTTGTCGAGATCGACGCCGGTGCTGATGCCCATCTCCTCACACAGCAGCACCAGTTCCTCGGTGCAGATGTTGCCCGCCGCACCCTTCTGCCCGGCGAACGGACAGCCGCCGAGGCCACCGACGGTGGAATCATACCGCGTCACGCCCATGCGCAGTCCGGCATGCGCGTTGGCCACCGCCAGGCCGCGCGTGTCGTGCAGATGCAACGAAAGTTGCTTGTCCGGCCAGCGGCTGCGCACCTCGCTCAGCACGCGCTCGATGCGTGCCGGCGTCGCCCAGCCCATCGTGTCCGCGAGCGAAATGACTTCTATCCGTGCGCCGGTTTCGGCGGCGATTGCGAAGCCGTCCTCCAGCGTGCGGACCACCTGGGCGGGCGAGATGTCGCCCTGATAATTGCAGCCGAACGCCGCCATGACGCCGACCCGTGTCACGGGCACGCCGTTCTCCAGGTGCAACGCCGTCTGCTTGCGCATCGCCTCGACGTTCTCGGCGTGGCTGCGGTGCAGATTCTTCTGGGTGAACGCCTCCGACGCGGTCAGCGCGATCGACCCGGTGATGGTCAGCTTGTCGCGGAACGCCAGCGCGCGATTGAGGCCGTTGGCGTTGAACCACAGCGCGGTGTAGTGCACGCCCGGCTTGGCCTTGAAACCGGCGATCACCGCCTCGGCGTCGGCCCAGCCGGGCACGATGCGCGGATTGACGAAGGAGCAGGCCTGGATGTGGTGCAGGCCGGTGTCGGCGAGCGCCTCGATCAGGCGGATCTTGTCCGCGGTGCTGATCGGGCCGGGTTCGATCTGAAAGCCCTCGCGCGGGCCTTCCTCGTGGATCTCGACGTGCTTCGGCAGGTCGGTCATGATGCGGTCTCCCTCACTATCGGTGCGGGGGATCATAGGCTCAGCGTTGCAGCAGCGCGAGCAGGCCCTGGAGGAGCTGGGTCGGGGTCGGCGGGCAGCCCGGGATGGTGAGATCGACCGGCACGACCTTGGACACGGCGCCGAGGCACGCCGGGCTGGCGGCGAACACGCCGCAGCCCGCGGCGCAGTCGCCGGCGGCGACGACCCATTTCGGGTCCGGCGTGGCGCGCCAGGTGCGTTCCAGTGCCTCGCGCATGTTGACTGTGACCGGGCCGGTGACCAGCAGCACGTCGGCGTGACGCGGCGAGGCAACGAAGCGGAGACCGAAACGGTCAAGGTCGTAATAGGCGTTGCTGAGGGCGTGGATTTCGAGTTCACACCCGTTGCAGGAGCCGGCATCGACCTCGCGGATCGACAGGCCGCGGCCGAGCTTGCGGCGGGAAGCGGCGTCGAGCTGCGCGGCGAGCACGGCGAGGTCGGGGTCGTCGCCCGGGCGGGGTTCGGTCAGTGGGCGACGCAGGCCTTCGAGCAGAAGCTTCAGCATTGGCGTGGCGATGTCATTGCTATTTCGTTATGGCATGGCTTGACCCGGCCATCCCCAGCCGCCCGGTCGCAGCGGGTACCGGCCTCCTTCGCGATGGCGGTGCCCATGGCGATGGCCCGGTCAAGCCCGGCCATGACGAGGGCAGCAGTCACAGATCGTGTCCGGAATAAGAGCAGTTGAAGCTCTTGTTGCACACCGGGAAGTCGGCGACGATGTTGCCCTCGATCGCGGCCTCCAGCAGCGGCCATTGGAACCAGGACGCATCGCGCAGGTGGCAGCGGTCGATGCTGCCGTCGGCGGCGATCCGTAGCCACACCAGAACGTCGCCGCGGAACGCTTCCGCCAGCGCCATGCCTTCGCTTGGACCAGTCGGCGTCAGCGCGCGCCGGATGTCTCCGCCAGGCAGAACGTCCAGGCATTGCTCGATCAGCGACAGGCTCTGGCCGATCTCCTCGATGCGGATCCAGACGCGCGCATTGACGTCGCCCTCCTCGCGCGTGGGAACAGTGAAGCTTAGCGCGTCATACGGTGCGTAGCCCGGCGTACGGCGGCAATCGAAGGCGCGGCCAGAGGCGCGGCCGACATACCCACCGGCACCGAAACGGCGCGCCAGCTCGAGGCGCAGGATGCCACTGGTGACGGTGCGATCCTGCAAGGATGCGGTGCCGTCGTACAGCTCGACCAGCACGGCAAAGCGGGCACGCAGCTCGGCGGTCAGCGCGCGCAGGGCACTGATCCCTTCCGGCATCAGATCGACGGCGACGCCGCCCGGCACCACGCAATCCATCATCAGCCGATGGCCAAAACACCCGCGGGCGGCACGCAGGACGCGCTCACGCAGCACGCCGCAGTGCGCCAGCATGAGGCTGAACGACGCGTCGTTGCAGATCGCCCCGACATCGCCCAGGTGGTTGGCGAGGCGCTCCAGTTCCGCCATCACCGCGCGCAGGAACACCGCGCGCGGCGGTGCGGTCACGCCGAGCGCCGCCTCGGTCGCGCGCGCGAACGCAATCGCATAGGCCACGGTGCTGTCGCCGGAGGTGCGGCCAGCCAGTTTCGCCGCGTGCTCCAGCGTCGCGCCGTGCAGGAGCGTATCGATCCCCTTGTGCACATAGCCCAGCCGTTGCTCCAGCCGCACGACCGTCTCGCCGTCGCAGGTGAAGCGGAAATGTCCGGGCTCGATGATGCCGGCGTGCACGGGGCCGACCGGGATCTGGTGCAGGTGTTCGCCTTCCACCGGCAGGAATTTATAGGCGGTCGGATCGGTGCCGTGATTGAGCCAGGGGCGCGTGTCGGGCAGGTCCGTCGGTTCGATCCTGTACAGATCACGCAGCGCGCGTTCCAGGCGGATCGCTGGCGGATGCAGCGCGCCGACCGAGGGATAGTGCCCGTCGGGGCAAGCGATGGTCAGCACGCCGATCGCCGGCGACGCGTCAGGTTCCAGCAGTGCCATGTGCACCTGGCCGGGTTCACCCCACAGGCTCGACAGCGTGCAGTCGCCGGCGGCGAGGTGTTCCGCCGCCTGTCGCCAGGCCGCCGCATCGACGACGGCGCGCGGGAACGGCCGATGCCGTTCGATCGCGTGCCCCATCTCCAGCAAGGCGGCGATGGTGTCCATGGCTCAGCCCAGCAGCGTCGCGACGTGCTGAAACCACGCCACCACCGGCGCCGGCAGATAGAACCCCGCCACCAGCACCAGCGCCAGATGCGCGAACATCGGCACATAGGACGCCTTCACCGGACCCACCGGGCCAAGCGGCGGGCCGAACGCGACGGACGATACCCGCAGCATCAGCGCGCCGAACGCGATCAGCAAACCGAACACCAGCAACACCGCCAACACCGGTGCGCGCGCGAATGTCGAGCTGACGATGAGGAACTCGCTCTGGAACACGCCGAACGGCGGCAGCCCGGCGATTGCGGCGACGCCGCCGATCAGGCCCCAACCCAGCACCGGATGGCTCTCGGTCAGGCCGCCCATCTCGGCGATGCGCTGGGTGCCCTTCACCTGCGCTACGTGGCCGACGGAGAAGAAGATCGCCGACTTGGTCAGGCTGTGCATCGTCATCTGCAACAACCCGGCGAAATTGCCAATCGGGCCCGCCATGCCGAAGGCGAACACGATGATGCCCATGTGCTCGATCGACGAATAGGCGAACAGGCGCTTGATATCGCGCCTTCGATACAGCATGAATCCGGCGAAGATCAGCGACAGCAGCCCCAGCACGATCATTAGCGGTCCCGGCGCGATCGCCCCCTTGTTGGCCGCCAGCAGCATCTTGAAGCGCAGCAACGCATACAGCGCGACGTTCAGCAGCAGACCCGACAGCACGGCGGAGATCGGCGTCGGACCTTCCGCATGCGCATCGGGCAGCCAGGCGTGCAGCGGCGCCAGACCGACCTTGGTGCCATAGCCCAGCAGCAGGAAGATGAAGGCGACGTTGAGCAGGGACGGATCGAAGTCGCTGGCGTGTTGCAGCAGCGCGGTCCAGACCATCGCATCCGTCGCTTCCCCCATCACCGGACGGGCGGCGAGATAGACCAGAATGGTGCCGAACAAGGCGAGTGCGATGCCGACGCTGCCGAGGATGAAGTATTTCCACGCCGCCTCGATCGCCTCGTGCGTGCGGTAGATGCCGACCATCACCACCGTGCTGAGGGTGGCGAGCTCGACCGCGACCCACATCAGGCCGATGTTGTTGGCAATCAGCGCGAGGTTCATGCCGAACAGCATGATTTGGTACATCGCGTGGTAGAACCGCAGATACGTCGGCGTCAGGCGGCCGGTTTCCAGTTCGTGGCCGATATAACTGGCGCTGAAGGCGCTGGTGGTGAACGCGACGAAGTTGGTCAGCACGATGAAGACGACATTCAGGTCGTCGATCAGCAGGTACTGACCGACCGCCGGACGCCACCAGAGCAACGACGCCGCGGCGAGGAAGGACACCAGGCAGGCGATCATGTTGATGCGGGCGGACAGCCGGTAGGCCGGCACCAGCGCGAGGATCGCGGCGGCGGCCAGTGGGACCAGCAGGATCACCAGCTCGTTCATCACAGTTCGCCGCGGGACGCGTCGAGGGCGCTCAGGTCCACCGTGTCGAAGCGCTCGCGGATGCGGAACAGAAAGATGCCGATTACGATGAAGGCGATCAGGACCGAGAATGCCACGCTGATCTCCACCACCAGCGGCATCCCCTGCGCGCCGGTGGCGGCGAGATTGATCCCATTCTCCAGCGACATGAAGCCGATCACCTGGCTGACCGCGTTGCGCCGCGTCACCATCATCAGCAGGCCCAGCAGCACGACAGACAGCGCGAGCGCGATGTCCTCACGCGCCACCGGATCGACCTTCGCGGTGACCGGCAGCATCACCTCCATCGACAGGCCGACAAGAGCGATGCCGGCGAGCATGGTGAGGCCGATGCTGACCACCGTTTCGATCTCGCGATGGATGCCCAGGCGGTAGACCATGCGCTTGAGCGCCACCGGAATGATGATGGCCTTGAAGCCGAGCGCGATCGCCGCGGTGATATAGAGATGCGGCGCGTCGTGGATATAGGCCTGCCAGGCGACCGACAGCGACAGCACCACCGCGTGCAGCGCCAGCACGTGGATCAGCGCGTAGAGCCGGTCCTGGTACAGCATCATGAAGCTGACCAGGACCAGCCCGCCGGCGAGCATGTGCGCGATGTCGAAGTCGAGGCCTGGGGCGATCATGGGGGTGGGTCTCCGAGGGCGCACTTCTCCCCCTCCCNNGGGAGGGGGAGAATGTTGATGCGCATCACATTCCCCGCGAAACGAACAGCAGCAGCACGCCGAGAAACCCCAGCATCAGTGCGGCACCGAGGAAGTTGGGCACCCGGAACACCCGCATCTTGGCGATCGAGGTCTCGAACACGCCTAGCGCCACAGCGCCCAGCGCGAGCTTGCACGCATAGCTGGCGCCGCCGATCGCGTAGGCGCCGATCCCCGCCTCGCCGCTCGCCAGACCCCAGGGCAGGAACAGGCAGGCGATCGCGGAGACATACAGCAGCAGCTTGAGCGCAGACGCCAGCTCGATCATCGCCAGGTGGCGGCCGGAATATTCCAGTACCATCGCCTCGTGCACCATGGTCAGCTCCAGGTGCGTCGCCGGATTGTCCACCGGGATGCGCCCGTTCTCCGCCACCGCAACGATGATGAACGCGAACAGCGCCAGCGCCAGCGACACGCGCAGCCCGGCGAAGCTCTGCATGAAGCCGGCGATGGTGGAAAGCTGGGTGGAGCCGGCGATCAGCGCCAGGGTGACCGCGATCATCAGCATCGCCGGCTCGGCCAGCGAGGCGATCATCACCTCGCGCGAGGCGCCGATGCCGCCGAAGCTGGTGCCGATATCGAGCCCGGCCAGCGCCAGCAAAAAGCGCGCGCTGCCGAGCAGCGCGGTGATCGCGATCAGATCGCCCGACCAGGAGAAGATCAGGCTGGTGGCGAAGGTCGGGATCAGCGCCGCCGCCACCCAGGTGACGGCGAAGATCAAATAGGGCGCCACGCGGAACAGCCAGGAGGCGTTCTCCGCCAGCACCACCTCCTTGCCGAGCAGGCGGCGCAGATCGCGATACGGCTGGATCACCGAAGCGCCGCGGCGACGGTTGAGCCGCGCCTTCACCTTGCGCACGACGCCGGTCAGCAGCGGCGCCAGCGCCAGCACCAGCAGCATCTGCACGCCTTGGACCAGAAGGTCGCGGATCACTGCCATAGCGCCAGCGCCAGCAGCAGAACGACCAGCGCGCCGAACACCAGGCTGAGATAGCGCCTTATGGTGAGGAACTGCAGATAGTTCAGCGCCTGCGTCACGGCGCCCACCGCGCCGGCGATCGGTGCGTAGAACGCATCCCAGACCGGGTCGCGCAATGTCTTCTCGATGCGGGCGGCAGACATATCGCCGGGCGGCGGCATCGTCACCTTTTCCCGCGCGCCGAACACGACGGTGCCGAAGACACGACGGATCGGCTGGGCGAAGCTGTCGGCGGTGTATTGCGTCGCCGGGCTCGGATCGGGGAATCCGCAGTCCCAGGCAGGGCCTCGGCGCAGAGCGTG
Source organism: Acetobacteraceae bacterium (assembly GCA_003151425.1). Taxonomy (GTDB): domain Bacteria; phylum Pseudomonadota; class Alphaproteobacteria; order Acetobacterales; family Acetobacteraceae; genus Palsa-883. The sequence goes on from PLXO01000163.1 coordinate 69,536, forward strand.
CGAGGCGAGGCGATGGATGGCGAACGCCGTCAGCCAGGCGCTGGCGGCGATGAACAGGAACACCAGCAGGCCGTTATACGAGCTGCGCGCGGCCTCGCTCGGCACGATGGACAGAAACGGCACCGCAAGCTGCACCGGCATGCGCGCGCCGCTCAGCGCGTGGACCACCGGAGCGAGACCATCGATCACCGCCCCGGGCAGGATGCCGGCGAGCAGGCACAGCGCGGCGAACAGGCTCATCGCGGCGATCGAGTAGCCATCCACCTCATGCGCCTGTGCCGCCGCCGTCCCGCGCGGACGGCCGAGGAAGCTGATGCCGAACGCCTTGACGAAGCAGGCGGCGGCCAACGCAGCGGACAGTGCCAGCAGCGCGCCGTCGGCCGGAATCGCGATCTTCAATCCCCATTGCGGCAGGTCGGGGCGCAGCAGGATCGCCTGGAAGGTCAGCCACTCCGACACGAAGCCGTTCAGCGGCGGCAAGGCGGAGATCGCGGCGCACCCCACCAGGAACAGGAACGCGGTGCGCGGCATGCGATGGATCAGCCCGCCCAGTTTCTCCATGTCGCGCTCGCCGGTCGCCGTCAGCACCGCGCCGGCGCCGAAGAACAGCAGGCTCTTGAACAGGGAGTGGTTGAACACGTGGAACAAAGCCGCGGTCAGCGCCAGCGCGGCGCCGGCGGCGAACCCGTTGGCCTGGAATGCGAGTGCCAGTCCCAAGCCGATGAAGATGATGCCGATATTCTCTACCGTATGGTAGGCGAGCAACCGTTTCAAATCATGCTGCATCAGCGCGTAGAGCACGCCGAGCACCGAGGTGACGCCTCCCAGCACCAGCACGACCACGGCGGACCACCAGGTCGGCGCGCCGAGCAGGTCGAACACGATGCGGATGAAGCCGTAGACCGCGACCTTGGTCATCACGCCGCTCATGAGCGCGGAGACGTGGCTGGGCGCGGCGGGATGCGCCAGCGGCAGCCAGACATGCAGCGGCACCAGGCCGGCTTTCGATCCGGCACCGATCAGAACCAGCGCCAGCACCATGGCGGCCAGCCCGGGCGAGAGATGCGCGGCGCGCATCGCGGCGAAGTCGTAGCCGCCGGCCGATCCCGCCAGCAGGCCGAAGCCGAGCAGCAGCGCCAGCGTGCCGAAGCTCGCCATCAAAATGTAGATGAAGCCGGCGCGCACATTGTCGGCGACGCGGTGCTGCGACACGACGAGCGCCCAGGAGGTGAGCGACATCAGCTCCCACGACAACAGGAAGCTGTAGGCGTCGGCAGCGAGCACGACGAGGTTCATGGCGCCGAGGAAGGCCGGGTAGAACGGCAGCACGCGGTGCGGTGCCGACTCGTGTTTGCCGTAGCCGAGGGCGTACAGGCTGGCGGCGGCGGCGCCGAGGTCGACCACCAGCAAGAAGAACGCGGCCAGGGCGTCGAGGCGAAAATGCGCGCCGAGCCAGGGCAGGCCGATCGGCAGGGCCTGCTCGGACGGCGCGGCGGCGATCGCCACGAGGGCGATGAGCATGGCGATGGCGGTCACGGCCAGGGCGCCGCCGTAAATGACCGGCCGGCCGGCTTGGGTGGCGGCAAGCGGCACCGCGGCCACGGCGAGCGCGAAAAGTGCAGCAACGCACAGCAGCAGGGCGACGATCATGCGGCTGGTCCGCGGTGTCGCGGAGCGATCAGCCGCACGCCCCGCCCGGTGGCGGTGCTGGTGGCGCCCTCGTCGATCAACTCGATGCCAGCCTCATGCAGCGCGCCCACCAGCTTCATTAGCGAGTCGACATTGCCGCGCACCACGCCCTCGGACGCCTCCATCCGCTGGATGGTCGGCAACGACAGGGCGGACGACGCCGCCAGCTTCCGCTGGTCGATCCCCAGCAGGGCACGGGCGGCACGCATCTGAGCGGCGGTGATCATGTCTCAGACATGAAATATCCCGTGTGGAGATGGATCAGTCAAGCCTCACAAGTGCATGTCCGTGCGTCAGCGATCATCCGATTGGATTGTTCGATCGGATTCGCGCTGGGTCCGCGGGCGCTGCGGGATTGGATACCGGCCGCTTTCTCCGCTAAGTTGTCCCCGCTGCCTGGGAGGTGATCCATGCCGTCGGCGAAGACCAAGGTTCGCGTCACCGTTTCCGAAAACGGGCCTTACATGGTGACCGGCGATGTCCCCCTCGCCAAACAGACGATCGTTGCGGATGCCGAGGGTGGCTCCGAGGCGTGGCGGGAAGGCGAGGCCATCCCACATCGAGCAGCCTATGCGCTTTGCCGATGCGGCGCGTCGCGGACCAAGCCATTCTGTGACGGCTCGCACGCCAGGGTCGGATTTGCGGGCGCCGAGACGGCTGGTCGGAACGCCTTTCGCGATCAGGCGAAGGTGTTGGACGGGCCAGCGCTCCAGCTTGCCGACACGGAAAGCCTCTGCGCGTTCGGGCGCTTCTGCGACCCGAATGGCCAGGTCTGGGGCCAGGTGGAGAAGACGGACGATCCTGCGGTCCGAGCGATGTTCATCCGGCAGGTGAACGATTGTCCCTCGGGGCGCCTGGTGGCCTGGGACAAAGCCTCGGGGCGGCCGATTGAACGCGCGTTGCCGGTGTCTATCGGCCTGGTGGAGGATCCTGAACAGCAATGCAGCGGGCCACTCTGGTTGCGCGGCGGGATACCGGTCGTCGCCGCGGACGGGTTCGAGTACGAGGTGCGTAACCGCGTCACGCTCTGTCGCTGCGGAGCGTCGAAGAACAAGCCGTTCTGCGACGGCGCGCACGCCGCGATCAAGTTCCAGGGTTCGTAGGGGTGCGGTGGTGGGTGAAAGCCAGCCGCTTGGTACCCACGCGATACGTCCGCTCTGGGTGGAAAGGGGACGTTGGTCGTAGGGTGGGCGAGCGAGGCCCGGTCCAAATCACGCTAGCGCGATTTCGCAGGTTGATATAGCGTAATAGCTTCAAGGCGGGCAGATGCGAGATAGGGGAGGAGGCTATGCTTGGAACGGCACTATATTACCCTCATATCGACATTCGCGATGCGAATTGGTTGAGGTCCGCTGTCTTGTTTTGGGATGAAATCCAAACAATCGCGCCGACATCAATTCGAACGCCATACCAGGAAGCCGATTCGAAGATCTGCGAGCAAGAGGGGTACTTGCGCCCTCTGCGCTGCGACTTACACCAAGACGTTTTGGAGGCGCTCGGTAAGAGAGTTCTCAAACTCATGGAGGAACCAGAGTGGTCTCGGTCAATATCACATGGACGATATGGTGGACCTTCTCAGCAAGCGCTCATGCACGCCGATAAGCTCGGGCACGAAATAAGGTCGCGCATGGAGGATATCGTAGGAATCCATCCGGACAAGATGCCCCCTGCGCTCCGATCGCTGTTTATTCAATCCGGGGGTTTGGAGTTTCTTTCGGCCGGAAAGCTCCCGCCGCATTTTCGCCGAGTGATGGAAGATTTCGATCTCTACCGAATGCACCCAGAAAAACTGTCTCGTGAATTACGCCATCTGAGTAGACACGATCCACATCACGAAGAAGGCGACTGGGTCCTTGTGGACGGAAGATTTGCTGAAATTTACATGTCTGCTTTGGCAGCACTGCTTGCCCGCGAGATTGATGTCTCCCCACTCACCAATGAAGAGTCGTCGTCGGGCGTTAACCTGCGCTGCCTGATCGATGACGTGACGGCGAGCGGTCCAACCGCGGCAAGAGGCGCACTAGTATCGGTAGTCATGAAAGGTCTTCGTGTGGACCCGGAAACTCCGATCCAAAAGCTTCTGAACTTTCGTAGAGTCCGTCGGGATCAGTTGGCAGAGCTGTCCGGCAAATTTGACGCGCTCAAGAGTTCGATCGAAAAGTCTGCTGGTGGTCGGGAAATCGAAAGCGAAGCGAAGCGGGTCTTTAAGAACGAGATCAGACCTGCGCTTTCAAAATTGAAAATTGAACTCAAAAATCAGACGATAGGAAGCGCCTGGGAAGGCTTTCAAACTGCGATCACGTTCTCAGCCGTCCCGAGCACGGCACTATGGGCAACAGGCTTTTCGGCTCCCGTAGTACTTGGTGTCGGAGCGTTCATCACCGCAGCCGGTATCGGCATCAAGTCCTACCTGGGTCGGTCCAAGGCGCGCGCTGCTTCGCCCTACACTTATCTACTGGACATAGAGCGTAAATTCTCACTTCCAGCATGATGAAGGAGACTTAGGCGCCGATCTTCCGCAGTTGCGCGACCAAGTAAGCGGCAGGAAAGCCCACCGTCCCGCCAGCGTGGGCGCCATGTGCGCTGCGAAGGACCGCTCTGGGTCGAGAGCGGTCATCGGCCAACTTGGCATCCCTCTATCGTTCCAAATTGATCCTCATACCAACGCGATCGAACTTATTCTCCCAGACCGCGCCGTCTCGACCCCGACCAATCCCCGACACGCCGGAGAAGCTTCCACCTACTCCATGAAATTCGACTTCAACAACTCCACCACCTCCCCAGCCCGTCCCCCAAGCACCGCCTTCACCGAATAGAGCGCCATGCCGAACACCTGCGACGCCTCGACCTGAGCCGGCATGACAAGTTCCATACGATTGACCTTCACGTCCAGCAGCGCCGGACCGGGATGGGCGAGGAAGGCGATGACCGCCGCCTCCAGCTCTTCGTTTCGCTCGACCCGCCAGCCGCGCAACCCGATGACCTCGGCCAACTTCGAAAAATCAGGATTTTGCAGGCCGGTGTAGGCGTCGAGCAGCCCTTCAACCTTCATTTCAAGTTCGACGAAATCGAGTGCACCGTTGTTGTAGACCACCACCTTGATCGGGATCTTCTCCTGCACGGCGGTCAGCAGGTCGCCGAGCAGCATGGCCAGGCCGCCGTCGCCGCTGAGGGAAATCACCTGCCGATCCGGATACGCCTTCTTCAGGCCGAGCGCCTGCGGCATGGCGTTGGCCATGGTGCCGTGCAGCAAACTGACAAGGGTTCGACGCCGCCCGTTCGCGCGAACGTGGCGCAGCACCCAGACCATCGGGCTGCCGCCGTCGGCCGTGAACATCGCGTCGGCGTCTGCGTGCTTGTCGATCAGGCGCGTGAGCTGCTGCGGATGGATCAGGCCGTCCTTGCCGGGACGCTCCTGGTGGGTGTGATCCTTCTCGACCTCGGCGTGGTCGCTCAGCCGCGCGTCGAGGAACTTGCGATCCTCCTGCATCTTCAACCTGGGTTGCAGCGCGTCCAGCGTGGCGGCGATATCTCCGACCACGCCAACTTCGACCGGGTGGCGGCGACCAAGATGCGTAGGATCGAGATCGATCTGAATGACCCGCGCGTCCTTCGGGTAGAACTGCCGCCAGGCGAAATCGCACCCGAGCAGCACCAGCGTGTCGCACTGCATGACCGCATGGTGGCCGGCCTTGGAGCCGAAGATGCCGGTCATGCCGACATTATAGGGGTTATCCGCCTCGACGAAGTCCTTGGCCCGAGAGGTATGGGCCATGGGCGCCTTCATCGTTTCGCAGAACTTCACCACCTGCCCGAGCGCACTTTGGCAACCGGCGCCCGCATAGACCGCGATGCGTCCGCCCTCGTTCAGTATGGCAGCGATCCGATCAAGTTCCGCATCGCTGGGACGGATGACCGGGCGCGGAACGTGCACGGTGTAGGCAGGCGCATCGTCCACCTCGACCGCGCTGATGTCGCCCGGCACGATCAGCACCGCCACGCCGCGTTTGGTGAGCGCGGTCTGGGCCGCCAGGGTGGTGAGCCGGCGCGCCTCGTGGGGATTGGTGAGCATCTCGCAGAACACGCTGCAGGTGCGGTAGATCGGCTGGAAGTCGACCTCCTGCGGGAAGTCGATGCCGAGTTCGTTGCTGTTGACCTGACTGGCGATCAGCACGACCGGCGCGCGGTTTCGGTGGCTTTCGAACAGGCCGTTGATGAAATGCAGGCTGCCGGGGCCGCAACTTCCGGCGCAGGCGGTGAGGTTGCCGGTCATGTAGGCCTCGGCGCCGGCGGCGAAGGCCCCGGCCTCCTCGTGGCGCATGTGGACCCAGGTGATATCGCTGCGCCGAATGGCGTCGGTGACATGGTTCAAGGTGTCGCCGACCACGCCGTAACACCGCTTCACCCCCGCGGCCTGCAGCGTGTCGACGATGATATCCGCGACCTTGCGTTTAGCCATTAGACACCTCTGCATGTAGTTGCGCAGTTTGATGGTCACAACGCGCCGACGACGGCGAAGACGCAGCCAGCCCCGATGGTTTCCGCGAGCCGCGGCCGAATTACAGCCCGCGGACGCTAATCCATCCCCAACGATCCGATCCAGAGCATTTTCAGGGCGACTAGGCCAGGCCCCAGAACCGGGCGATCCGGTGGGTGGCGGATATGCCGACGGGCATCATCGCGGATGACGGCACGGCGGCCGCGGCGACCGGATAGCCGTGCAGCATGGCCGGGATGGTCCAGAGCTCCACTTGCGGCTTGGCGGCGTCGCCCCAGGTTTCATGCAGTGACGGCCCGTGCTGGGTGGTGGTCGATGGGGCCTCGGCCAGGCCATGCAGCGCACACCACTGCCCGGCGAGCAGGCGCGCGTTGGCGGGGTCCACGACCGTGTCCATGCCGCCATGCCAGATCGACAGGCGCGGCCAGGGACCGCCATAGCCGGCCGGGGCGGAAGCGCGGACCTGATCGGCCCAGGCGTCAGGCGAGCGGTCGCCTGGCCCTGCCTGCGCCATGCGAGCAAGCGCCGAGGCGGCACCGGTGGCGGCCCCGACCGGCAGGCCGGCGATCGAAGCGCCGGCGGCGAACACCTCGGGGTAGGCGGCGAGCATCGCCACGGCCATCGCCCCGCCCGCCGACAGCCCGACGACGTAGATGGCGCGCGGGTTGCTGGCGAAGCGGCGCACCGCCTCGGCGACCATGGCGCGGATCGAGCCCGCCTCGCCAAGGCCGCGGGCGACCTCGGCTGGGCGAAACCAGTTGAAGCAGCCCTGGCGGTTGCTGTCCGGCGACTGGGTCGGCAACACCAGGGTCAGGCCGACACGGTCGGCGAGCGCCATCCAGCCGGAGTCCGCGGCGAAGGCAACGGCCTCCTGACTGCAGCCGTGCAGCAGCACGACGAGCGGCGCACCCGACGCGAGGCCGGGCGGGCGGTAGGCGAGCATGGCCAAGCCAGCCGCGTCGGCGCCAAAGTCGGGGACCATGATCAGGTCTCCCGCGTGGGATGCAGCGATGCCGTGCGGGACGACACCGCGCGCCGCAGGCGGAGCCACCATCGCGGATGCCGCCCGCAGAGCGGTGCGCAGCCCACGGCCGGCGCTCCGCAGCTCTCGTGACCACTTCATGATTGGTCCGCGTCCTTCTGTCCGTTGCCGGCGGTATATGGGAATTGCTGCGGTGCAGCATGAGGCCCCGGCTTTGTCGCGCGCGCATGGGTCCGTGGCACGGTAAATGCGCTTTGAATGCTATTCCGGGGCACCGTTCGCGGCAGCTATCGCCCGACCAACCTTAATGAATCGCCAGCGATTCGACTGCAACCCCAGGTCCGCTCGGTGCCGGATTCGCACATCTCACGTCGTTGGTCGACTGGCGGCCAAATTTGCCCGGATGGCCGAGGGAGAGGCTTTGGCTTGTTGGTTTTGGCTCGGCCAGCTCAGGATAAGCGGCGCAAAGAGAAGATTCTTCCCCGTTCACATGAGGGTTTGGGGCGCAAAACGGATCCGGGTTGGCGGGAGGGGGAGAGTCTTCCTCGCATTTCGCGTTATCCTGCCACTCCGCTCCGCGCAATGACGCAAGCCCCTGCCTGGGTCGCGCCGGCGCGCCGCCGCTCAGCGTGCCCTGGATGTTCTGCGGCGAAGGGCTTCGCTGCCTGGCGTCGATCGCGGCGATGGCGTCGGACAGCCTCGCGAGCGGCATCGGCCGGCCGAACAGGAACCCCTGCACGTGGTCACAGCCCGCCGCGACCACCCGCTGGTATTGCTCCGGGGTTTCCACCCCTTCGGCGACGGTTTCGATGCCCATGCTGCTGGCAATCCAGGCCACCGCCTGGACAATCGCATCCGAGCCGCGACGCTCGCCCAGCTCGTCGATGAAGGACTTGTCGATCTTGATCTTGTCGAACGGAAATTTGCGGATGTAGGACAGCGACGAATAGCCGGTGCCGAAATCGTCCATGGCGATTCGCACACCCAGGTCCCGCAGTGCGCTGAGGATCGTGACGGCCTTGTTCGCATCCTGTATCAGCGTGGTTTCGGTGACTTCCAGCTCGAGCCGGTCAGGCGCCACGCTCGAAGCGGTCAACGCGTCGCGCACGGTCTGGACAAGGTCATCGCTGCCGAACTGGACCGTGGAAAGGTTGACCGCCATGCGCAAGTGCGGCGGCAGCGTCGTCAGGTCAGCGCAGGCACGCTGGATGGACCACGCCCCCAGCGGAATGATAAGGCGCGTTGCCTCGGCCACCGGGATGAACGCGCTCGGCGGGATCATGCCGCGCTGCGGATGCCGCCAGCGCATCAGCGCCTCCAGCGCCGAGACCTTGCCGGTCCGGGTGCTCACCAGCGGCTGGTAGAACAGCTCGAGGGCGCGCTCGGCGATCGCGGTGCGCAGGTCGCTCTCGATTTCCCAACGCGCCCGCATCCGATCCTCCATCGTCTGCTCGAAGAACGAGCAGACGCTTCGCCCGTCGGCCTTGGCGGCGTGCAGGGCGAGGTTGGCGTTGCGCAGCAGGCTGTCGGCATCCTCGCCATCCGCGGGCGCCACGGCCGCGCCGATGCTGGCACTGATGCCGACCTCACGCCCGCCGATCTCGAAGCGGGCAGTGAACATCTCGATCACGTGCTTTGCCGCCACCGCGGCGACTTCGTGCGATCCCGGCACCAGCATCACGGCGAATTCGTCGCTGCCCAGACGGGCCACCGTGTCGCTCGAGCGAACACAGTTGGTCAGCCGACCGGCCACGAATTGCAGCAGCGTGTCGCCGGCGGCAGACCCCAGCGTGTCGTTGATCTGCTTGAACCGGTCGAGATCGACGAACAGCACCGCAACGTTGCGCACCCGCGCCAGCGCCTCGACCAGCCGGTCGTGGAACAGCGCCCGGTTCGGCAGCCTGGTGAGCGCGTCGTGGCGTTGCATGAACGCCACCTGCGCCTGCGCCTGGCGGTGCTCCGTCACATCCTGGTAGGTGGCCAGCCAACCGCCGTGATCCAGCGGGCGATAGGCGACACGCAGCACCCGGCCGTCTGAGAATTGCGTGTCATAGGTGACCGGCGTGCAACGGCGGATCAGCGACATCGCCATTTCATACACGTCGTCGGTTTCTTGCCCGTCCAGGTAGCCGGTTTCTACCGCGATCCGAATGAATTCGCGGAAGTTCAGGCCGGCCACGACGCAGTCGGCGGATACGCCGAAGATCGCGGCGATCCGGGTGTTGGCGGTGACCAGACGCTCCGCCTTATCCCACTGCGCCACGCCGGTTTCGCTTGCGTGCACCGCTGCATCCACGTGGACGTGGTGCGCCGAATGGGCGCCGGGCGCCGGGTGTGGATCGGACGCCGGATCCGCGCGCGGCACCGGCTCGGCATCCGTCGCGGCGGGCGGAGGTCGGCCGGACCACGGCTTCAGGACGCGCTCGATCAGCCACCGGACCCGCGTCAGGCAACCTGTCATGGCGGCATCTGCGATGGCGCCGGCGGGGGCATCAGGCCGCCAGCAGTCGCACCATGCCGATCACCCGGGAAAGATCGGCATCGGCGAAGTCAGCGTCCTGCGTGTCGGCCCCCACCAGGACGGCCCCGGCCAGGTTCGCCCCGCGCAGCACCGCCCCGGCCAGCATGGCGTACGACAGGTTGGCCCCTTGCAGCTTGGCCAAAGTGAGATCGGCATTGCGCAGATCCGCCCTGGGCAGGTGCGCCAGCGTCAGGTTGCACGGCAACTGCTGCGTGCCCGAGCGGTCGGCGATCGGTGCGGGCGACAGCCGCGCCTGCGTCAGGCTGGCGCCGTGCAGCTTCGCCCGCTCCAGGTTGCAGCCGCGCAGATCGGCGCCGGAGAGGTCGGCCTCGCGGATATCGGCCCCCGAGAGATCCGCCAGCACCAGGCGGACGTGATGCAGTTTCGCCTTGCGCAGGCTGGCATGGGATAAGATAGCCGCGCTCAGGTTGCTGCCGGCGAGGTCCATGCCCGACAGGTCGAGCTCGGACAGATCGGCGCGGACGCCGTCGGCGCCGAAGGAGTCCAGCCAGACGACGTGTGCCCGCAAATGTTCCGCAACGACCACGGCGGCGTTCTCCAGCACCCGCGTCATCTTGGTGTTTGCCATGTTGCAGGATTCCAGATTGGCGCCGTCCATCAAGGCGCCGCGGAGGCTGGCATTCGCCAGGCTGGCGTTGCCGAGATTGGCATTGATCAGGATGGCACCGTCGAGATTGCAGCCGTCGAGGTTCGCCTGACGGAAATCCACGTCCTCGAGATTGCAGCCGGTCAACGTGGAACCGGCGAGATTGGCGTTGCCGAGCACACTGCCTTTCAGGTTGGCGTCACGCAGGTCGGTCTGCGACATGAAGGCGTTGGAAAGCCTTGCCTTGACCATCAGGGCGCCAGCAAGGCAGGCATTGGCCAGCGTCGTACTGTCGCCGACCCAGGAGGGGCGCAGATCGCTGCCAACGGCCTGGAACAACCGTCCGTCGCGCAGGTCGGCATACGACAGGTTAGCCTCGGACAGCGACGCGCCGCGCAGTGTCGCGCCGCGCAGATCCGTTCGCAGCAGGCGAGCCCGGTCCAGCCTGGCCTCGCGCAAATCGGCGCCGAACAGGATTGCGCCGGTCAGGTCAACCTCGGTCAGATCGCTGTTGCGCAGGCACGCGCCGGTCAGGTCGATGCCGGCGAGGTTGCAGTTCGACAGGTTGCTGAACTTGACATCCGTCCGGGCGCGCGCCGGCGTGCCTATCGGCTTTGTCGCGCCGGCACTGGCCGAGGACGATCGTATGACCGGCGAGGAGAGTTCGGTCTCCGCTCGCTTGAGGTGAGGCCTGGCAGTGTGGAACATGACGCTCGGCCCCGCTGTCGGATCGTCCAACCGTTTGATGTAGAAGCAAACAGTTAACCATGTGTGACCGGGCGCCGCCGCCGCGTCGGCGGGATTGAGCAATGCGAGCGGAACGGGCTTTGGCATTGCGACGCGCGGAGCGACCGCCCTCATTGCGAGGACCGAAGCAGCCGATGCCATTGCGAGTTCCCACCGTCCGGCGGCCGACCGTCCTGGATGAAAAATGTCGCTAAACCGGATCGCTGGAGTAAATTTTCCCTTCTTTCTTGTTAGTTCCCACTGGCCGGCGGCGGCCGACCGCCCTGGATGAAACGTTTGGGACAGCCTCTCAACGTCGAGTCCGGATGGTTTGTTTCTCCCTAGGAGCATAACGACGAAGTTAGATCCATGATTGCTTCCTTCCTCGCGGGGGAAACCCGCACCCAGTCCCCCCAGCAATCAGCATCGATCTATGCAACTCGCTCCGATAACGAAGCGTATTTACGTGCCGTTTTGCAATCCACCATGCTGTATCGACAATGCAAGCAAGGCAGCAAGCAGGTTTGCAAAACCGCTATCGCAGAAATGGCACGGACGACACGGAAAACAAGGTTTGCGGCGCATTGCGTCGGGGCATCGGAGGACTGAAGGATGCGGATTCGCATTCGATATTTTCGCGCGATGGCGTTTCCGGTGGGGTAGCTGGCGGGTGCGACTGGTAATCGCACGCTGCCGTTAGCCTGCCAAACAAACCGGATGGGTGAGGTCGCGAAATCGGCCTCACGCTTCGGTTTACCACAAATGGATGCGGCGACGTCAGACCTATCGTGCCGCCCCGAGTGCCCACGCGAGCACACCCTTCTGCGCGTGCAGGCGGTTCTCCGCCTCGTCGAACACCACCGATTGCGGTCCGTCGATCACTTCGTCGGTCACTTCCTCGCCGCGGTGGGCGGGGAGGCAGTGCATGAAGAGGGCGTCCTTGGCGGCGCGCGCCATCAGGCGCTCGTTGGCCTGGTAGGGCTTCAAGAGATTGTGCCGCTGCTTGGTGGTGTCCTCGTCGCCCATCGAGACCCAGGTGTCGGTTACGACGCAGTCGGCGCCGGCGACGGCGCTTTCGGCGTCGTCGAGGAACTGCACTTTCGCGCCCTGGCCTTGCGCCCATTCGCGCAAGGTCTCGCGCGGCGCCAGTTCCTTGGGGGTCGCGATGCGCAGCGTGAAACCGAAGCGCGCGGCGGCGTGCACCCAGCTCGCCTGCACGTTGTTGCTGTCGCCGCTCCAGGCGACGACGCGGCCTTTGATCGGGCCCTTCTTCTCCTCGAAGGTCATGACGTCGGCCAGGACCTGGCAGGGATGACTGAGCTTGGTCATGCCGTTGATCACCGGCACGGACGC
>PLXO01000029.1 GCA_003151425.1 Acetobacteraceae bacterium
TAGCCTATGCAAATGTCAAAGAGCGAAGCGAAGCCGGCCCGCTGCGTTTCGCACCTGCGAAACACCCTGGCCGTCCTGCTTGAAGGACTCGCACCATAAGCTGGTGCAGACCCATGAACCTAGCGGAATTGAAGCAGCGATGCAAGCACTTCCGTCAGCGCAGGGGCGCTCATCTAGGCCCGCCGCCCACGTCGGTCAACCCCTGGGCGGTCGGCACCCCGGTCGGTCACCCCGCCCCAGGCGGTCAACACCCCGGCCGGTCACCCCCCAGGCCGGTCAACCCGTCAATCGTTCAGCCCGTGCCAGGCACGGAACCAGGCGACAAACCGCGGAATGCCGTCGTGCAGCGAGGTCGAGGGCGAGAACCCGGTCAGCGCGCTGATCGCCTCGATCGAGGCGAAGGTCTCCGCCACGTCAGCCGGCGGGCGCGGCACCGAGCGCACCACGGCGGTCCGGCCCAGCGCCGCCTCCAGTTCGGCGATCAGCGTGCTGACCAGCTCGCTGCGATGGTTGCCGATATTCAGCACCCGCACCGGCGGGGCGGCCGCTGGGGGATCGTCCAGCGCGGCCAATTCCTGCTCGCCATGCAATTCTCGCACGCCTGATCGCTGCTCGCCCGATTGCTGCACGCCCGATTGCTGCACGCCCGATTGCTGCACGCCAGGCAACGAGCGAGGTGCGGTGCCGTCCGGCGGATGGTCCAGCACGCCCAGCACGCCGGCGACGATGTCGTCGATATAGGTGAAATCCCGCCGCAGCGTGCCGCCGTCGTAGAGCGTGATCGGCTCGCCCGCGACGATCGCCTTGGCGAAGCTGTAGTAGGCCATGTCCGGCCGGCCCCACGGCCCATAGACCGTGAAGAACCGCAATCCGGTCTGCCGCACGCCGAACAGATGGCCATACGCATGGCTCATCAGCTCGTCGGCCCGCTTGGTCGCGGCGTAGAGCGACAGCGGCGTGTCCACCCGGTCGGTCTCGGCGAAAGGCAGCGCCTGGTTGGCGCCGTAGACCGAGGAAGAACTGGCGTAGACCAGGTGACGCAGACGCTCGATCCCCCGCGCGGCCTCGAGGATCACCAGGTGGCCCATCAGATTGGCCTGGACATAGGCGTAGGGATCGACCAGCGAATGCCGCACCCCAGCCTGCGCCGCCAAGTGAATGATGCGGTCTATCTCTTTGTTGTCGCGAATTAGATCCCCGACAGCATTCCGGTCCGAGATATCCAGGCGATGGAACGCGAACCCGGCGTGCGGCTGCAGCCGGTCAAGCCGCGCCTGCTTCAGCCGCGGATCGTAGTAATCGTTCAGGCTGTCGACGCCGATGACCTGCTCGCCGCGCGCCAGCAGCGCCTCCGCCACGTGGAAACCGATGAACCCGGCCGCGCCGGTCAGCAGGATCGCCATGCGTGCACCCCACGCCCGCCCTGCCGCGGCTAGAGCGGCCGCGCGACCAGCCGATCCTCCAGCAGCTCCAGCACCGCGTGGCCGAGCGCGATGTGGCATTCCTGGACCCGCGCGGTCTCATTGTCGGGCACCAGCAGGACGTGGTCGCACTGACCCAGCGCCGGCTCCCCTGCGCCCCCGAGCAGGCCCACGGTCACGATCCCCATCTCCCGCGCCGCGGCCAGCGCGCGCACCACGTTCGGCGAGCGGCCCGAGGTGGTGATCCCAAACAGCATATCACCCTTGCGCCCAAGGCCACGCAGCGGCCGTTCAAACACCACATCGTAACCGTAGTCATTGCCGCAGGCGGTCAGCATCGCCGGATCGAGCGTCAGTGCCAGGGCGGCGATCGAGGGCCGTTCCACCGTGCCGCGCAGGCGGATCAGCATCTCGGTCGCCAGGTGCTGGCTGTCCGCCGCCGAGCCGCCATTGCCGCAGAACATCAGCTTGCCGCCGCCGCGCAGGCTGGCCTCGCAGGCGTCGACCACGCCAATCACCGCCGCGGCCAGCTCGCTGGCGATCCGCCGCTTGAGCTCGGCGGACTTGTTCATCATGGCGGCGAAGCGGGCGATTTCGTGCATGGCGAGGATCCGGACCAGTGGCTGACGGCCACACTCTACGACCAATCACCGACCGTCGCGACACAGATGCTTGACCCGCGCAGCATTCCAATCCGCGACCTTCCAATTTGCCGCCGCCGATCAAACCGCCGCGTCGGCAAATCCGCGACGCGGCTTCTCGGGCCGACAGCATCCCCCGGGCCCTCGCCGCGTTTTTTCGTTACGGGCGCAGCCATGATGTTATGCGCGGTGCAGTCCGACACCGTGCACGTCTACTGGCTCAGTGCGTATCCGAGCAGTCGCTCCATCGTGCCGAGTTGTTCGCAGTCCGCCTCGTTCGAAGCAAAGTGCGAATGGTCTCGCGCATTGTAGCACCGGTACAAAGCAATCGTCTGCGCCTGCGGCTTGCTATAGACCCAACCGGCCGTGCGCAGACGTTGATAGGCATGCGCATGGCAAAATCCCTGTTCGGCGAGGAGATGGTCGGGATGCCCGGGCCGTTGGCTGACGCAGTCTTCCAGTTCGACCGAGGGTTTGGTCGCGTCGGCGACCGTCATGAGATAACCGGATTGCATTTCGAGTTTGTAAGCACTGTAGTTGCCGGGAACCGCCGCTGTCGTGGACCAGCGATCACGCAGCGCCGCGTTGTACCAACGCGCCAACAGCACGCCGATCTGCGGGGTGACAGGGGATGTTGCGATTGTTACGGTGATCTGACGAAAAACCAGGTATTTCTGCGCGTAACCTTCGTAGGGCGGCCAATAGGCATAGACCAGCATCCACGCGTTCGAAAGTTGATTGCAGCCGGTTTTGGCGTCGAGCATGACGGCGTAAGCGAGGACCTCGGACGGATCGGGGCGCTTCCAGATGCCGGGATCGAGCGCCAGAAGCGGCTCACGCAAATGTGTGAATTGCGTGTGATCCGCGGAGAAGTAAAGTCCCAGATTGCTGCCGCCCTGCCAGCCCAACACTACCGTTTCGCCGGTCGCCGTCCAGCGGGCGGCGCTGCTGCTCAAGCCATTGCCGTGGCCCAGACCATCGTTCAGGTTGGTCGCGTCACCGCCGAGGCCGGGCTGGCTCCATGTGCCTAGAAAGAACTTCCTCCAGTTGCCTGGGCCAGGATCGGCAACCGGTGCACGCGCCATGATCGTCGCGTGATCGCGCGGCCGCCCGCAATAGGCGTAGTAGAAGCCATCCTGCCCATTGACGAATGTGCAGTCGCCCTCGCCCGTGACCTCGTTGGCGGTGGGGGCGTCCGTGCCGGTGATGACCTGGCCTTGGTTCTTCCAGGTCAGGCCATCGTCGGTCGAGACGACAAGGGACATCGATTTATGGGTCTGGCCGACCTGGTAGCGGCACGCGATCTCATTGTGGACGAAGCCCAGGATGGTGCCCCCGGCTGGCTCGACATGCTGCAGCCATTGTCCGCAGGAATCATAGGTGCCCGGCTTGCCCGGCGTAAGCACGGTGCGCGCCGCACCCCCCATATCCCAGGGATGGTTGCCATCAATGGCGCGCGTGTCACCGTGCGCGTCGAAGCCGCGGAAACGCCCGTTGGGAAGGTCAATCTCCGTAAAGCGATTGTCCGCGATGTCTGGCGCCGGGCCGCGGACGACGCGAGGCAGTCCAACACGGATCCTGAAACATTCCGTGCAAGCAGGATCCCTTACCGGCGGGGTCTGCGCGTTGCCCGCCACACCGTGCAGGCAGAACGCCAAGACCGACGCCATTAGTGCACAAAGGAAACGACGACGCACGTTTGGCGACATGGAGCGCAGCCCTCTTGTGCCGTGCTACGCGTAACTGACCAGGTGGCAGCCACCGGTTGCCAAGTGTCGGGGACCAGACGGTCGGTCGTCAGCGTTCTACTCTGACCACCGACGACTGGCCACTGACAACTGACCACTGGCGCTACTGCGCCACCCAGCCGCCGTCGATCGACAGCGGCGCGCCGGTGATGGTCTTGGCCCCGTCCGAGCAGAGGAACACCGCGAGCGCGCCGATCTGCTCGGGCGTCGAGAACAGCAGCATCGGCTGCTTGTCGGCCAGGAACGCGTGCTTCACCGTCTCCTCGTCGGTGCCCTGGGCCTTCGCCTTGTCCTCGATCTGCTTCTGCACCAGCGGCGTCAGCACCCAGCCAGGGCAGATCGCGTTCACCGTGACGCCGTGATTGGCCAGCTCGATCGCCGCCACCTTGGTCATGCCGACCACGCCGTGCTTGGCCGCGACATAGGCAACCTTCTGCGGGCTGGCGACCAGGCCGTGCGCCGAGGCGATGTTGATGATGCGGCCCCAGCCCTTCGCCTTCATGCCGGGGATCGCCGCCTGCATGCCGAAGAACACGCCGGAGAGGTTGACGGCGATGATTGCGTTCCAGCGGTCCTCGGGGAATTCCTCGACATTGGCGACGAACTGGATGCCGGCGTTGTTCACCAGAATGTCCAGCGCGCCGAACGATTTCTGGGTCTCCGCCACCATCGCCGCGATGTCCGCCGGCTTGCCGATGTCGGCCGCCGAGTAGCCGACGCGCACGCCGCATTCCTTTTCCATTCCGCCGCGCAGATCCTCGATCATGGCCGCGTCGCCGAAGCCGTTCAGCATCAGATCGGCCCCCTCGGCGCCAAGGGCGCGGGCGATGCCGAGGCCAATCCCGCTGGTCGACCCGGTGACCAGGGCAACTTTTCCTTTGAGGCTCATTGCGCGTGCCCTTCTGTTGTCGGTTGCCCGGTCAACCCAGGTCGCCGTGCAGCACCATACAGCACGGTAAGATCGGCGATCAGGTGGTGGCCGAACAGCGATCCCGCGAGGCTCTCGTTCGGTGTCATGCCGTTCTCCTTCTGTTGCCGCACCAGTCGCCCCACGCCGACCGTGCCACCGCAGCCTATGTCGCACCGCAGCAATGTGATATCCATCCCGCTGCGCCCAAGATTTCGTGCATATCCACCGCGCCGACGCGTGGACAGGAGAGCAAGCATGGACCGAGGCCCACTGCCATCGCGCGACCAGCCCGCGACCGCCGCACGACCGCCGGGCTGCGACCGCATCGCCCTTGTGCTGCAGGGCGGCGGCGCGCTGGGTGCCTATCAGGGCGGCGTCTACCAGGCGCTGCACGAGGCCGGGCTGGAGCCCAACTGGATCGCTGGCGTTTCGATCGGCAGCATCAACGGCGCGATCATCGCCGGCAATCCGCTTGAGCGGCGGCTGGAGCGTCTGCGGCAGTTCTGGGACACCGTCACCGCGCGACCGACCGCGTTGTTCGTTCCGGATGGCGACGAGGCGCGGCGGCTGGCCAACACGTGGTCGTCGACGCTGACGATGACCCTCGGCCAGCCGGGATTTTTCACTCCGAATGTTCCCAACCCCTGGCTCAGCCCGCGCGGCACCGCCACCGCGACCAGCTTCTACGACAACGCGCCGCTGTACCAGACGCTGCGCGATCTGGTCGACTTCGACTACCTGAACAGCAACGGCCCGCGTTACGCCTGCGGTTCGGTTAACGTGCGCAGCGGCAACTTCGTCTATTTCGACAGCATCGAAACGATGATCGAGCCGATGCACGTAATGGCCAGCGGGGCACTGCCGCCGGCGTTGCCGATGATGCAGGTGGGGACCGACTGGTTCTGGGATGGCGGCGTGGTGTCCAACACGCCGCTGCAGCATGTGTTCGACAACCTGGGAAACACCTCCACGATGATCTTTCAGGTCGACCTGTTCAGTGCAAGCGGGAAGCTGCCGCGCGACATGGGGGATGTGCTGGCGCGGCAAAAGGAAATTCAATACTCCAGCCGCACCCGGCTGGTGACCGACGTCTATGCGCGGGACCACGAGCAGAAGCTGCTGATCAGGCGGCTGCTCGACAAGGTGCCGGAGGCCGCGCTGACCGACGCGGAGATTGCCATGAAAGCCGATCTCGCCAAGCAGCCCGGGATCACCCTGCTGCACCTGATCTATCGGCAGGCGCCCTATGAAACCCAGGCGATGGACTACGACTTCGGTGCCGCCTCGATGCGCGAGCATTGGAACAGCGGCTACCGGGATACGCAGGCGACGCTGCGGCACCAGGACTGGATTGCGATGCCGCTGGAGGATGGCGGCATCGTGGTGCACGACGTGCACCACATCGCGTCCTGACGCGCGCCGGCCCCGGGGCATGGTCGGGGGCTGCCAAGTCACCCATCGGTGAGATAGCGC
The DNA here is from genome assembly GCA_003151425.1 of Acetobacteraceae bacterium. GTDB lineage: Bacteria > Pseudomonadota > Alphaproteobacteria > Acetobacterales > Acetobacteraceae > Palsa-883. The sequence goes on from PLXO01000029.1 coordinate 6,194, forward strand.
GATCGGTAACACTGGCAGTGCGTCGTGCAGTACGCGCAGCCGGTATCGCATGTTGCACTGCTATCGGACGCCGTCACGTCTCATTAGGGCGGGATCGTATGGCTGCCGGACGGTTTGGACGCCTGACCTGACCGGAAGGCCGCCAGATACCCGTCGAAGACGCGACCGGGGATCGAGTGCTGTAGTTGCAGTTGCAGCCAAGCTATCGAGCGAAGTTTGTGCATCGCCGGCACCTCGTGTAATATGGCTTCACCCTCGGAAGGCAATTGGCAACATGGCGAGCCCGACCCCACAACGGTTTGATCCGAACCCTGACCCAGACGCTGTGCGGATTCGTTCCTTCACAATTCGCGGACTGCTCGGAGGGCAGCCGCATGAGATTGTGTTCCCACAACCTGATGCCGGTAAATCGGAGCCGGGCATACTGATCCTCTCCGGCCAGAATGGTTCCGGGAAGACGACGATTCTGAGGATGATCGCCGGTTTGTTGGAACTAGCTTATGATATGTTCCGAAAAATTCCGTTTACTCACGCAAGCTTGGTGCTATCAAACGGGGATGTCCTGTCAACAACCCGAACGGACAACGATGAATTTCCGCTTCGTGTCTCGTTCCGAGATGTAACGGCAACCTTGTATAAGACTAAGGATCACACGAAACTTAGCAACGCACAAAATGCGGCTCGCGAGCGTTTCCGCGAGCTGGCTCTTCCCATTCTGGCTGGTATCAATTTTCAACTGCTTGATATTCATAGGACCCTCATTCTGCTTCGCGGGAATCGCTCCCCCCTAGCCGAGTTAACTGAGACGCGGGCGATGCTGCAATTCGGAAGCAGCCTTGTGTACGAGCCGCGAATGCGAACGAAGTCCGCGCGAATGAGTGGTGACGAAAGCGCAGAAACCCCGCTCGCCGATCGAGTCAAGCGATTCATGAAAGATGCCCAGGTCGATTACAGAAGATTCTTTTCCGCAGACGACTTGGACCTTCTCCCTCGAATACTAGAGCGGTTTCAGGCCTCTCGTCGGACTACCGACCGAGCGGAGCTTCTTGCCCGTGTGGACGCAGTGCAGGGCCGATTTTCCGTAATGAAGAGATTGGGCCTTCAAACCGACGATGCGAACCTGAGCGCCTTGGCCGATCTTCTGCGGGACGACGCATACCAGGAATCTCACGCGTTGACGCTTCTGGAAACCTACATAGAGATGCAGGAAAGCCAAAATAAGGCCCGGGAACTGATAGCGGAGAGACTTTTGGGCTTCGAGGAAATCATGGATGAATTCCTGATCGGAAAGTCAATCCGCATCGATCCTCGTGACGGCTTGAAAATTCAGACCGGATCCAATGTACTGGAAGAAACCGATCTCAGTTCAGGAGAATATCACTTTCTATATATGATGGTGTCCGCACTTCTTTGCCAGCGATCGGGAAGCATCATAGCAATCGACGAACCAGAGCTTTCCCTTCACGTGAGATGGCAGAGGAAGGTCTTGAACGCCCTGGCACGGTGCGCTGCGAGGGCATCTCCGCTCTTTATCTTTGCGACACATTCTTCGGCAATCGCCGCTGAACACGCCGACAGAGTCTACTCTCTCTCACCTGTTGAGTAATCGTCGATGCCGTGGACTTATGATGAACTGAACTACGAACTTGACCAAGATCGCGCACGAAGGGTGCTGTTTGTGGAAGGCGTAAGGGACCTCTCGTTCTGGCGAGGATTGGTTCCCCTCACCGACCGCCGGGATACGGTTATCTATCCGATTTCAATCGTTGAATGCCCTCCAGGCGAAGGGGGGGAGCGCGGGCGACTGATGCGATTTGCTGCGCTGATGCTTGCTAATCGGTTCCAAGAGCGAGTGCTTTTTTTTGCAGATGCGGATATGGATCGAATCCTCGATGTGGTTTCGCCTGCGAATGTTGTGCTGACGGATGGGCGCGATCTTGAAGCGTACGGCCTCTCCCAAAAATGCCTTAGTCAAATCTGCATCACTGGTTTTGCGAAAAATGATGAGTCGGAGGCGATACTGAAGTTTGTGAAAGAGGTTCCTCGACCTATCGGGATTTTGCGCGTTGCGTCGGCTCGGCGCAACATGAATCTTTCCTTTCAGAAGACCCTAACCGACAAGAATATGCGGAAGTTTATTGTCAAAACGGAAGGACGATACCAGCTGGACATCGGCCGTCTGGTCACCAGTCTTCTGCAAAATTCCGGAGCGAGCTTAAAGGATAAACCAAATACTATCACCTATCAAAGTGCGGAAATCGGATTGCTCCTTCACATGGCGGACAGAGATGTAATTCATGGCAAAGATTATATTCGTAGCCTAGCATTTTATTTTGACGATAGCTCGGAGCATATAGAGGCGTTGTTGTTTATGGCGATCAGATGTGAAGTTTCCGAGATTCGTCAAATGCCAAATCTTCAATCTGTCGAAGCCTGGATCAGAAGCGTGTAACGGTGCGGCAGGTGGGCGATGCGGCAATTTCGCGGATTAAGGCACCGCCGAGGGTCAAGGCTGCTTGCGGCGGGTAGCCGAACCGCCCCACTACCACCGGCACCCACAGGGTCAGGACCGGCGGCCCTGCTGCGCCGCGTTTCCGGAGGGATGCGGAAGGGGCTGAAGTGATGGCGAAAAGGGGCGCACAAGGTTGCGCGCCGGGCTGCGACTTCGCCGGTTGACCGGCGGCGCCGGTGGACTACGCTAGGTCGCGACGTCAGGGACGGAGATGACCGATGATCATCGAGATGCGTACCTATCAGCTCAAACCCGCCAGCATCCCGCAGTTCGAGGAGAGGTTCGGCGCGGCGCTGCCAGAGCGGCTGAAATTCTCGCCGCTGGCAGCGTTCTGGCACACCGAGGTCGGGCCGCTCAACCAGGTCATCCATGTCTGGCCGTACGACACGTTCGAGCAACGGGTGCAGGTGCGCGCCGCGGCCATCGCGTCCGGCAAATGGCCGCCAGCGACACGCGAATTCGTAGTTGAGCAAAAAAGCGAACTGTTCCTGCCGGCGCCGTTCTCGCCGCCACTGGAGCCGCGCCAGCTTGGCGGCATCTACGAAATCCGGATGTACAGTTTCGCCGCCGGTGCGATCCCCGGCGTGATCGAACGTTGGAGCGAGAAGATCGGCGAGCGGGTAAAGCTGTCGCCGCTGGTTGGCGCCTGGTATTCGGAGATCGGCGCACTCAACAAGTGGGTGCATATCTGGGCGTACAAGGACGCCAACCACCGCGCGCAGGTGCGCGCCGAGGCGGTGGCGAAGGGCGTCTGGCCGCCGGGCTCCGCCGCCGCCGGCGTGCTGCTGAAGCAGGAGAACATGCTGGTGGTGCCGGCGAGTTTCTCGTCATTACGATAGCGCAGGCGCATGGCTGCGCCTGCGGACGGCGCCGGCGAACCGGCGCGCGGCACGTTTCACCGAAGATGACGCACGATGACCGACAGCTCTGACAAGACGCGGCCCATGCGGGTGGAGGTGACGGCGCGGTTCATCACGGAGACCGCGGCCAAGCAGCGCGCCTATGAAGATCGCCGGCGCATGTGGACGACGGGGTTCCACCCGTCCGAGCCGCGGACGCAGGCGCTCGCGGTAACGCGGCGCCGCGGCAAGATTCACGACCAGCGGCAGGGTAAATTCGACCTGTAAGCGACGGCGAAAAACCCGTAGGCGACGCCGCAGATAAGGCAGCCAGGCGCGCCACGGAATAGCCGGGTCGGTCGCCGTCGCCAGCAGTTCCACACCCCAGGGCGCACCGGCCGGGAGAACGTTGCGCCCGCCGATTCAATCATCCGCCGACGGAGCCGGTGCATCGCCACCGGTCACGCGGCGAACAAATGGCGTGATACCTGCCGCGCGAAGATTAGACTCTTCGTCAGATCGTTGGGCCGTTGGCATGCCATGATCTATGTCAATGCGTGATGTGGCGGCCGGTGCGATGGGGACACGATTCAGGAGCCAGCCATGCGCACCTGTAACGTGCCACCGTATCTGGCTCCGCGCGATGTTCGATCGCCCGACATACCGCGGGCCGCATGTTGCCCGCCGCCGACGGCAAAGCCTTCCCCACGAACCGCGGGCGGCGCGCCATGAGGTTCTGCATCCTGGCCGACGACCTGACCGGTGCCAACGCCACCGCTTCGCTGCTGAAGCGCGAGGGCCTGCCCAGCCACACCCATCTCTTCGCCCAACCGCCGCGCGGCGGCGCGCCCCGATCCCTCCAGGAAGACGGCGCCCACGTGATCGACCTGGACACGCGTGAGCTTACCGGGGGCGAGGCAGCATCCCGGCTGGCCATCGCCGACAGTTGGCTCGGCGACACACCGGATCTGATCGGCCTGCGTATCGACAGCACGCTGCGCGGACCGATCCCTGCCTCGATCGATGCGTTGCTGACCGACCAGCGCCGGCTGGCACTGATGGTGCCGGCTTTCCCGGCCTCCGGCCGCACCACGCGCGGCGGCATTCACTATGTCTTCGGCGTGCCGCTGGCCGAAACGCAGGTGGCGCACGATCCACATTGCCCAGTCACCACCTCGCACATCGGCGCGTGGATCGGCGGCCGCATGCTCGCCGCCTCGGCGTTGCTCGATCTCGACGACGTCCGGCGCGGCCGTGACGCTATCGCGGTGCAGCTCGTGAGACACATCGCAGACGGCGTCCGCGCCGTGTTCTGCGACGCCGAGACCGACCACGACATAGAGGAGATCGCCCGCGCCGCTCTGACCCTCCGGCGCAGCCACGGCATCGCCATTCTGCCGGTCGATCCCGGCCCGTTCACCGCCACCCTGGTGCGCCTGATGAAAGCGCCGCGTCGGCTGGCCCCGCTGGTCTTCGGCATTGTCGGCAGCGTCATGGACACCTCGCGCCAGCAGATGGATTTCGTCGAGGCCAACGACCTTGCCTTCACCGTCCGCTACGCCGGCCAGAGCGTTTCCGAGCTCCTCGCGGCGTTCGCGCAGGCGCCCCTCGCGGTCAAGGCGATGCTGCTGCGAACCGATACCGCGTCGCTCGATGCCGACGGCAAGCTGCACCTGTACGACACGCTGGCCGATCTGTTCGAGCAGATGGTCGAGCGGTTTCCGTCGCTGGGCGGATTCCTGCTGTCCGGCGGCGAGACCGCCGGTCGGCTGCTGGCCGGCTTTGGGGTTCGCAGCCTGCGGATCCAAGGCGAGGTCATGCCGCTGATCGCGTTGAGCCGAATCGTCGATGGCCGGCTCGGCGGGCGGTACCTGGTGACCAAAGGCGGCACCGTCGGCACAACCTCGGCCATCGCCGACGCCCTCGGCCGCCTCTACGACAGTCTCGCCGACGAACCGCCACGCACGGCGGGATGGACCCACACAAGCCAGCGCGTTGCCGCGCTGGTGCCGGAATGACTTTTTTGACCGCACCAACCAGGCTGCGGTGGAGCACGACGCCATGACAGATACCACGCCGGTCCTCGCCGTCACCATGGGTGACCCTGCCGGGATCGGGCCGGAAATCACCGTCAAGGCGCTGCTCGCGCCGGAGGTGCACGCCTTCGCGCGCCCCTTTGTCATCGGCGATCTCGCAATCCTGCAGCAGGCGCTGGGGTTCTGCGGTTTGGCTGCGCGGCTCAATCGCATCGCCAGCCCGGCCGAGGCGCGCTACGTGCCGGGCGAGATCGACGTGCTCGACCTTGGCGTTGCCGACCCCGCCCGGCTGGAGATTGGCAAGGTCCAGGCGGCGGGCGGTGCCGCGGCCTTCGCCTATATCCGCAAGTCGATCGAGCTCGCGCTGGCGCACGAGGCGGATGCCGTTGTCACCGGCCCGATCAACAAGGAGTCGCTGAAGCTCGCGCGGATCCCCTATATCGGCCACACCGAGATGTACGCCGACCTTACCGGCGCGCGCGAAGAGATGACGATGTTTGCCATCGGCGCGCTGAAGATTTTCTTCCTGACCCGCCATGTGTCGCTGATCGAGGCCTGCCGCTCGATCAAGCAGGACATGGTGCTCGCCGGGGTCGAGAAGAGCATGCGCGCGCTGCACCAGATCGGCTGCGACAAGGCGCACCTCGCGGTCGCCGGCCTCAATCCGCATGCCGGCGACGACGGAATGTTCGGCCGCGAGGAGATCGACGAAATCGCCCCCGCGGTGCGCGAGGCCTGCCGCCGCGGCCTGCATGTCACCGGGCCGGAGCCCGCCGATTCGGTGTTCCACTTTGCCAAACTGGGCCGGTATGACGCGGTGCTGTCGCTGTATCACGACCAGGGGCACATCGCCTCGAAGATGATCGATTTCGAGCGCACGGTGAGCGTGACGCTCGGCCTGCCGATCATGCGCACCAGCGTCGACCACGGCACCGCGTTCGACATCGCCGGCTCCGGAAAGGCGAGCGCGATCAGCATGATCGAGGCGCTGCGGGTCGGCGCGCAGTATGCCGGCCGCGGCGTGCGGCCCGCGTCCGGCGCGCCGCCGGCGTTCGCGGCGGCTGCGGAATGAGCCAGCATTCAGCGACGTCCCCTCCCCTTGAGGGAGGCGGCGTCATGATCAGTCGCTAAGGTCGACCCGTGTCCAGGTGATGTCGGGATCGAATCGGGTCATTCCGCTGGCGATCTTCGCAGTGTCACGACCGAGATCCTTCTGGAAGACCATGCCGTCCTGATCGACCAGGAAGGTTACGATCCCGGAGGTTTCGTATCCCGCGGGCCACGCCACGAAGGCGAAACCGTCGGTCATGTGGCCGTTTCGCACATAGTCTTTCGCCCCGCCGGGGGCGTTCGACCCCTGCGCGCGCAGCAGGTGATAGAAATATCCCTGATAGGGCGTCGGCTGGCCTTTGCTCGCGGTGGCGCCGGGATATCCTTCGCTCTCGACCTGCGCGATCAACGGACCGAGCGGACTCGGTGCCTCGCCCGGCGCGGCGTCCCAGTAGAGCCCGTCCTGGTTGCCGGGCGTGCTGAGCACGCGCTGCGCGTAGGCGCCGGAGCCGGAGCCCCGCTGCAGACGATCGAAATAGTCCTTCTGCGCCGCCACGACCGCCAACAGGGTGCGGATCGTCATCAGTTCATTGCGGCCGATGCGCCGGTCGACGATCTGCTGTGCCCCCGAACCGGCGTCGAAGCGCCATTCGTTGTCGGCCTGTCGCAGTGGGATCGGCACCGGCCAGGCGTTCGGCCCAATGGTCAGACTCATGCGCCCGTTGCCGGCCGGCGTGAGCGTGTGGCTGGCAGTATAGGCGTCCAGGAAGCGCCGGCGCGCCGCGCGGTCGGCGACGGGGTCGCCCGAGATCACCAGGGCGTCGGCGCCGGGACCGAGAATGGCGAGTTGCGCTCTGATGTCGTCGGCCTGCACGGCCTTGACCAGAGCCTCCACCGCCGCATCGGGGCTGGCAAAACCCTGCTGCTTCCCGGCTTGCGGCGGCGCGGCAAACGCGGCTGACAGAAGACCGGGCGCGGCAAGGCCAATCCCGAGCAGCGCCGCCAGGACCAGACCCGGGACGCGAAGGATGCTGAACATGCCCATCTGCCTCATCTCCCGCGCCGCTCGCCGCCGCCCGGTGATCGGCCGCCGCCGCCTTGGGCGGGGCCGCCGCCGCTGGGTCGGCTCACCTGCTGTCGGCTCTCGGCGCCGCGGCTTTGGAACTGCGCCGCTGACCGGCCCTCATTGACACCGCCGAATGCCGCGGAACCGCCGCCACCGGGCCGCGTGCTCGGACTGAACGCCTCGCCGCCGCCGGGACGGACGGTTGGCTGAAACGCCTCGCCGCCACCGGGCCGTGCGGTCGGACGGAATGCCTCGCCGCCGGGCCGGTTGGCTTCGCCGATTGGCGGACGATTGGCGGGTCCCATGCCGGTGGGCGGGCGGACGGCCCCGCCGGGCACCGAGACGTGCGGCCGGCCGATCCCATTCGCCGGCAACCCCTCTGACCGCGCGGGCCGGCCCACCGGCCCTGTCTCCGGCGGACGGAAGCCACCGCCCGGCCGCCCCGGCGAGCGCCAGCCCGGATCACGGATCGGCGGCCGGTTCACGTTGATGCGGTTGTAGCGGTTGACGTCGAGATAGAAGCCACGGCCACGCCAGTTCGGTCGTGCCCAGCCCCACAGTCCGCCGAAGACGGGAATGCCCACGCCGAACACCAGCCCGATCCCCAGCACCGGCCCGCCGTAATACCAGGGCGGTGGCTCCAGGTAGACCGGCGGATAGAGCGGATAGGGCCATCCGCCGTAGACCACGCTCGGGTCATAGACCGGTACGTAGACCACGTCGGGCTGCGCCGGCGCGATGACGATATCGGGGCCCACGCTGCTGACGACCTGCTGCGCCGTCGTTTGAAATTGGCCGGCGGCCTGGGCCTGGTGGCGCAGGCGCTGGACGGAGTCCATCACGGCGCTCTGCTGCACGGACACCGCGTAGCCGAGCTGCTGCAGCCAATCGAGCTTGCTGTTCATCATCGCCAGCACCTGGGGGAACGGCACGAGCGATTTGACCGACGGGTCCCAGGTCTGTTGCGCGAGCGCCGCCGCCAGGGCGTCGCCGGTCAGCGCCTTGTTGGCGGGATCGGCGACCCAGCGCGCCGCCTCGACCACCTGGAGCGGGAACGTGGCGGCCATCAGGATCTGGGTCAGCAACTGGTCGGGGTAGAGCGCAATGGGCGCCAGCAGGGCGTCGAGCTGCTCCACACTGTAGCCCTGCGCATCGGCCGGCTGGGCTGTCGCGGAAGGCTGGGCCGCTGCGAGAGGCTGGGTCGCGGGGGAAGGCTGGGTAGCGGGGGGCGGCGGGGTCTCCGCGGAAGGCTGGGCCACCGAGTACGGCTGGGTCGCGGCGGGTGCCTGGGCCTGGAGCGGCGCCGGAGCGGTACCGATCAGCAAGGCGGCGCAGCTCACAAGGGTCACCAGGCGGCGAGACGCGCTGCGCAGAACTGGCCTGCTGCGCTGGAGGACCGATCGGTCGGTCTTGTTGCCTGTCCTCACCTGATATTTCCTCTTCGGTCCGCGAGCAGGGCGGCGTCGCCTCGGTTCCGACAGACTGCTACGCCGCGCATTGCCAGACGGACCACGTAGACCCAAATGGCGCGCGCACGCCAGCACCTTGCGGGTCGTTCCGCAAATGAAATTCTCCCCTGGGACACCGCTTGGGGAGCACGCAGCCATATGAATCGGCGCGCCGCCAAGGCCGCATCAGGGTCGCTCACTCAAAGCAAGCTACGCGCGGTCGGGCGTTGCCTCACCCACCCAGGATCTCCGCCGCGGCGTCGGCCAGCACCTGGCAGCCCAGCACGAGGTCCTTATCGCGCGTGTCCTCCGCGTGGTGGTGGCTGATGCCGCCGATGCTGGGGACGAACAGCATCGCCGCGGGCAGGCGCTCGGCGAAGACCTGCGCGTCGTGGCCGGCGCCGCTTGGCATGCGGATATGCATTCCGGGCGCGTTACGCTCCGCCGCGCGCTCCAGCGCGTCCTGGAACCCGGCGTCCATCAACATCGGCGTCGAGCGCGAAACGTTGGTCAGCGTCACGCTGCAGGGGCCGGCGTTGGCGTTGGCGACCAGCGCCTCCAGCGCCCGCTCCATCGCCACCAGGCGGGCGGGGCTGGCGTCGCGGAACTGGAACAGCATCTCCGCCCCGCCGGGCACGATGCTGGGCGCGCCCGGCTCCAGCAGGATGCGGCCGGTGGTCCATACGCTGCGCGGGCCGGCGACCTGGGGGAAGTTCGCCTCGATCGCGGCGGTCAACCGCACCAGCGCCACGCCGGCGTCCTTGCGGATCGCCATGCGCGTGGTGCCGGCGTGGTTCTGCACGCCCTCGAAACGGATCATGTATTGCCAGATGCCGACGATGCTGGTGACCACACCGAGGCGCAGGCCGGCGGTGTCGAGCTCGTCACCCTGCTCGATATGCGCCTCCAGGTAGCCGCGGTAGCGCGCCGGATCGAGCCACGCGCGCGGCCGCCCGGCCAGCCCAGCATGGGCGAGCGCGTCCGCCAGCCTGGTGCCGTCGTGGCGGCTAACGGTGCGCGCGATCTCCACCTCGTCGATGCCCCGCACGAACGAGCGGCTGCCGAGGAAATTGCCGAAATGGCCCTCCTCGTCCGCCCAGGCGCCGACCTCGATGGCTTGGCCGAACGCGGGCCCCAGCGCGCGCGCGACCTCGAGGCCGTAGATCACGCCCAGCGCGCCATCCAGCCAGCCGGCGTGCGGCTGCGTCTCCAGGTGGCTGCCGAGCAGCAGCTTCGGGCCGGGCGTGGCGGAGCGGCCGATAACGTTGCCGATGCCGTCGATCTCCGGTTGCAGGCCGGCCTCGGTCAGGCGGGTGGCGAACCAGTGCCGCGCGGTCATATCGTCGGCGGAATAGGTCGGCCGGTGCACGCCGGTCTTGTAGGCGCCGATGCGCGCCAGATCGCGCAGGTCCTTCAGCAGCCGCGCGGCGTCGATCGTCGGCATGGTCCCCTCCCCTTCCCCTACGGCGCGAGCTGGATGCCCTGCGGGCGGATCATCCCGTCGGGCGTCGGCGTGAAGCCGGTGAGCTTGTCGCTGATCCCCCACAGCCATTTCACGTGGTACAGCACGATATGCGGCCGATCGGCGAGGTAGATGTCGGAGAGCTGGCGATACAGCACCTGGCGCTGCGCGACCTCGGTCACGCTGCGCGCCCGGGTCAGCACGTCGTCGAATTTGGCGCTGCAGTATTTGCCCCAGTTCAGGAAGCCTTTGCACTCCAGCCAAATCGCCACGTTGCCATCGGGATCGGCGCGCCCGCTCCACAGCACCAGCGCCGCGTCATAGGCGCCGGCCTTCGTGGTGGCGACCAGGGCATTGGCCTCGACCGCCTGCAGCTTGATGTCGAAGCCGGCCTCGCCCGCCATCGACTGGATCACCTCACCGACCTGGACCTCGACCGGGGAGTTGCCGGTGATCAGGGTGAATGTGGGACGCGGGGTTCCGGCGGCGGCCAGCAGTTGCTTGGCGTTTGCCACGTCGCGCAGGGGCACCGGACGTTGCGCATTCCAGTAGCGCGAGCCGGGCGCCTCGAACTGGTTCGAGGCGGTGAACTGCCCGTCCATCACCACGTGGTTCAGCGCGACTCGATCGATCGAAGCTTCCAACGCCGCGCGCACGCCGGGGTTGTGCGCCAGCGGGCCGTCGGCCGCGAGGTTGATCGACAGCGTGTAGTAGGCCAGCGCGGTGGTGCTGATCAGGCGCAGATGCGGATCGGCTGTCACTTTGGCGACGTCGGTCGGCCCGAGCCGCTCGACCATGTCGAGCCTGCCGGCTTGCAGGTTGACCAGCCGCACGGTGGTGTCGGGAATCGGCTGGTAGACGATGCGGTCGAGCTTGATTGCGGGCGCATTCCAGTAGCCGGGGAAGCGGTCGACCACGATGCGGTCCTGGGCGACGCGCTCGGTCAGCTTGAACGGGCCGGCGCAGGGCAGTTCGTCGGCGATGTGCGGACCGAGGCGCGCCATCGCCTGCGGCGCCAGCATCATGCCGGCGCGGTCGGACAGCACGGCGACCAGTGGCGCGTAGGGGCGCGCCAGGTGCAGCCGGACCGTGTGCGAATCGATCACCTCCACCGCGGTGAGCGGGCCGAGCTCGCCCTTGCGCAGGCTTTCCGGCGCGGTGCGGTAGCGCTCGATGTTGGCGCGCACCGCTTCGGCGTCCAGCGTTTCCCCGTCCTGGAAGCGCACGCCGTCGCGCAGCGTCAGGGTCAGCGCCAGGTTGTCGGGCGCCCATTGCCAGGCGGTGGCAAGCTGCGGGACGAAGTTGTTGGCGGGGTCGAGATCGATCAGCTTGTCGCAGGTCGCGGCGAAGACGATGCGCCCGACGAAGGTGCCGCTGCGGGCGGGGTCCAGCGCGTCCGGGTCCTCGTTCAGCCCGATGCGCAGCGTGCCGGCGCCGAGCGCGGGGACGACGGCGAGGAGCAGAATGCCCAGCAGCAGCGGCATGAGACGAAGGACACAGCGCATCGGTGACTCCTTTTGCAAACGCGATGCTGCCGCAACCCGCCGCCGGCCAGCAAGGTCAGGGCCGCGCCGTCGTGGCACTGACGAGCTCAACATCAACACGGGTCTTTGCCGAGGTTCACGAATTGCGCCTCTGGCCTGAGTCCGGCTCCCTGACCGGCACCCCATGCCGCCCGCGCTCTCGCCAAGCCGACCGCACGGCGGTCCATAGGGTCTTTGTCGAGATTCACGAATTGCACCTCTGGCCCGAGTCCGGCTCCCTGACCGGCACCCCCTGACACCCGTCCTCTCGCCAATCCGACCGCGCGGCGGTCCATAGGGTCTTTGTCGAGAATTCACGAATCGCGCCTCTCGCCCCGGTCCAGCTCCCTGACCGGCACCCCCCTGGCGCCAGTCCTCTCACCAACCCCTCCACACCTCGGTCCATAGGGTCTTTGTCGAGATTCACGAATTGCGCCTCTGGCCCGAGTCCGGCTCCCTGACCGGCACCCCTCGGCGCCGTCCTCTCGCCAATCCGACCGCGCGGCGGTCCATAGGGTCCTTGTCGGGATTCACGAATCGCGCCTCTCGCCCGGGTCCAGCTCCCGGACCGGCACACCTCGGCGCCCGTCCTCTCGTCCAAGCCGTCCACACCTCGGTCCATAGGGTCCTTGTCGGGATTCACGAATCGCGCCTCTCGCATCGGTCCAGGTCCCTGACCGGCACCCCCTGGCGCCCGTCCTCTCGCCAAGCCCACCACACCTCGGTCCATAGGGTCTTTGTCGAGATTCACGAATCGTACCTCTCGCCCCGGTCCGGCTCCCGGACCGGCACCCCTCGGCGCCCGTCCTCTCGTCCAAGCCCACCGCTCGGCGGTCCATAGGGTCTTTGTCGAGATTCACGAATCGCGTCTCTCGCCCCGGTCCAGCTCCCTGACCGGCACCCCCTGGCGCCCCTCCTCTCGCCCAAGCCCACCGCTCGGCGGTCCATAGGGTCCTTGTCGGGATTCACGAATCGCGCCTCTCGCCCTCGTCCAGCTCCCTGACCGGCACCCCCGGGTCCCGTCCTCTCGCCCAAGCCACCGCTCGGCGGGTCCATAGGGTCTTTGTCGAGATTCACGAATTGCGCCTCTCGCCGGGGACAGCTTCCTGGCGGGCGTTCCCGGTGTGCCGCCCCGCCACCAACCCACCCGTCGACCACCGAGAGCAACGCGGCAGGCTCAGAATGGGACCTCCTCTGCGATTCTTGACTCATGCCAGCCTCTCTAACGAGCAGTCCTTCACTGGATTCCCCCGACGATCGGCAACGCGTCGTCGGCCGCCCCGGACGCCTCGATTGGGCGGCGATCACGACACCCGCCGTCCGGATCGCGCATTGCAACGTGCCAGCAAGGTGGGCGTTTCGCACAGGCACCCGTTCAGCCACCGCACGAAGCGCATCATCTCCTTCTCCGTGGTCGTCGTGCCTCCATGATGAACTCCTTGCCTTTCTGTCGAGCCTCGTCCCGGCGCCGCGACCACCGCACCGGGGCAGCGTAGGCGCGCCGGGCCGAGGGCTGGGATCGGGGTCCATCTGCGATCCTGTACCATACGTTAGTTAACTATATTACACCCGATCCACCTCTCGGCGCCAGCTAAATCGCAAGCGGAGCCAGAGGTATCGCGTTTGGTCGTGACAGGCCCGCCAAGCCGGCACCGGTCACGTGCTGACCGGGCGCCGGAAAATCGGGAGTTGGCGGCCGAATAAACCGCCAACACCGCCAGGACGCCAACGCTCAGATGGCTCACACATCCTCCCGTCCCGGCTTTTATTGGCGCCTTGGCGGCGGTGCACCGTCCGGCAGCGCCGCGAAGTGCGGACGAGACGACTTCAAAATGCGATTGCCCTGCCCGCCCCTGGCTTTCAGAATCGGTGCGTTATACCGGCGAGGATGGTGCGGCGGATGCCGAATTGCGGCGCCCCCACGCCCACGCCGGTGCCATTCCGGATCTCATAGATCGCATCCGCAATATTCACCACGTCCAGCCGCAGATCTGTGCCCATTGCGATACGTTGCACCACCGACAGGTTCCCCGTCGCGTAGGTCGGCAGGGCGATCCCGTTGGGGACCGTGCCGGCGGCGCGCAGCCCGCTCTGCACCAGCAGATCGGCGGACACCCGCGTCGGGTATGGACTGTCGGCGTTAAACGCATAGGCGGCGCCGGCCGAGCCGCTCCAGGTCTGGTCGTGGTCGAGATGGATGAAGTTGTTCCGGATGAACGCCAGATCGGCGGCGCTGAAATTGTACTGCGCCGAATCGATGTTCTTTCCCAGGGCGCGCGACCAGGCCAGGTTGCCATAGAGCGACAGCGGTCCATGGTCATAGCTCGCGGTCAGTTCGACCCCGGTCTGGAGTCCCTGCGCGTAGTTGAACGCGGTCAGGATGATCGGCGCGCCGAACTGGCCCTCGTCGATCAGGTTATGCGATATCTTGTAGTAGGCGTCGACGCCGATCGTCAGGCCGGGCACCACCACCTGGTTGGCCCCGGCATCGAAATAGTTCGACCGCTCGGCGCGCACCGTGGAGTCCTGCGTCACCTCCGGCGCCGCCGTGGTGCCCAGGAATTTGGCGATGCTCTCCGGGGACAGCGCCTCGTACGGTGGCGGAACGAAATAGCGCGCGTAGCCGATGTGCAACGTGGTGTTGGTGAACGGCTTCCAGACCACGTTCGCGCGCGGACTGAGCTGGCTCTCATGGGTGAATTCCTCCACCATGTCGAACCGCGCGCCGTAGTTCAGCGTCAGCGCGGGCAGCAGGCGCCACTCGTCCTGGACGTAGACTCCATAGAGCCCACCAGCGTTGTTCTGGTTGTCGGTGATGCTGAGCGGCTGGGTGGAGGTCTGCGCGCCGCTTGCGTTCACCGGCAGCACGTTCGACAGCGTGTCGGCGCTGGCCTCTTCGTACTGCGCCAGAAACCCGGCGCGCAGCGTGTGCTGCGGGTTGATCCGCCAGCTTCCGTCCGCCTGGACGCCGGTCGCCACGTCCTGCCGCGAGGCCTCCTGCGCGATGCCGTTGAACAGCAGGTCGCCAACCCAGTCCGGCGAGAAATGCAGATTGCTGGTGCGGTTGAACAGCGAGACCTGAACATCCACGGTGTCGACGTGCTTCTGCAGTGACAGCACGGCGAAGCCGGTCCATTCGCTCTGCGTCTCGTTCAGGTTTGCGCTGTTGAAGCTGGTGGTGCCGTTGACGTTCAGGCCGAGCGTTGATTGGCCGGGATTGTTCGGGATTTGGAAGCTGCCGTCGAAGCCGCCGAGGATCACGCTGATGCGCGTGTCCGGGTCGATGATGCCCGAGACAGTGGCGAGGCCGTGGAACTGGTCGGTGGTGTCGTGGATGGCACCGAAGCTGGAGGTCGGGTTCTCGATGCCGCGGTCGTTGTGCAGCCCATCGACGGTGATGAAATAATCCACCGGACCGCTGCGTCCACCGTAGTCCATGCTTGGTTCCAGCCAGTTCCAACTTCCGCCGTACATCGACAGCGACAGCCCGGGATTGCTGGTGCCGGTCTTGGTCTGGATGTCAACCACACCGGCGGTCTGGAAGCCGTATTGTGCCGGCAGCGCGCCGGTGATCAGCGACAGGCTCTGGGCGAGGCGGTCCTCGATGACCTGACCGAAGACTGACAGGCCTTCCGGCAGCTCCACGCCATTCAGGCGGTACTGCACGTTGGCGTGCTCGCCGCGCAGATGGATCTGGCCAAAACTGTCCTGCGCCACGCCGGGCGCCTGCAACAGCACCTGGTTCAGCGGCGTGTTTTCGCCCTGCGGGAGGTTGTCCAGGGCGTCGGGCGTAAATTCGTAAGTGGTGGCGCCGAGGCTTGGCTGGATCTGCTGACGGGCGACGTCCAGCCGCTTCGAGACCACGTCGATATCCATGGACAGATTGCCGGCGTCCTGGCTCGGGGCGCCCAGCTGGGCCGCCGCGGTCGGATCGATGGCGTTGTTGCCCCCCGTCGGGCCGGCGGCTTCGGCGTCTCGTGTGATCGTCAGGGACCAAAGTGCGGCGGCAAGGATTGGCACGGCGTAGCGATGCATCGGCGTCGGGTCCTTCTCAGGCGCGGAGTTTGCCGGTAGGTTGGTAGGTAGATGATACGTTATAACATACCATATCAGAAGCCACGACAAGGCGGGATATCCGGTGACACGCCGGGCGCCGGTGAAATTTTGCCGCGTCCATCAGGCCCGTGTGCCGCCAGCCAGCCATCTGGCGTGGTGAGCCGACCATCGGCGGCGTCGTTGGGCGCCGCGATGCTGCTGCATCTCGCGGCTGGCTTGCTGCTGCTTGGATTTGTCCGCCTACGCGCGACGCCACCGGCGTTGGATGACCAGACGGTGGCATTGGTATTCGCCCCGGCACCGGCCCCGCACGCCGTGCCGCCCCCAGTGCCTACCGTCGCGGTGGTGACGCAAATGGCGCCGCCTGATCCACAAGCGGCGCCGGAGGCGCCCGTTCTGATCGCTATCCCACCGCCCCCGCCGGAGACGCCATCGCCGATCGAGGCGTCGCCGCGCCCGGCAATTCCACCGCCGCCGCCGGCAGTCGCCACTTTGCCGCCGCCAATCGCCGCTTTGCCGCGACCGCCGCCAATCGCCGGTTTGCCGCCACCGCCGCCAGCGGTCGCCGCGTTGACGCCGATTCCGGCGCCGGCATATCCGCCACGCCCGCCACCGCCGAAGCCGCGGTCGGCCACCCCGCCGCGCACGGCGACCGTCGTGTCGTCCGGCCGGCCGCCACCAGCACTGGAACGGGAGACCGCTGCCTCGTCACACAAGCCACCGCCAGCGCCGAAGCGGGAGGCCACCTCGTCATCGGCACCGTCAACACCGCCGCCAGGCCCCAGTCCCGAGGCCGCTCCCACGCACGCGGTCCCGCCGGCGCCGATTCCCGGCGACTGGCAGCGCGCGCTGGGAGATTGGCTCGCGGCACACAAGACCTACCCGGAGGAAGCCCGCCGGCGCGGCGCCGAGGGTAGTGTCACGGTGCGCTTCTCGGTCGACCGGTCGGGCCGCGTGCTCGACGTGGCGCTGGCGGGCAGCGCGGGTGCCTCGGTGCTCGATGCCGCGGCGGAAGCCATGCTGCGTGGCGCGACGCTGCCGCCGTTCCCTGCGGATATGCCGCAGGACACGGTCACGGTTACCGTGCGGGTCCGCTACACTCTGACCGACTAACTGCCCATCCGGGTCGACCCCATAGGAGTAGGCGTGACTTCTCCCCCGCCCCTTGAGGGCTTNNCCAAGCCCTCAAGGGGCGGGGGAGAGTCTCCGCCGGGCTTCTGTCATCGAACCTTCATCAAACTGCAATCGAAGCGTCGCGGCCCGCGCCTAGGTTCCGCCGCGCTTGCCGAGCGACGCAGTCCGCGCCGCCTGGGCGAATTGGGGAGACAAAGATGGCACTCAGGACCACGGCGCTTGCCGTCACATTCGCGGCTGGCTTCGGCTTCGCGGCCCAGGCACAAACGTCGATCACCGGCGCGGGCTCCACCTTCGCCGCGCCGATCTACGGCAAGTGGGGCGAGGCAGGCGCCTCGGCGACCGGCGTGAAAGTGAACTACCAGGCAGTGGGGTCCGGTGCGGGCATCAACCAGATCAACAACCGCACCGTCGACTTCGGTGCGTCCGACATGCCGGTGGCACCCGACCAGCTCACCGCGCACAAGCTGATGCAGTTCCCGACGGTGATCGGCGGCGTGGACATCATCGTCAACCTGCCGGGTATCAAGGCGGATCAGTTGAAGCTGACCGGGCCGGTCCTGGCCGACATCTATCTCGGCAAGATCACGAAGTGGAATGATCCGGAAATCGCCAAGATCAATGACGGCCTGAAGCTGCCGTCGCTGGCGATCGCCACGGTGCACCGCGCGGACGGCTCCGGCACCACCTTCGTGTTCACCGACTATCTCGGCATGCAGAGCGCGGAGTGGAAGTCGAAGGTTGGCTCCTCGACCTCGGTGGCGTGGCCGAACGGCGCCGGCGGCAAGGGCAGCGATGGCGTCGCCGCCACCGTGCAGCACATCCCGGGCGGCATCGGCTACGACGAAAGCGCCTATGCCACGCAGAATCACCTGACCACGGCGATGATGCTGAACAAGGCCGGCAAGTTCGTGGCACCGGGCATGGAGGCGTTCGCGGCCGCGGCCGGCAATGCCGACTGGTCGAAGGTGCAGAACTTCGCGATCGACCTGAACGACCAGGCGGGCGCGGAAAGCTGGCCGATCGAGAGCGCCACTTTCGTGCTGCTGCCGACCGATCCGAAGGACGTTGCACAAAGCGCGGCGGTGAAGAAGTTCTTCGACTGGAGCTTCACCCATGGCAGCGACATCGCCAAGTCGTTGCTCTACATCCCGCTGCCGGAGAGCGTGCAGAACGCCGTCCGAGCCACCTGGAAAACTGAAGTTCCGGGCAACATGTAGCAGGAATTCATCTGCGCGGCGGGCCGGGCATGCGCCCCGGCACGCCGCGCGGGTGACAGCGCTGGCCGGTACCGTGCAAAACGCAATCGCTGGAATGTCTGCCCATGGGCCTGCCGCTGGGCCCGGCCCAGGGGGCTCGGCCGCCGCGCGGCGCGCCGCCGGTCGTCCATGGGGCGACCTGGTTTTCGCCGCGGTGGCGCGCGCGTCGGGCGGCTTCGTGCTGCTGTTGCTCGGCGGCATCATTCTGTCGCTGTTCATCGGCGGTATCGGCGCGTTCCGCCAGTTCGGCGCCGGCTTCGTGGTGTCCGCCGAGTGGGACCCGGTGCATCAGAAGTTCGGCGCCCTGGTCTCGATCTACGGCACGCTGGTCACCTCGGCGATCGCCCTGGTGCTGGCCGTGCCGCTGGCGTTCGGCATCGCCTTCTACCTGACCGAACTGGCACCGAACTGGCTGCGCCGCCCGGTCGGCACCGCGATCGAACTGTTGGCCGCGGTGCCGTCGATCATCTACGGCATGTGGGGCTTCTTCGTGATCGTGCCGATCATGTCGAGCACCATCCAGCCCGCCGTGATCAATGCGTTCGACGGTATCCCGGTGCTGCAGGACCTGTTTGCCGGCCCGCCCTTCGGCACCGGCATCCTAACCGCCGCGTTGGTCCTGTCGGTGATGGTCATCCCCTTCGTCGCCGCGACGATGCGCGACGTGTTCGAGACGGTGCCCGCGGTCTACAAGGAATCCGCCTACGGCCTCGGCTGCACGACGTGGGAGGTGATGCGCTCGATCGTGCTGCCCTACACGCGGGTCTCGGTGGTGGGCGGCATCATGCTCGGCCTGGGCCGTGCGCTGGGCGAGACCATGGCGGTGACGTTCGTGATCGGCAACGCCGACCGCATCTCCGCGTCGCTGTTCGGCTCGGGCAACACCATCGCCTCGATCGTTGCGCTGGAGTTTCCGGAAAGTCCGCAGGGCAGCCTGAAGCTGGCCTCGCTGCTGGCGCTGGGCTTCATTCTGTTCGTGATCTCGTTCATCGTGTTGGCGATCTCGCGCCTGCTGCTGCGCCCGAAGTTGGCGAGCTGACGCATGAGCGCCACGACACTGACCCCGGGTGCCCCAGATCGGCGAAGCAACGTTCCGGGCGTGATGAAGAGCGAGGCAGTGGCGCGCGCGCTTGGCCGCCGCCGCGAGCGGATCAATCTGCTCGTCAAGGCGCTGTGCGTGACGGCGACACTGATCGGCCTGGCGCTGCTGGCCTCGATCCTGTTCACCCTGCTGTGGAACGGTCTGGCCGGGCTGTCGCTGAATGTGTTCGTCTCGAGCACCAAGCCGCCGGGCTCCAACGGCGGGCTGGCCAACGCCATCGTCGGCACGCTGATCCAGACCGGGATCGGCACGGCTATCGGCACGCCGATCGGGCTGATGGTCGGCACCTACCTTGCGGAGTACAGCCGGGGCTCGGCGATCTCCAACGTTGTGCGCTTCGTCTCCGACGTGTTGCTGTCGGCGCCGTCGATCCTGATCGGGCTGTTCATCTACCAGTTGCTGGTCGAGCCGATGGGTGGCTTCTCCGGCATCGCCGGCAGCCTGGCGCTGGCGGTGATCGTCATCCCGATCGTGGTGCGCACGACCGAGGACATGCTGCAACTGATCCCGACCTCGCTGCGTGAGGCGGCGATCGCGCTGGGGGCGCCGAAATGGAAGGTCATCACGCTGATCTGCTACCGCGCGGCGATGGACGGCATCGTCACCGGCGTGTTGCTGGCGGTCGCGCGCATCGCCGGCGAAACTGCGCCGCTGCTGTTCACCAGCCTCGGCAATCTGAACTGGTCGGTCAACATGGCCAAGCCGATGGCCAGCCTGCCGGTGACCATCTATCAGTATGCCGGCTCGGCGTTCGATGACTGGGTGCAGCTCGCCTGGGTGGCGGCGCTGCTGATCACCGTCGGCGTGCTGGCGATCAACATCGTCGCGCGGGTCGTGCTTCGGGGCAGGAAATGACAGCGATGAGTATGACGATGAGCGAGCAGAAGGGGCAACAGCCGGCCCGTTTCGGCGGTGTGCAGGCGCGGTCCAACTCGAAGATCAACGAGCCGCGCATCGCCATTCGCAAGCTGGATTTCTTCTATGCCGACAACAGGGCGTTGAAACAGATCAACCTCGATCTTCCCGAGCGGCAGGTCACCGGAATGATCGGCCCGTCGGGCTGCGGCAAGTCCACGCTGCTGCGCGTGCTGAACCGGATGTACGACCTGTACCCCGGCCAACACGCCGAGGGTGAGGTGATGATGGACGGGGAGAACATCATCAGTCCGGGGGTCGATCTGAATTCGTTGCGTGCCAGGATCGGCATGGTGTTCCAGAAGCCGACACCGTTCCCGATGACGGTCTATGACAACATCGCGTTCGGCGTGAAGCTGCACGAGAAACTGTCGCGCGCGGAAATGGATGAGCGCGTCGAGTGGTCGCTGACCCGCGCCGCGCTATGGGGCGAGGTGAAGGACCGGCTGCAGAGCTCGGCGATGGGACTGTCGGGCGGGCAGCAGCAGCGCTTGTGCATCGCGCGGACGATCGCGGTGCGCCCGGAGGTGATCCTGCTCGACGAACCGACCAGCGCGCTGGATCCGATCAGCACGCTGAAGGTCGAAGAGCTGATCGACGAGCTGAAGCACGACTTCACCATCGCCATCGTGACGCACAACATGCAGCAGGCGGCGCGCTGCGCGGATCAGGTGGCGTTCTTCTATCTGGGCGAGATGGTGGAGGTGGCGCCGGCAGCGCAATTGTTCACCGCGCCCAAGGAACGCCGCACGCAGGAATACATCACCGGCCGGTTCGGCTGAACCGCGCCCGGGCCGAGCACGACCCGGCTGGACATGACCCACTGGACACGACCCGCTGGCTACGACGCGGGTGAACACGACCCGGGTGGACGCGACCCGGCTGGAGACCACCCCGGCTGGACTTGAGCCGGCTGGACTTGAGAAGGAGTTTAACGCGATGTCCGACGCCCCCGAGCATCTGGTCAAGAGCTACGACCAGGAGCTGAAACGACTCGGGAACATGATCACCGAGATGGGTGGCATCGTCGAAAGCCAGGTGGCGCTGGCCGCCGAGGCCATGATGGAACGCGACAGCGACATCGCGATGCGCGTGGTCGAGACCGATCCGAAGGTGGATGCGATCGAGCGCGAAGTCGCAGAATTCGTCATCCGCCTGCTGGCGCTGCGCCAGCCGATGGCCGGCGATCTGCGCAACATCGTCGCGGCGCTGAAGATCACCACCGATCTGGAACGCATCGGCGACTACGCTGCCAACGTGGCGAAGCGCAGCGTCGTGCTCAGCCACTTCCAACTGCCGATCAGCCTGTCCGGCCTCGGCCACATGGCGCAGCTCGTGCAGGCCAACCTCAAGCAGATCATCGACGCGGTGAGCGAGAAGGATGCTGACAAGGCGATCCAGGTCTGGCGCTCCGACCAGGTGATCGACGATCTGTACAACACGGTGTTTCGCGAGCTGATCACCTACATGATGGAAGATCCGCGCAACATCACGCCGTGCACGCATCTGCTGTTCATTGCGAAGAACCTGGAACGGATCGGCGATCATGCGACCAACATCGCCGAGATCCTGCACTACGCGGTGACCGGCGAATCGCTGACCGAGGCGCGGCCGAAGGGTGACACCTCGTCCTATGCCGTGGTGCAGCCGCGTGACTAATAGCGAGCGCGGAACGAATGACCGACGCCGGCGTCGGGGGTAATGCGTCATGACCGTCCCGGTGCCAAGCGCCCGGGGGCGGTCATGACCCAGGCTTAGCGCCGGTGCGAATGGATCGGGAGAGAATCGTTCCGATCGCTGCGATGATGCGTGCGTGGGTGAGCGATCCTGAATCGAAATCGACACGAGGGACCCGACATGCTTGATGGACTTTCCGGCCTGTCAAAGCCGCTGGTGCTGGTGGTGGAGGACGAGGCCGCGCTTGCCACCATGCTGCGCTACAACCTGGAAAAGCAGGGCTTCCGTGTCGAGGAGGCGGCCGATGGGCAAGAGGCGCTGACCCGCATCGCGGAGACGCAGCCCGACCTGGTGCTGCTCGACTGGATGCTGCCTGTCATGTCCGGGCTGGAGGTGTGCCGGCAGATCCGCCGCCGCCCGACCACGCGCGACCTGCCGGTGATCATGGTGACCGCGCGAACCGAGGATCAGGACGCGGTGCGCGGGCTGAACACCGGGGCGGACGACTACATCACCAAGCCGTTCAACATGGAGGCGCTGCTGGCGCGGATGCGCGCGCTGCTGCGCCGCTCCAACGCGGTGCCGGCGAAGGGGCAGTTGACGTTCCACGACATCGCGCTGGACCTGTCGGCGCACCGCGTCAGCCGCAACGGACGGCCGGTGCATCTGGGGCCGACCGAATTCCGGCTGCTGGAGTTCTTCATGCAGCATCCTCGGCGGGTATTTTCGCGCGAGGAGGTGTTGGATGCGGTGTGGGGGCCGGACATCCATGTCGAGCCGCGCACGGTGGATGTGCATATCCGCCGGCTGCGCAAGGCGATCAACGGGACGGGCGAGCTGGACGTCGTGCGCACGGTGCGCGCGGCGGGTTATGCGCTGGATACCGAGCCGGTGTGAGGGTCCGCCGGGAGCGTCCGAGTTTGGGTGTGCGGGTGTGGGCGCGCGCCGATACACGTTGATTGGGAGGGGCATGAGAGGTCCTTGACCCGGCAATGCCCGAGCCGCTCGCAGGTCCGCCTGTAACACAGAGACGCAGAGATCTCAGGGATCTCAGAGGAAGCATTAGGCGCTTCGCGCGAGGCGCATTCACTGCCTTACCTGCTCTGAGATCCCTGAGATCTCTGCGTCTCTGCGTTGAATCGAATGTCGCCGCAGGTACCAACGCCTGCGCGTTCGCACCCCGCAACAAGTTCCGCGCTCGAGCGTTGCCGTTATCCTACGTTCGACCTCTGTCCGCGACAGTGTGAGAGCTGCCCGGGGGCCGGTGACGTTCCGGGGCCGTAGTGACGTCTGCGCTACGCGGTGACGCCAACGCGCCGCACGGGCGCGGTGCGCTGGTGGGCGCGCCAGAGCAGCCACAGGGCGATCGCGGCGTTGACGGCGTTGAAGGCGACGCCGTTGGCGAAGGCGATGCGGTAGGAGCCGGTCAGGTCAAAAATCTCGCCGGACATCCAGCCGCCGAGCGCCATGCCGAACAGCGTCAGCATGAGCACCACGCCGACCCGCCGGCCGGCCTCGCGCGCCGGGAAGCACTCGCGGATGATGATGGCGTAGCTCGGCACAAGGCCGCCCTGGACCAGGCCGAACAGCGAGGAAACGACATACAGCGCGTCCAGGCCGGTGAGGCCAAGATACAGCACCAGCGCGCTCATCTGCGCCAGCGAGCCGATCGCCAGGGCGGCGAGGCCGCCGATGCGGTCGGCGATGTGGCCGGAGGCGATGCGGCTGATCACGCCGAAGCCAAGCATGAGCGACAGCATCTCCGCGCCGCTCTGCACGCCGTAACCGAGGTCGCCGCAATAGGCAACGATGTGCACCTGCGGCATCGCCATGGCGACGCAGCAACAGAGGCCGGCGATGGCGAGCAGCGTCTGTAGCGTGGCGGGGCGCAGGCCGAGCGTGCCGAGCGAGGGCGGCGCGGACGGAATACCCGAGGCGTGGCCCGGCGGGCGGCCGCGCAGCAGCAGGGCCAGCGGCAGCATCGTGACCACGCAGAAGGCGGCGATGCCGAAATGGGTGGCGCGCCAGCCATACAGGGCGATCGCGCGCTCGATCAGTGGTGGCCACAGCGTGCCGGCCATGTAGTTGCCGCTGGCGACGATGGAGACCGCGATGCCGCGGCGGCGGACGAACCAGTGGGAGATCTCGGCGACCAGGGGGACGAAGGTGGCGGAGCAGCCGAGGAAGCCGATCAGCACGCCGTAGGACAGCGCGAAGCTGATCGGATCGGGTGCCAGGCCGGCGGCGGTGTAGCCTAGGCCCAGCGCGATGGCGCCGCCGATGACGGGCGGGATCACGCCGACGCGGTCGGCGACCCAGCCCATTAGCACGCCGCCGAAGGCGAAGCCGATGGTGGAGAGCGTGTAGGGCAGCGAGGCGGCGCCTCGGTCCAGGTGGAAGCTGGCCTGGACCGCCGGCAGGGCGACGACGAAGGACCAGATCCCGATGCCGCCGATGGTGGCGAGCAGCATGGCGATGGCGAGGCGGAACCACGCGTAGGGGGAGTCCACCTCGCGTCGCGGCGTGGGGAGGGTGGGCACTTGTGGGGCGTTTCCTTGTTGGGCTTCAGGGTAGGCGTGCGGGAGGGGGATTGGATAGGCCAGGGCCAATTCCTGGATGGACGGGCGGACCTATTGGGGGATGCGGGCGGGGGGCGTGTCTGGGGCCATCTTTTAGAAGATCCACCGCGGAGCACGCGGAGATCGCGGAGGAAGAATGGTGCGCTGCGCGCGCAGCCCATTCGCTTCGCGTCCTTCTCCGCATGTTCTGCGGTGAAACTTGTCGCTTGCTTCTCCGCGTGCTCCGCGGTGGATCTTGCGATCGAACGAACCGCTCAGGCGGCGGGTGTGGGGAGCGGTGCCGGGGGGCGGGCGAACAGGGCGGCGATGACGGCGAGCACCGATAGGGCGGCGAAACATTCCAGCGACAACGCGTAGCTGCCGGTGGCGTCGCGCAGCACGCCCGATAGCAGCGGGCCGGCGGCCTGGGCGAGCACCTGGAACGTCAGCGCGACGCCTCGGATCGCGCCGTAGCTGCGGCGGCCGTAGTAGTCGGCCCACGCGACCGGCGGCAGGGTCAGCAGCCCGCCGATGCCGAGGCCGAAGATCGCGGCGGCGAGGGTGAACTCGGGCGTGGCGGTGGCGGCCAGCAGGCCGAGCGTGCCGATGGCTTGCAGCGCGCCGACGGCGGCCAGCATGTGGCGCACCGGCACCCGGCGCGGCAGGAAGCCGAAGCCGAGGCTGCCGCAGCCGGAGGCGAAGGAGAACGCGCCGACGATGGCGGCGGCGGTGGTGGGGGTCAGGCCACGCTCCACCAGGTAGGCGGCCTGGTGCAGGGAGACTCCGGCTTGCACCGGGTAGGCGAAGACGGTGAACAGCGCGAGCAGCCAGAAGGCGCGGGTGCGCAGCGCCTGGGCGCGGGTGAAGTGCGGCTCCGGCGCGGGATGGGTTGGGGGGACGGCGGTGGGCTGGGTGGTCGTGGTGGGTGAAGTCGGGGGGGCGAGGTGGTCGGGGCGAAGGCCGACATCCTCGGGCGCGCGGACGATCAGCAGGACGCTGGGCAGGAAGCCGACGGCGAGCACGGCAAGGCCGACCGCGATCCAGCCGGCGCGCCAGGAGCCGTAGAACAGGATGGCGGCCTGGGCGATCAGCGGCAGGCAGACCAGGCCGACCATCTGCGCGGTGGTGGCGATCGCGTTGGCGGTGGCGCGGCGGGCGATGAACCAGTTGTTCACCGCGCCGTAGATGCCAAGGTCGAACGGGCCGGCGAAGTTCATCCGGATGATGCAATAAAGCAGGTAAAAGACCGCCAGGGACTGGGTGAGCGAGAGCGCCATGCAGGCGGCCGCGGTGGTGACGACGGCGGCGGACAGGATCAGGCGTGCGCCGGTGCGGTCCAGCAGGCGGCCGAGGCGGGGGGAGGCGAGCGCCGCGATCAGGCCTCCGAGGGAGGCGGCGCCGGAGATGGCGGTGCGCGACCAGCCGAAGTTGGCGGTCATCGGGGCGACGAAGATAGACAGGATGGCGACGCCGCCGCCGGCGCGGGAGAAGCCGGCGCAGCAGACGGCGCCGAGGATGACCCAGCCGTAGAAGAACGGCAGGCGGGGGATCAGGAGGCAGGGGAGACTCGGGGGGCCGGGCATGGTGGGGAGGGTAGCGGGGTGCGGCGAGCGGCCACAGTCCTGCCGTTGCGCTAAACGCGACAACCAGAGTGGAGCGGTCGCTCGACAATGGCGTCCCGAGGTCGTACCATTGTCCGTTGCCAATAGATTTGGCATTATTTCGTGCTGGACGCAGGTTAGGGATTGCAGCCATGACCACAAGCGACATCAATGCATCGCTCAACCGGTGCTTTATGCGATTCGAAAACCGCGCGGAGCGGATAGAGGCCGAGCAAATCGTGAATACTTTCGTCTCGGTTGGTCCCTTACTCGACGTGCTCGGCGCGCACGCAAATCAGATCATGTATGGGCGCCGGGGCACCGGCAAGACACATGCGCTTAAATATTTCGAGGCCGAGAGAACCCGCACAGGCGATATCGCGATATACGTTGACTGTCAAAACATCGGCTCCAATCAGTCCATATATGATGATCCCACCTTGCCTATCAGCGAACGTGCAACCCGGCTTCTGATCGACGTATGCTCGGCGATGCATTGGGCGTTCCTGGACGCATTTTCTGACCCGAAAAGAGGATGGGAATTAGCAGCAGCCGGCCCGCTTCTGAACTCACTTACAGACGCGATTTCCGAGGTACGAATTGTCGGATCAACAGAGTACACTGTTGATCTAAAGGCAAAGACATCATCTACTTCGGGCCTATCGCTCGGCGGTAAGGTGTCTGCCAATCCGGAGGCGAAAATTGGGCTCGAGCAGAAGGACGCCAAGACCGAATCGACAAAGACGCACGAGAAAGTGAGCGGCATTGAGGCTTCGGCGCTCGACTTCAATTTTCTGACGCAGACACTACGAAAACTCGCAGAATTTGTTCGCCCAAAACGGATTTGGCTCCTAATCGATGAATGGAGCACGGTTCCGTCTGATATTCAGCCTTATTTGGCCGATCTTCTGCGGAGATCATTTTTTTCGATACCAAATGTGACGCTAAAGGTTGCCGCTATAGAACATCGCTCGAATTTTAAAATAGATTCCATCGGAGAGCAGTATGTTGGATTCGAGCTCGGGGCAGATATATCTCCTGCGATCAATCTGGATGACTACCTCGTATTCGACAACAACGAGTCGAGAGCCACCGAATTCTTTCGGACGCTCATCGCAAATCACGCGCGCGGAATCGCAAAGGAGATCGGCGTCGACTTTAGCACACTTAGCTCCGCCGGCATGATCGCTTCCTGTTTCACTCAGGAGAATGTCTTTGTCGAATTTGTGAGGGCGACCGAGGGGGTGCCCCGCGATGCGATGCATATTTTAGCAAACGCGGCGCAGCGTGCGGCAGCCAATGCGATATCTATGCCGGTTCTTCGAGCTGCAGCGTTGAAATTTTTCCAGACCGACAAATACAGTGCGATTATTTCGAACCCAGAAAATCGCGAACTTCTGGAGTGGATCAGAGATGAGGTAATTGGTTCGCGAAAGACGCGTGCGTTCCTTCTGCCTGTGGGGACAAAAGATGACATCATTGACAGACTGTTTGATCGTCGTGCTCTGCATATCTTGAGCAGAAGCATGTCGGCCGCGCATGTGCCAGGCGAACGTTATATGGTATATAAGCTCGATTATGGATGCTACGTGGATCTAATAAACACCGAAAAATTTCCAGAAGGATTTCTTGTGGCGGACAATCCCTCGCTCGATTTAATTGCGGATGTCCCAGACGATGATGCACGTTCCTATAGGCGTGCCATTCTTGATCTTGTCGTATTCTATGGTACACGATCTCTTAAGGCACCAGCACCGGATGGCTTTCTAACTACCCTGTAAGGTCCGGCCGGCGTCGTCTTTCGTGCGTCTCGCCGAGGACGCGGATGCGGCCGTGCGCCCGATTGCGCGGCTTCATCCTGACCGTGATCTCCACATCCTGGCCGAGCGCGGTCAGCAGCCGCATCAGGCGCTCGCTGGAGAAATTCGAAAACCGTCCGTTGAGCAGGGCCGAGACCTTCGGCTGACCGATGCCCATGCGCGCCGCCGCCGCGACCTGCGTCAGACGCTGGCGCCTGATCACCTCGCGGATGTGGCTGGCGAGCTGCGCCTTGGTCAGCTCCTCCTCGGGTTCGGCCAACCCCATATCGGCGAACACGTTGCCGCTGCTCTCGGTCACCTTGATGTCGACTGCTCGCTGTCTGACCACGGCCCTCACTCCGGTGGCACGTCTTCAAGGCGAATGCCACGCCCCGCGCGCAGGTTCGCGCGGGCTTTCTCGATCCGGCGGAGAAACCGCGGATCGGTTTCCAGCCGATAGTCGAACCAGTCGTCTTCGGAGTCGAAGCCGATCAGCGCCCCCGCCGGCCTGCCATGGCGCGTGATGACGATCTCCTGTTTCCCCGCCTCCCGCAGGAAGCGCGACAGGTCGTCCTTGACCACGGACAGCGGAACCTCTTTCACCCGGGACTTCCGAACTGCCTCAGCCACGCCTCTGCCTCCGACTTTGCCACGATCGCCAGAATTTCGGCTGAAACATTCTACCGTAAATTCGGCTTCACTTCAGCCCCGGACACAACCGCGCCTGATGGTTTCGTTGCTGCAACGTCTGCTGGCGGCCGTGGAAGCCTCGCGGCAGTAAAGTCACATGACGCGGATACACCCGCGCCAGTGCAGCCCCCACACCAAACGTCAGGCCAGCTTCCCCCCCGCTTCCTTCCACGCGCCGATCCCCCCATGGATGTGGCAGGCATTGCCGATCCCCGCATCCTGCGCCGCCTGCACCGCCATCGCCGAGCGCTCACCGAACGCGCAGTAGAACACCATCCGTTTCCCAGTCGCCGAGGCCAGCTCATACAGCATGCCGCCGGGCCGGATATTGTCCTGCAGCTCGGGGTACGGCGCGTGCACCGCACCGGGGATGCTGCCGTGCTTGGCCCGCTCGGTGCGCTCGCGCAGGTCGATCAGCGCGACATCCGGCTGGCCGACCAGGCCGATCGCCGCCTCCGCCGTCACCGCCCAGCCGCGCGCGGCGATCGCCTCCTGCGCCAGGCCTTGGCGGATGTTGGCCGGCACCGCAACGTCCATCATCTTTGGGTTGGCCAGCTTCAGGTTGGCCATCAGCTCGGCGTATTCCTCAGCCGAACGCACCTGCAAGCGAGGGTTGCACGCTTTCTCCTCGCCGATCGTGCTGACCGTGTCGCCCTTGTAGTCGTGCGCCGGGTAGACCAGCGTGTCCTCCGGCAGGCGCAGCAGCCGGCCGAAGATCGACTCGTATTGCGCCCGCGAGTCGCCGTTCTGGAAGTCGGTGCGCCCGGTGCCGCGGATCAGCAGCGTGTCGCCGGTCAGCACGCGGTCGCCCATCGCGAAACAATACGAATCATCCGTGTGCCCGGGCGTGTAGATCACGTCGAGGCTGATCCCCTCGATCGTCAGCTTGTCCCCATCGGCGATCCGCATCGATACGACATCGACCTGGCTCTGCTCGCCCATCACGGTGACGCAGTGCGTCCGATCCCGCAGCGCCCCAAGCCCGGTGATGTGATCCGCGTGCAGGTGCGTATCGACCGCCTTCACCAGCCGGAGGTCCAGCTCGCGCATGAGCTGCAGGTAGCGGTCGACTTTCTCCAGCACCGGGTCGACGATCAGCGCCTCGCCGCCGCGCCGGCTGGCGATCAGGTAGGTGTAGGTGCCCGAGGTCTGGTCGAAGAGCTGACGGAAGATCATCGTACGGCCTCCCTCGCTTGACCCCTCCCCCCAACCCCCTCCCGCAGGGGGAGGGGGAGTAGTGTTGTGTTGTGGTGTTTAGCGCGGCAGGGGTGGCTGAGCTACCACGCGCAGGTACGGCTTCAGCGTCTTCCACCCATTCGGAAACCGCACCTTGGCGTCGGCGTCCGACAGGCTCGGCACGATAATCACGTCATCGCCGTCCTGCCAGTTCACCGGCGTCGCCACCTTGTGCGCGTCGGTGAGCTGCAGGCTGTCGATCACCCGCAGGATCTCGGCGAAGTTGCGCCCCGTGCTCGGCGGATAGGTCAGGATCAGCCGCACCTTCTTGTTGGGGTCGATGATGAACACGCTGCGCACGGTGATCGAGGGGTCAGCCTCCGGGTGCACCATGTCATACAGGTTGGACACCTTGCGGTCCGGATCGGCGATGACCGGGAAGTTCAGCACCTGGCCCTGGGTTTCCTCGATGTCCTTCGCCCACTTGCCGTGGCTGTCGGCGGGATCGACCGACAGGCCGATCGGCTTGACGTGGCGCTTGTCCCACTCGCCCTTCAGCCGCGCCACCTCGGCAAGCTCCGTCGTGCAGACGGGGGTAAAATCCTTCGGGTGGCTGAACAGCACGCCCCACGACCCGCCGAGCCAGTCGTGGAACTTGATGCGGCCCTGGGTGGTGTCCTGTTCGAAGTCCGGCGCGATCTGGCCAAGTTGAATCGCCATGGCGTTCTCCTGTGTGTTGCTGGCAAGCCTGCGTAGGCATCCCCCGTGCGTCCATCATAGCAGCTCAGCCGCCTGATGTCCGCCCACATGCGGTCATTCTGTACCAATCCGCATTGAGCTGTTGATCCCGGCGGTGCGTCCCGTCAAACCGCGGACTCAGCCTTCCGCCGGCGGTGCGTCGCGGAAATACGCCTCGACCGGTCCGCTGAGCTTCATCGTCAGCGGCGCGCCGTGCCGGTCCACGGTCTTGCCGACGGCCACCCGCACCCAGCCCTCGCTGACGCAGTATTCCTCGACATTGGTCTTCTCGACGCCCTTGAAGCGGATCCCCACGCCGCGTTCCAGCAGGGCGGCGTCGTGGAACGGGCTCTTGGGGTTGTTCGAGAGCCGGTCAGGCGGGGTGCCGGTTGCGGCGTCGGGCAGCGGATCGGGCGGGCTCGCGGTCGCTGCGTCGGGCCGGCGGTCGGGCGGGCTGTCGAGTAGGTTGTCGGGCGGGTTGTCGGGCATGGGGCGGCCTTTGGGCAGCATCGGGGTCTGGCGGCGCAGACGAGTGATACAGGCCGCCGGGATCAATTCCAATGCGGCTCCGGCGATGCGCGCCGCATGCGTCGAAGTGCGCACGCATGGTCGCCGTGGTCCAGTCGCCACGGTCGCGTCGCACTGGCCTCGACCAACAGGCCGTGCCGGCGTCTTGAAGGCCAGCCACCGAAGCGTTACGTGTAACGCATGGAAGCCCGCGCATCCTCCCGCGACCGAACCGCTCGCCATCGCACCGCCCAACGCGCGCGGATTGCGCCCGGTTGTGCTTTGGCTGCCGGATGTGACCGATCCTGACTACCAGGCACGGCTTGCTGATGAGTGCCGCCGCCTCGCGGACCTGACGCCGGAAGAAACCACCATGGCGGCCGATTTCGCGCGGCTCGCGGGCCGGACGGAGGGATGGCGCTAGCCGCCGCCGTCCGACGGGGGACCGTGGTGGTGGTCAGGCTCCCGCGCGACAAGGCGCGGCCGGCTGTCGTGGTCCGTTCGAACCTGCTCTTCGAGCTCTCCTACGCGAGGGTGCTGCCGATCACCACGGAATTGCGCGCCAACGTCAGCATGCGGATCGACATCGAGCCAAGCGCGGAAAACGGATTGCGGGCTCCGTCGCAGGTGATGGTGCATTGGCCACAGACGGTCCGGTTCTCCGATATGGGCCAGGCGATCGGCCACCTCGACACTGCAACCATGCGGACCATCACGCGGCAGATGGCTGTGGTGCTGGGCATCGGGTCCGACACAAGCCGATCTCGCCGGACCCGGGCCAGGTAAGGCGCCGCCCAATCATTGCCGCTTCGACGGTGCGCCCATGGGGTGCGGTGCGTGGGCCTGGGCGTGCTGCAGCTTTGGCTACAACATCCCGCGCCGCAATCAGGCCAGAACGTTCAGCCAGGACAGATACGCGGCCGCTCTCGCCGGAATCGATGCTCTATCCAAGTGGAGTATCAGTTGAGAGCGTTGAACAGCCGTGCCCTACCCCTCCCCCGACCTTGGTTCGCCTCGCGACCCAAGCCCTCAAGGGGAGGGGGAGAAACTCCATCACGTTACGCCAAACGCGGCCAGGTGTCCGACAGACGGTAGCCGCCCGGCCAGGGATCGGTCGGGTCGAGCATGTGCTGGTGGGTGCCAGTGATCCAGGCCGGCCCCTCGATCGAGGGCACGATCGCCGCGCGGTCGCCGACGCGCGCCTCCGCCTCGATCCGGCAGTCGAATCGCGAGTCGATGATGGAACGGCCGATCATCGCCTCGCCCACCGCCAGGATGCCGCGTGCGAAAAGCACCGCCAGCCGCGCCGAGCAGCCGGTGCCGCACGGCGAGCGGTCGATCTTGCCCGGCCGGATCGCCACCGCGTTGCGGCTGACCGCTACACCGTCCTCGCGCGTCAGCGGCGCGGCGATCTGGCAGAACGAGATGTGGTTCCAGTCCGGGTTCTCCGGATGGTGGAAGCCAAGCTGTTCGTTGGCCGCCGCGGTGATCCGGATGCCGGTCACCGCCAAGTCGCGCGCCTCGTCCGGGGTCAGCGCGAAGCCGAGGGCCTGCGCGTCGGCGCAGACAAAACTGTCGCCGCCGTATGCGGTATCGACGGTCAGGGTGCCGAGCCCGGCAACCTCGATCTTGGCGTCCAGCCGGTCAGCGAAGGCCGGAACGTTCCGGATTCGCACGCGTTCGACGCGGCCGTCGCGGCAGGTCGCGCGCGCCTCCACCAAGCCACCCGGCGCCTCCAGCACCAGATGCGTCTCCGGCTCGGTCATCGGCAGGATGCCGGTCTCCAGCAGGACGGTCGCTACGCAGATGGCGTTCGAGCCGGACATCGGCGGCGTGTCGGCCGGCTCCATGATGATCCAGCCCATCTGGGCGCGCGGATCGCGCGCAGGCACCAGCAGGTTGACGTGGCGGAACACGCCGCCGCGCGGCTCGTTCAGCATGAAGTCGCGCAAGCTGGCGTCGCGGGCGATCCAGCGCGACTGCTGCCACAGCGTCTCGCCGGGCGGCGGCGCGACGCCGCCGACGATGACGTCGCCGACCTCGCCGGCGGCGTGGCAGCTCACGACATGGATGACGGTGCGTGCACGCATCGGACGGGGCGCGCGAGGTCCGGCGCCCGCCTCAGCCCTTCGGGGGTGACGGGGGCGATCCGGGCGCAGGTGGCTGTGGTGTCGAGGGGGGCGCCGGCGCTTGCCTCGCGGGGCTGCCGGGAAGCTGGTTGCTCGGCTGGCCGGAGGGCAGCATGGGCGGCAGGGAGCGGGCGTCGGCAATGAAGCGCGCCATGCGGGAGTCGACCCCGACCGTTTCCATAAACGCGATCCGCTCCGCGGGGATCGCCATCACGTCGGCCTGGGTCCACTCATTGTCCTTGCGGCGCACGATGCTCGGCGTGCGCGGCTCGGCCTCCTGCTCCTGGGCGCGCGTGCCCTGCGGCGGCAGTTGGGCGAAGAAGACGTCACGCAGCCGGATCGTTGTCCGAGAGGCGGATTCGAGCGTGCCGAAGAAGACCTGGCCGTTCACCAGGGTGGCGCTGACCAGGTCGCCGATACGTCCCGGCACCTCATAGCTGCTCGCGAGGCGGACCATCTCCCAGCTCTGGCCGACCTCGGACAGTGCCAGCACCCAGATGCCGACTGCCAGGGCCAGGATCGGCACCTGCAGCGCCCGGCCGGAGCCGGAGCTCGAGCGGGATCGTACCCGCAGGATCGGTTCGTCGCTCATGGGCACTCCGCGCGCTGGGACTGGGTCGAGTAAGGCTGTGTCGCGTAAGGCTGGGTCGCGTAAGGCTGGGTCGCGTAAGGCTGTGACAACTTTGGGCCGGTATACAGGAGCCTCCCGCGGGCGGGAACCTTAGTCGCCGTGGCCGGTGCCTATCCCCCCACCTTCTCATCCGAATGCACGCCGAGCTGCTTCAGCTTGCGATGCAGCGCGCTGCGCTCCATGCCGACGAACTGCGCGGTGCGGCTGATATTCCCACCGAACCGCAGCAACTGCGCCTGCAGGTATTGCGTCTCGAACAGGTCGCGCGCCTCGCGCAGCGGCAGCGACATGATGTCGGCCGCGGGATCGACCGCCAGCACCGATGGCGCGCGGGCGCCGATCTCGGGCGGCAGCATGTCCGCGCGAATCGGGTCGCCCGGGCCGCCGGGCGCCATGATCAGCAGCCAGTCCATCAGGTTGCGCAACTGACGCACGTTGCCGGGCCATTCATAGGCCTGCAGCGCCGTCACGGCGTCGGCCGATAGCTCCCGCGCCGGGATACCGGAAAGCTCGGCCGAGCGGGCGAGGAACAGCACGGCAAGCTCCGGCACGTCCTCGCGGCGGTCCTTCAGCGCCGGCACCTTCAGCGGCACCACCGCCAGACGGTAGTAAAGGTCCTCACGGAACCGCCCCGCGGCGATCTCGGCCTGCAGGTCCTTGTTGGTGGTCGCCAGCACCCGCACCTCGACCCTCACCCGGGCGGAGCCGCCGAGCCGCTCGAACGCCTGATCCTGCAGCACCCGAACGATCTTGCCCTGTGTCTCCAGCGGCATGTCGGAGACCTCGTCGAGCAGCAGCGTTCCGCCATGGGCGCGCTCCAGCACGCCGGCGCGACGCGGCTGGGCCAACGGGTCGGGACCGGCCTCGATGCCGAACAGCTCCTCCTCGAAGCGGGCCGGGGCGAGGGTGGCGCAGTTCAGCGCCACGAACGGACCATCGGCGCGGCGCGAATTGGCGTGGACCATGCGGGCCACGACCTCCTTGCCGGAGCCGGCGGGCCCGGCGATCAGCACGCGCGAGCCGGTCGGCGCGACGCGCTGCACGCTGGTGCGCAGCAAGCTGACGGCCTGGCTGGCGCCGGTCAGGCTGGTCTCCGGGCCGGCGCGCAGGCGCAGCTCGGCGTTCTCGCGGGCGAGCGCGGCCGCCTCCAGGGCGCGGCGCACCACCAGCAACAGGCGGTCCGACTGGAACGGCTTCTCGATGAAGTCGTAGGCGCCGCGCTGGATCGCGGCGACGGCGGTCTCGATCGTGCCGTGGCCCGAGATCATCACGACGGGCACCTGCGGCTCCTCGCTCTGCAGCGTTTCGAGGATGCCGATGCCGTCGGTGCGCGAGCCTTGCAGCCAGACATCGAGGATCACCAGCGATGGGCGGCGCACCTTGAAGGCCGCCAGGGCAGCATCGGCGTCACCGGCCGAGCGGGTGTCGTAGCCCTCGTCGCGCAGGATTCCGTCGACCAGCAGGCAGATATCGGGCTCGTCGTCGACGATCAGGATGTCATGCGCCATCCGGCACCTTTCCGGCAGAAACGGGCTCGGCAGCAACGAGTTCGCCGGCGATTGGGTCCCTGCCAGTTACTGGGTCCCTGATCGAGACCCCGGCTGGGTCCCTGATCGAGACCCTGGCTGGATCCCTGACTGGGTCCCTGACTGGGTCCCTGACTGGGTCCCCTGGCGCCGTCGCCTCAGCGGGTCCGCGCATCGGCAGCGACAGCGTGGCGATCGCGCCGGGCCCGTCCGGTCGATCGTCCAGCAGCAGCCGTCCGCCATGATCTTCCATGATCTTCTTGACGATCGCCAGCCCGAGCCCGGTGCCTTTCGGCTTGTGGGTAATGTAGGGCTCGGTCAGGCGCGCGCGATCCTCCGCCGGCAGGCCGACGCCGTTGTCGGCGACGCTGATCAGCACGTCGGCACCGACCTGCCGCACCGCCAGGGTGATGGTGCCGCCCTCCAGCCCCGCCGCGTTCGCCGCCGGGCTTCCTGGCGCGCGCCCGGTTGGGCCACCCGACACGCCAGCCGCCGAACCACCCGCCACGCCACCGGACGTTCCACCTCCCGCGCCACCTCCCGTGCCACCTCCCGTGCCACCTCCCGTGCCACCTCCCGTGCCACCTCCCGTGCCACCTCCCGTGCCACCTCCCTCTGGGCGCATCGCGATGGCGTCGGCGGCGTTCTGCAGCAGGTTGGTCAGCGCCTGGCGGATCAGCCGACGGTCGCAGCGCGCCATCGGGCCGCGCTCCGGGATCTCCGTCGTCCAGGCAATCTTCGGGCGCGCGGTCTTCTGCAACATCAGCGCCTCGCGTGCGATGCGCCCGACGTCGTCGCGGCTAATCTGCGGCTGCGGCATGCGCGCGAAGGCGGAGAATTCGTCCACCATGCGGCCGATATCGCCGACATGGCGGATAATGGTGTCGGCGCACTGCGCGAAGGTCTCCGGGTCGGAGACGATCTCGCGCGTGAAGCGGCGCTTCAGGCGCTCGGCGGAGAGCTGGATCGGGGTCAGCGGATTCTTGATCTCGTGCGCGATGCGCCGCGCCACGTCGGCCCAGGCGGCCTTGCGCTGGGCCGATTGCAGCTCGGTGATGTCATCGAAGGTCACCACGAATCCGTCCGTCCGTCCGCCGCCACGCTCGGCGCCGATGCGTACCAGCAGGGTGTGGCACCGATTGGGCGGGCCGACCATGATTTCGCCCACCGCGGGACGATCCGGCTGGGTCAAGGCCTGGCGCAGCAATGGCCCGAACTCGGGGACCACGGCGGCCAGCTCGTGGCCGACCTCGGCGATCAGGTCCATCCCCAGCAGCTCGTCGGCGGCGCGGTTGGGCAGCTCGATGCGCCCACTTGCATCGAGGCCGATCACGCCCGCGGAGACGCCGGCGAGCACGGTTTCGGTGAAGCGGCGGCGCTCGTCGATCTGGCTGTAGGCATCCATCAGCTCGGCGCGCTGGGCCGCGAGCTGGCCAGTCATGCGGTTGAACGCGCGCGACAGGCCGGCGACTTCGTCCCGCGTCGCGGCTTCCGGCACCCGCACCCCCTGCTCGCCGCCGCGCACGCGTTCGGCGGCGTTGATCAGGCGGCCGATGGGCCGGGCGATCTGGTTGGCGATCACCAGACCGATCAGCACCGCCGCACACAGTACGAGCAGCGCCACGAGGGCAAAAATCCAGGCGAAGGCAATCTGCAGCCAGGAGCGGCTGTCATCCAGCCGGCGGTATTCCGCGACCGCCTGTTCGGTACGGGACATATAGGTGAGGATCTGCGGATCGACGGGGCGGCCGATCATCAGCACCAGGGGCGGCTGCGAATTGAGCTCGATCAGCGCGCGTACGCGGGTGGCGTCGCCGGTGTTGAGCACCACCACGTCGCCGGCGCGTGCCTGCTCGATCGCCCAGGCGGGCGGCGGCTCCACGCCGAGGCCGCCGAACAGGCCGGCCGAGGCCATCACCTGGCCGGACGCGGCATCGTAGATCTCCGCCTCGGTCAGGCCGCGCAGCGCGGTCTGCGCGCCCAGGACCTCGGCGAATGCCTGCGGGTCGGCCGGCATCAACTGGCCGGCCCGCATCAGGTCGTTGGCCATTTCCAGTGCCACGGCGCGGATGTTGTTGCGGTGTTCGTCGAGATAGCCGCGGGCGACCTGCAGCGACTCGTCGAGCGCCGAGCGGACGGGGTCGTTGAACCAGGACTGGATGCCGAAATGGAAGAAGGCCACGGCGAAGCACGCGACGAAGATGGTCGGCGCGACGGCGACGCCGCTGAACATCAGCACCAGGCGGACATGCAGCCGCGAGCCGGCGGAGCCGCGGCGACGTTCGACCCAGACCACGGTCAGCCGGCCGGCCAGCGCCGCGCCGAGCAGCAGCAGGGCGATCAGGTTGGCGAGCACCAGCCCGACGCCGACATCGGGGCGCACGTTGGTTGGCGAGCCGGCCAGCAGCACGAAGGTGGCGATGGCGACCGCCAGCGCCAGCGCCGCCAGCACCATCGTCACCGCCTTGCCGAGCAGCAGATCGACCAGCCGGCCCAACCGCGACCGCGGCGGCGCTGGGTCGGGCTGGTCGACCGGCGGGTCGGTCCCCGGGGCCTCGGTTACGGTGGTCATGAAGTCGCCGTCGCTTCTCCCCCTCCCNNGGGAGGGGGAGTATCCTCCTCTTCTCCCAACGCTTCATGCGATGCCTCGTACCACGGGAATCTCCAGATCGCGGATTTTCTTGCGCAATGTGTTGCGATTGAGGCCGAGCATGGCGGCCGCCTTGATTTGATTGCCGCGCGTCGCCGCCAGCGTCATGCGGATCAGCGGCCGCTCGACCTCGGAGATCACCCGGTCGTAGATGTCCGACGGCGCCACCCCGCCCTCGTGCCCGGCGAGGAACTGGCGGATATGGCGTTCGACGGCGCGGGCAAGCGTCTCCGGCGCGGACTGCGCCGGCGCCTCGACCTGCGGCGCGACCTCGGTCAGCTCGGCATCGATCACGTCGGCGGTGATCACGTCCTGTGCGCACAGCGCGGCGAGCCGGCGCATCAGGTTCTCCAGCTCGCGCACATTGCCGGGCCAGCCATACCGCCGCAGCCGGTCCAGCGCGCCGGCGTCCAGCGATTTCGCGGGCAGGCCGTCCTCGCGCGCGCGGTCGAGGAAGTGGCGTGCCAGCGGGCCGATGTCCTCGGTGCGCTCGCGCAGCGGCGGCAGGCGGATCGGCACCACGTTGAGGCGGTAGAACAAATCCTCGCGGAACAGCCCCTGGCGGATCGAGTTGCGCAAGTCGCGATGGGTGGCGGCGATGATGCGGACATTCGCCTTGATCGGCTGGCGCCCGCCGACCGAGGTGAACTCGCCCTCCTGCAGCACACGCAGCAGGCGGGTCTGCGCCTCTGGCGGCATGTCGCCGATCTCGTCGAGGAACAGCGTGCCGGCATTGGCTTGCTCGAAGCGGCCCTGGCTGCGGTTGGTGGCGCCGGTGAAGGCGCCG
Source organism: Acetobacteraceae bacterium (assembly GCA_003151425.1). Lineage (GTDB taxonomy): Bacteria > Pseudomonadota > Alphaproteobacteria > Acetobacterales > Acetobacteraceae > Palsa-883. Next base: position 45,065 of record PLXO01000029.1, read on the forward strand.
CGCTCATGGCCGAACAGCTCGCTTTCGATCAGCTCGCGCGGGATCGCTGCCATGTTGATGGCGACGAACGGCCCGGCGCGGCGCTTGCCGTAGTCGTGCAGCGCGCGGGCCACCAGCTCCTTGCCGGTGCCGGATTCACCGTTGATCATCACCGTCAGATCCGCCGCCGTCAGCCGCGCGATGGTGCGGTAGATTTCCTGCATCGCCGGGCTGCGGCCGATCAGCGGCATGCGCTCGTCGGCGTCACGCGGTTCGGCGACGGTGGCGGCGACCGCGACTGGAGCGGTCAGCGCGCGGCCGACCACCGCCAGCAGCTCCTGCAGATCGAATGGTTTGGGCAAATATTCGAAGGCGCCGCGCTGGGCCGCCTTGACCGCCGTGATCAGCGTGGACTGCGCGCTCATGACCACCACGCGCAGGTCGGGGCGGATGCGGCGGATGCGAGGGATCAGGTCCAGCCCGTTCTCGTCCGGCATCACCACGTCGGTGATCACGAGGTCGCCCTCGCCCTCCTCGACCCAGCGCCAAAGCGTCGCGGTGTTGCCGGTGCAGCGCACCTGATAACCCGAACGGCCCAGCGCCTGCGTCAGCACGGTGCGGATCGAACGGTCGTCGTCGGCGACAAGCACGGTGGGCGGCGTCATTGGGGTTCCTTCGCCATTGTTCGGCGTGTTGGGTTAGGCGTCTGGTCGACTTGTTGGGTCACGGTAGAGCAGGTTTGCGTATACCTCTCCCGC